>JBHBZU010000001.1:0-2685 GCA_041797745.1 Bacillota bacterium
AAATGCTTTTGAAAACGTAACGCAAGTGAAATCCGGTAAAACGGAAACACAACTGCATCTTGCCGATAAAGACGGAAAAAGCATGTTGACCCTCGAAAAGGCTGCCCTATAAGGCAGCCTTTTCTTTTTCAGCAACATGATAATTCATTTTTCGATCAAACTAAAATACCTGCTGATACACCCTGCATCGATATTTTGACAACTGTTGCTGATGATAGATAAATCTCTCTTATTTTTTTATTGTACACTTGGTTATATAAAATAAAAGTCTAACAAAAAAACAGGTAACAGCCAAATGAGGACAACAGACTGATAATGTGCGGAAAACGTTCTTTGTTTGGCTTGTTTTTTAGGCAGTCAAAGCCACCGATAGACAAAGGTAAGACAAAGTTCAATTACCATCTCATTACCTGCGGTAAAAGTGCAATTTGCTTATAAGGCACTGCGTGGCAGTACCTTGCGTTACGTCGTATAACCTCTTGTAGCTCAAAGTAAACTAATTTTGTAACCATAAAAACTTTGAGTAAGATGCGTAGCACTTTTAAAATTTTATTCTATTTGAAGCGGAACGCTTCTAAGCCTGACGGAACAGTTCCTGTAATGGGAAGAATCACGATTGACGGAACTATTTCACAGTTCAGCTGTAAAATGAATGTTCCCCCTAATCTCTGGGATACCAAAGCAGGCAGGCTGACTGGTAAAAGCACATTAGCCGTAAAAACCAACCTTGCATTAGACAAAATCCGTGTCGATATTAACCGCCACTATCAGGAAGTAATGCAGGCGGACGGCTTTGTAACAGCCGATAAAGTAAAGAACGCCTATTTAGGCTTAGGGGTGAAGCAAGATACATTTCTAACCCTGTTTGCAAAACATAATCATGATTTCTCAAAGAAAGTAGGATATAACAGGGCAAAAGGTACATATAGAAAATATTGTACGCTCTATAAACACATGGAAAACTATATCAAACAGGAATATAGCAGGGAAGATATATTCCTGAAAGAACTTAACCTTGCCTTTATCAACGGCTTTGAACACTATTTGAGAACGGAAAGAGAGTGTTCCACCAATACGATATGGATGTACATGATAGGCGTTAAGCATATAGTAGCCATAGCCCGAAATTCAGGTCAGTTAGCTATTAATCCGTTTGCCGGATATCTGATAAGCCCCGAAGTAAAAGACAGGGGGTTCCTCAATAAAGAAGAGCTTAATTTGCTTGTCAATGCGAAAATGAAGAACGCCCAATATGAATTGGTAAGGGATTTGTTTGTGTTCTCCTGCTTCACCGGACTTAGCTACTCGGACGTAAAGAATCTAACAAAGGATAACCTTAAAACCTCGTTTGACAGTCATTTATGGATAATAACCCGCCGACAGAAAACCAATACCGATTCAAGTATCCGGCTATTGGAAGTTCCGAAGCGGATAATAGAGAAGTATAAAGGCTATACGAGGGATAACAGAATCTTTCCTGTTCCGAGTAATAGCAGATGTAATACTATCCTGAAAAAGATAGCTAAACAATGCGGTATTAAAACCCGCTTAACCTATCATGTCAGCAGGCACACCTTCGGAACTTTATTAACTATCTCACAAGGAGTTCCGATAGAAACGGTCAGCCGGATGATGGGGCATACCAATATTAAGACCACGCAGATTTATGCCAAGATAACCAAAGAGAAAATTAGCCAAGATATGGAAGTACTTTCTCATAAGTTGGAAAGTCTGGAAAGGCAGATTACAGAACGTATATAATAATTGGGGTAGGTATGGAAGTCTAAATTCCTTTTGCCTACCCTAAATTTTCCGTAACTTTGTACCATGTTAAAAGAATATTCTATATCAGATTTATTAACCCTTCCTTCTCAACATATTCCATACTATGCAGGGACATTTGAAGGAACAGAAGACCCGGAAGTAGAGTGGCCACACAGGCACTCTTTTTTTTCATTGGTTTGGTTCACAGGTGGGAGTGGTTTTTATGTGATAGATTTTGAGGAATACGAAATTAAGCCCAATAGAATATTCTTAGTCAGTCCAAAGCAAGTTCATAATTGGGATTATTCGGAGAGCAGCAAAGGATATATTATTACTACTGACTATTCTTTAGGTAAAGAGTTGAATTTATGCTGTTTATCTCCTTATCTGGATATAAATGACAAACTCAAGAATCTATTAGAAATCGCTTTCCCTGATTTGATAGAGAATTTTCAGCTTAGGAATGATATAAGTATTGACATTCAGTATATCTATAAACAGGTAGAACGATTTGCTGCTAAAAATCAGCAGCAACACTATACTACTAATTCACAACTTATACAATTCAAGAAACTCATATCAGAGAATCGGAACCATTTACTTACAATAAATGAGTATGCCGAACAACTACACTTATCAGGAGAACAATTGAATACTCTTTGCAAAACTTATACCGGAACTTCAGCCAAACAATATATTTTAGACCTTAAAATAACCGAAGCCAAACGTCAATTAATATACACCTCCTGCAACATCAATGAGATTGCTTACAGTTTAGGCTTTGACGATTCATCCTATTTCTCCCGAATATTTAAAAAGAAAACCTCTTTTTCTCCTTCTGACTTTCTGAAAAAGTACCGAAAACAAGGTTAAAAGTCCTGCAAACCTGTTTATTTTCCAGCCTACCTTTGCGCAAAAGAT
>JBHBZU010000002.1:0-54691 GCA_041797745.1 Bacillota bacterium
TAATATGAAGAAGATAACGGGAATCGAACCGAAAGGCAGGAGCGTAAACGGAAGCTCCAGTGAAGCTTCCGATAGCGAGTGGTTCGAAGCCGACTGATTAGGAGGCGAGAAGAAAGGCTGAGAATCAGCCGGTCGACCTGTTATCCGCACCATAAAAAAATAGATACCAAATGGTATCTATTTTTTTAATATGAAGAAGATAACGGGAATCGAACCGAAAGGCAGGAGCGTAAACGGAAGCTCCAGTGAAGCTTCCGATAGCGAGTGGTCCGATTTTGTGATATAATGACTGCAAATGCAGTCATTATACAAAAATCATATAGCCGTGCGAATATTTTGCTTTCATAAACTTCAGCAAAAACGCACATGGCTGAATTATATCATGTAAACATGATATAATATCCCCAAGTTGCATAGCTATTTCATCATATCTTCATTTTAAAATCATAATAAAAGATATGATATGATCATAGAGAATTGCACAGGGCAAATGTATAAATACATTTGCTAATATGTATTTGATATCAGGAAAGAAAAAGGATATAAAAAATGAAATTAGTATCATGGAATGTAAACGGTCTTAGGGCTGTGATGGGAAAGAACTTTATGGAAGTATTCAATCAGTTGAATGCGGACTTTTTCTGTTTGCAGGAAACAAAGTTACAGGAGGGACAGATTGAAATGGAACTTCCTGAGTATTATCAATATTGGAACTATGCAGAGAAGAAAGGATATTCGGGAACGGCTATTTTTACAAAGCACAAGCCACTTTCCGTGAAGCTTGGAATGGGTGTTGAGGAACACGACCATGAGGGTAGAATTATTACTTTGGAATATGAGGATTTCTATATCCTCACAGTGTATGTTCCAAATTCCCAGGACGAATTAAGACGCCTTGAATATCGTATGCAGTGGGAAGATGACTGGCGTGCATATATTAAAGAATTGGAAAATACCAAACCAGTCATTTATTGTGGTGACTTGAATGTTGCACATGAAGAGATAGACTTAAAGAATCCGAAAACAAACCGTCGAAATGCAGGTTTTACCGACGAAGAACGGGGTAAGTTTACAGAACTTATGAATGCAGGTCTCATTGATACCTTTAGATATTTCTATCCTGATACGGTGACTTACAGCTGGTGGTCTTATCGTTTCAAGGCAAGAGAGAGAAATACAGGATGGAGAATTGACTATTTTATTGCTTCTGAAAGCCTAAAGGATAACTTAAAGGACGCCAAAATTCATACTGATATTTTAGGTTCCGATCATTGTCCGGTGGAGCTTATTGTTGAGGGCTTAAAGTAAAAATCCAAATTAACATTTGACATTTAAAAAGCAAAGTCGGGAAGCAAACTTAAAAAGCAAAGTCGGGAAGCAAACTTAGAAATCCAAGGGAAATTATAACTTAAAAAGCAAGCTTAAAAAGCCAAGTGAAAAGCCAAGTAAAAATACAAAAAACTTTTGACATTGAGTCTTTGGCGTTCTAAAATGTTAGTATTAGAAAATAAGAGTTGTGATGAGTCTTCAAATTCTTTCATGATTTGATTGACTAATATGAAAAAGAGGGATATATGAGATTAGAGTTAGCAAATGATTCAGACATTCTTCGAATTTTTGAATTTGAGCATGAAAACGCAGATTTTTTCAGACGTATAGGTTTTAGCAGAAATCCGCTGTATTATCAGTACAATACCTTTAATGAGCTGATTAGGGAAGCTTTTCAGAATCAGAAGCGAGATAAAATTTATATGTATCTGGTGCTAAATGATAAGGGGGAGATTATCGGCAGGGTTAATTTCAATCATATTGATCGCCTAAATCGAAATTTAGCCAGAGTTAAGATTTTTTTCGGGGAAAAAGGTTTCAAACAGAATTTAGGTACAACAGTTTTAAGACAAGCTATTCAGCTTGCCAAAGAGCAGAACCATTTTGACAGACTTGAGGCTATGACTGAATCCACCAACATTGGCTGTCAGGTAGCCCTTATCAAGAGCGGATTTACCTTTGCAGGAAAGTTTTCAAATTGCAAACGCAAGGGCTCGGATTTCATTGATGTGATAATATTTGAATACAATTTATAAAATCTTTAAGCTGGTACAGAGATACCGTCAAGATTAAATATGCAATGCGTTTTTCTTAAGTAATGTAATTAAATCTTGTCGTGAGGCAAGATTTTTTTTCTTAAATAATTCGGAGGTAAAATGGTTATAAAATCAAAAGTAATGCAAACGGAAGAAATTGAGAGAGCTCTTAAAAGAATGTCTCATCAAATCATAGAAAAGAACGAGGGTTGTGACAATATCGCTTTAGTGGGAATTAAGAGAAGAGGTGTTCCCATTGCAAAACGTTTGGCAGCCAATATTGAGGGCTTCGAGGGAGTGAAGATTCCCGTGGGAGAGCTGGACATTACCCGCCACAGAGACGACATTGCGGAATCGGAAAAGCCTGAATTTCACGGAAGTGAAATAAATTTTGAAGTTACAGGAAAGAACGTCATTTTAGTTGATGATGTCATTTATACAGGAAGAACTGTAAGAGCGGCAATGGACGCCGTAACAGAATTTGGCAGAGCCAGCACCATTCAACTGGCAGTTCTTATAGACAGAGGTTTCAGAGAACTGCCCATAAGACCCGACTATGTGGGGAAAAATATTCCAACATCTCGCAGGGAAAAGGTGGCTGTAAAGCTTTCTGAATGTGATAATGAAACCTGCGTAATAATTTACGAAGAGGAGAAGTAATGAAGTTTCTTGTTTTCAGTGATACTCACGGTGATATAAAAAAGGCTGTTGAAATATGCCGTCAGCGCGAAAAGGATGGTTTTGACGCAGTCATACCTTTGGGAGACTACATTCGAGACGCGGAGGCTTTGGCAGAAGAAATAGACATATGCCTGTACAGTGTTCGCGGTAATTGTGACGGAGACTACGGCTCGGGAGATTTTAAGGTAATTGAGACGGAAGCGGGAGATATATTATTGACCCATGGTCACGGGCAGAAAGTAAAGCGTAACCTTATGAATTTAATTTACCGCGCGCAAGAGCTTGACTGCGTAGCAGCATTGTTCGGGCATACCCATATGCCGCTGGTGGAGGAAGAAGAGGGCATTTTGCTAATCAATCCCGGAAGTCTCACTCACTCCGCAGAGGGTTCGGTGGGGAGCTATGCTATTGTTGAGACGGACAATGAGGGAGTGCGCGGCAGTATTTGTTATTATCAGAAATCGGAGGCTGAACCAAAGGCGAAGCCTACGGCTAAAAGGGTGATTGGAGGACATCTGCGCAATATTCTAAATAATTGCGACAGGCTCTAAACAGACTCTAAATTCTCTAAATTCTGACGATTTTTGTTTGACGGGAATGTTGCTTTGCGTTAAAATTATGGGAAGAGGCTATTTTCGTTATGGAGGAAATATAATGGGACAGTTAAAAATTACAGAAACAGTCCTCAGAGACGGTCATCAGAGCTTGATGGCAACAAGAATGAGAACTGATGAAATGTTACCTATTCTTGAAGTTATGGACAGCGTTGGCTATTATGCCATGGAAATGTGGGGCGGGGCGACTTATGACGCGTGCATTCGTTTCTTAAATGAAGACCCATGGGACAGACTGGCGGAAATCCGTAAGAGAGTGAAAAATACAAAGCTACAGATGTTGCTTCGCGGTCAGAATCTTTTGGGCTACAAGCACTATGCTGATGATGTAGTGGATGAGTTTGTTAACAGAGCAATAGCAGGCGGTATTGATATTATCCGTATCTTTGACGCTCTTAATGACCCGCGCAATCTTGAAGCCTCTATTAAGGCTTGCAACAAGTACGGCGGTCATGCTCAGGCTACCATCTCTTACACAAAGAGCCCTGTTCATACAAATGAACTGTTTATTAATCTTGCCAAGGAAATTGAACAGATGGGAGCAGACTCTATTTGTATCAAGGATATGGCGGGACTTTGCGACCCATACAATACGTATAACTTAATCAAGGCGCTGAAATCCGAGATTAAGGTTCCTATTGAATTACACACCCATGCTACTTCCGGCCTCGGTTCGCTGACATACATGAAAGCTGCTGAAGCAGGTATCGACATTATAGATACAGCAATTTCTCCATTTGCCGAGGGCACATCACAGCCGCCTACAGAGCCGCTGGTTGCCGCATTTAAGGGAACGGAGTGGGATACAGGTCTTGATATGGACGCCTTAAACAAAGTTGCTGAACACTTCAAGCCAATCAGAGAAAAGTACATCAATGAGGGTCTCATCGATCCAAAGGTTATGGGGGTAGATATCAAGACTCTCATGTATCAGGTTCCGGGCGGTATGCTCTCCAACTTGGTAAGTCAGTTAAAGCAGTCCAACGCTTTAGACAAGTTCGACGAAGTGCTTAAGGAAGTTCCAAGAGTAAGAGAAGATTTCGGCTTCCCGCCACTTGTTACTCCATCCAGCCAGATTGTCGGTACTCAGGCAGTGCTGAATGTAATAACAGGTGAAAGATACAAGATGGTTCCTAACGAAGCCAAGGATTTGGTGAGAGGTAAGTACGGGCGCACTTCCGTTCCTATCAAGGAAGAGATTGTAAAGAAGATTATCGGTGATGAAGAGCAAATCACTTGCAGACCGGCAGACCTTATTGAACCTGAACTTGAAAAAATACGTAAGGAAGCTGCGCAGTATATGATTAAGGAAGAAGATGTTTTGACAATGGCAATGTTTCCAAAACCGGCGGTGGATTTCTTCAAAGCCAGAGAAGCAAAGCTCTATGGTACAGATTCAAATCTTCTAAAGGAAAAGGACTGCGTATATCCGGCACCGTAAAAACGGGCTTATAGGGTAAAAGGTAAAAAAATATAAAAGACAGGGTGTAAACCCTGTCTTTCTTATTTTTTGAATTAACACTGATAGGGCATTTTGTCATATCAGCTGTATGGGCTTAAAGAATTTTAGCTCCCTCATTGTCGATGGAAAGGCTCATTACTTTCCAGCCCGGATGGGATACGCAGATTTTAGTGGAAAGTGCTTTTACGAATTTTTCGGGGTCTTGGGTTACGATGGCAAGTTGAGTAGGACCTGCGCCGGAAATGCAGTAGGATATAGCACCTAAACTCATTGCAGCGGATTCAACCTCTTCATAACCTTGAATCAGAGACTTTCTGTATGGCTGGTGCAGCTTATCGGAAAGGGCATGGCGAATAATATTTTCGTCACCCAATTCCAATGCTCTCAGCAGAAGTGCTGCATGGGAGATATTGAAAACTGCGTCATTGAAAGGAACCTGCTTTGGAAGAGCAGCTCTTGCTTCCGCAGTGGAAAGCTCAAAGTCCGGAATAATAACAATCGGATGAATATTGGAAGCCACGGTGTACTTTACCGTAAATGGAACTCCCTCATCCATCATAGAAGCGGTTAGACCACCTATGATGGCAGGGGCAATATTGTCAGGATGACCCTCCATTTCTGTGGCAATCTCTAAAATATCCTTATTGGAAAGAGGACGCCCGTGGAGTTCGTTGGCGGCAACGGCACCTGCAACTAAAAGTGAGGCGGAGCTGCCTAAACCTCTGCAAATAGGGATATCAGATTCAATGGTTATGCGGATTCCTCTTTCGGAAAGCTGGCCGATACGCTTCATAGTGGCTACATATGCCTGGTACGCCATATTGGTATCGTTTGCATATTTTGCGTGAACGCCTGAAAATGCAAGGTCGGTGCCTGTAAGTTCAAAAGTGAATTTATTGTAAAGTGATACCGCGCAGCCAAAGCTGTCAAAGCCCGGACCGATATTTGCCATAGTGGCAGGAACGCGTAAAGTAACCTTTTTCTTACGGGAAAAATTTAGCATTTATACGAAATCCTTTCTATTTAAGTACGTAATCAAGAATGTCTGAGGGATCAATTATATCCGTGTGTAAAATCGGGCGTCGGTTAAGCCCCGACAATCCATTTGGAACAGGAACACCTGTTAAATTTGTCAGCTTTTCCATAACTTCAAATTCATCCGCAGGAATATTCTTTCCATCTGTAATTGCGGAAAGTACGGACGTAGGAAATTTGTAAGGTGAAGCTGTGGAGAGAACAACCATAGGGCGATTTGAACCGGTTGCTGACTGATATTGCTCTGCCACATTCCATGCAACTGCTGTGTGAGTGTCGCAAAGGTAGTTATGTTCATTCCAGAGCTTCTTGATGGAAGCCGCCGCTGCTTCATCTGAAGCATAGCCTGCCCAGAAAGTTTCCTTTAGCTTGGAAAGTACGCTAGGGGTGACTGTGTAAGAACCCTTTTCATTTAAATCCCGCATCCAGCCTGCCACCTGCTCCGAATCGCCACAAGCGAGGAAGAGCATACGCTCCAAGTTGCTGGACACCAGAATGTCCATGGATGGAGAGGTGGTTTTGAGAAACGGTCGTTTTCTGTTGTAGGTTCCTGTGGTGAGGAAGTCCCATAAAACATTGTTGGCGTTGGAAGCGCATACTAAATGTCCCACAGGAAGACCGAGGGCTTTAGCAAAATATCCGGCAAGAATATCGCCGAAATTTCCTGTCGGAACACAAAAGTCTACGGTTTCGCCCACAGCAACAGCTCCGGAAGCCACTAAATCGGAGTAAGCCTTAAAGTAATAGGTGAGCTGTGGTGCCAGACGACCGATATTTATGGAGTTGGCGCTGGAAAGAGAAGTGTTGCGACCTGCCAAAAGGTCTTTCTCCCGAACCACAGCAAAGGCTTTCTTAACTCCTGTTTGAGCATCATCGAAATTACCTCTTACGGCACAAACTCTGACATTGTCGCCAACCTGTGTAACCATTTGAAGTCGCTGCACGGCAGAAACGGCACCCTCGGGATAGAAAACGATAATGCGTATACCGGAAATGTCGTGGAAGCCCTCAAGGGCAGCCTTACCTGTATCTCCGGAAGTGGCTGTAAGAATAAGCGTGGTATCGGTATCGCCTGTTTGCTTTTTTGCTGCACAAATCAGCTGTGGAAGCATTGAAAGTGCCACATCCTTAAAGGCGGAGGTAGGGCCTCGGAAAAGCTCTAAAACAAAGTGATTGCCTACCTTAACCACAGGGGTTAAATCTTCGGTTTCAAATTTATTTAAATATGCCTTTTCAACCAGCTCTTTCATATTTTCGAAGTCGGGCAGGAGAGCTGACATGACGGAAGTTGCGATGGAACGAGTATCCGCTCCAAGAGTGCATTTCCAATCAAAGTTAGCTTTGCCGATATCAGAGGGTAGGAAAAGTCCTCCGTCCGATGCCATGCCCTTGAGAACGGCTTCCAAAGATGTAGCTGTCAATGAACCGTTTCTTGTACTTTGATATCTCATACTATACTCCTAACTTAATATTTTTAAATCAGTTATTGTGTTTGCAAAAGACCTTATCAGAAAGTGGTAATTTCTAGCAATAAGTCTGCAAATTGCTTGCAATTTCACAATTATAATGATATAGTATCAAGCAAGAAAAGGCAAGATTTTTCGGAGGTAGATAAATGTTAAAAGTTGTGAAATTTGGCGGCAGCTCCATGGCGGATGCTGTACAGCTGAATAAAGTGAAAAAAATTATTGAGTCAGATCCTGCAAGAAAGGTGGTAGTCGTGTCCGCAGCGGGAAAGCGTTCCAAGGACGACCATAAAATCACGGACTTGCTTTATCTTTGCTATGCACATATTAAATATGGCGTATCCAACGATTCCATATTCCAAATAATTTATGACAGATATGTGGCTATTCGTGACGAACTGAAGCTGGACATAGATATCGAAAGTGAATTAAATACAATCCGTGAAAGGATGGCAAAGGGTATAACGCAGGATGAACTGGTTAGCCGCGGAGAATATTTGGCAGCCAAGATTATGGCGGCATATTTAGGATATGATTTCCTGGACGCTTCACTTTGGCTTCATTTTAATTTGGACGGAACCATTGACCAACAGCTTACTTACGAGGCTTTAGTACACGCAGCGGAGGGGAGACGAGTGGTTATTCCGGGGTTTTATGGCGTGATGCCCGATGGAAGCATTAAGGTATTTAGCCGAGGCGGTTCGGATATTACAGGTGCTTTGGCTGCCGCCGCACTGGATGCGGATGTATATGAAAACTGGACGGATGTTTCGGGTTTTCTTATGGCAGACCCTAGAATCGTTGAAAATCCACAGCCAATCGCAAGAATTACTTACAGCGAGCTTAGGGAATTATCCTACCTTGGAGCACAGGTGCTTCATGAGGGAACTATCTTCCCTGTTAAAGAAAAAAATATACCCCTAAATGTAAAGAACACCAACGATCCGGAGCACCCGGGCACCTTGATTATGTCGGACTTCAACGATTTGGTGGAAGACGAAGGAAGAGTTATCACAGGTATAGCCGGTCGCAAAAACTTCACTTCAATTACTGTTGCAAAGACAGGAATGTCTAACGGAGTGGGAGAGTTGTGCAGGATTTTAGAGGGTTTTGAAAAGTATGACCTTTCCGTTGAATATCTTCCATCGGGAATTGATTCGGTTTCCTTAGTGGTAGATGCCAGCAAGGCGGCGCCTTGTCTGTATTCTTTGGTAGGGGATATTCAAAAGAACTTCAAGCCTGACTCCATAAGTATTACGGAAAATATAGCCATAGTAGCTGCGGTAGGACGTAAAATGGCGTCAAAACTAGGAACTTCGGGTAAGATTTTTGCCGCTTTGGGAGAAAACGGAGTTAATATCCGTATGATTTCACAGGGGCCGGATGAATTAAATATTATAGTAGGTGTAGATAATAAAGACTTTGAGCGTGCTATTCGTGTGCTTTATGATAACTTTGTAGGTTAATCGAAAGGAGAATGAAAAATGAAAAGATATAATGTAGCCATCCTAGGTGCAACAGGCGCAGTAGGCATGGAAATGAAAAAAATATTAGAAGAAAGAAACTTTCCTGTAGGAGAATTAAGATTGCTGGCAAGTGCCAGATCTGTGGGAAAGACCATAGAATTTCGCGGTCAGCAGGTAACTGTTCAGGAAGCTGAAGAGGATGCCTTTGAGGGTATCGACATAGTACTCGGCGCGGCGGAAAATGATATTGCAAAACGCTTTGCTCCGGCTATTGTTAAGGCAGGGGCAGTGTTCGTGGATAATTCCTCAGCTTTCAGAATGGATGATGAGGTTCCGCTGATAATTCCTGAAATCAATGCAGAAGATGTTAAAAACCACAAGGGTATTATTTCCAATCCTAACTGCTCCACCATTATTACAGCGGTGGCGGTAAATGCCCTTAACGGTATCAGTCCTATTCAGAGCATGGTAGCCAGCACATATCAGGCGGTATCAGGCGCAGGAGCTGAGGGACCAAAGGAACTTATGGCGCAGGTAGAAGCTCTGGGAAAGGGTGAAGAGGCAAAGGCAAGGGTATTCCAACATCAGATTGCTTATAACCTTATTCCGCAAATTGGGGGAGATACAGGGAATCTCTATACCTCCGAAGAGATGAAGCTTCAAAACGAGGGACGCAAGATTATGCATCTTCCGGACATGAAAGTAAGTTGTACTTGCGTAAGGGTGCCTGTAATTCGCAGCCATTCCATTTCGGTTTTAGTAAGAACGGCGGAGCCTATTAGCGTGGAGCAAGCGAGAACTGCTATTTCCAAGGCTGCGGGCTGCCGACTTGTAGATGATTTAAATGCTCATGAGTATCCTATGCCTTTGGAAACTTCCGATCAGGACATTGTTTTCGTGGGACGTATCAGAAAGGATATTATCGACCAGCGAGGCATAAATCTTTGGTGCTGCGGCGATCAGGTTCGTAAAGGTGCGGCAACTAATGCAGTTCAGATTGCGGAGTTGTTGATTACTAAATAAAATTACTGATTAGGAGAGGCATATGCATATTATTGATTCTTTTTTCAGCAGTTTATATCAGAATTTCGGAGGAACTGACTTTGCTTCGGTTTTGATGAAGCTGTTTGTGGCGACGGTGTTAAGCGGAGTAATAGGTTTGGAGCGAGACGCTCACAGACAGACCGCAGGCTTTAGAACCTATATTTTAGTGAGTTTAGGTTCTTGCGTAGCCATGATGACAGATCAGTTTATCTGCGAATATTTGAATACTAATGCCGACCCTGCACGTTTAGGAGCTCAGGTTATTACAGGCGTGGGCTTCTTGGGAGCAGGTACCATATTACTGGCAGGAAGACAAGTTATTGGCTTAACAACAGCCGCAGGTCTTTGGGCGAGTGCCTGCATAGGACTTTCCGTAGGAGTAGGTTTTTACTCTGTGGCTTTAGTTTCTTCCATTATATTGTTTATTACATTGGAAATACTGCCTTTCGTAGAATCTGCGGTAGATGCCAATGCCAGAACCTCCTATTACCACATAGAACTGGCTAATGCGGCGAATTTCATGGAGTTCCAAAATTATATAAAGGATACAGGGGTAGAGATAAAGAAAATTTATGTTAGTAAGACCCCGTCATTAGTCAAGGGAGGTATCTCCTTTAGACTATTGGCAAATCGTCGTAATCGCATGAGCCAAAACGACTTCACCGAATATCTTGAACATTTTGATGATGTGTATTTGGTTGAGGAATTATAAAATTAAAAAAATAGAATTAAAAAATAGCGATTAAAAAATAGCGATTAAAAAATAGCGATTAAAAAATAGAACAGAATTTTTTTAAAAGTACGAAATATGTCAAGGAATTTGAAATGTTTCGTACTTGTTTTGTGTTAAATTCTGTAAATAATGAAAGCAAGTGCATAAGCAAGTACATAAAATTGTACAAAAACTGTATAATCACTTGATTGTTGTATGAAATTTATGATATTGTATACTTTGCAAGGGGTGATGTTATGAGAAAGATTTTCAGGCACATCTTATGCTAGTTTTGTTAGCTAACCAGTAGTTGATATTATTGGTATAAAGCAAGGAGGAATATTTCATTATGAATGAAAAGAAAAAGCTTTCATTAGCTGCGCAGATTTTTATTGCGCTTGTACTTGGTATTATTGCAGGTCTTTTGATGCAGGGCCATGCAGAGTTTGCAACTTCTTACATCAAGCCTTTCGGTACCATCTTCTTAAATTTAGTTAAGTTCATTGTTTGTCCTATCGTACTCTTCTCCATCATGAGCGGTGTAATTTCCATGAAGGACATCAAAAAAGTTGGAAGCATAGGCTTAAAGACAGTTGTTTACTATCTCTTTACAACAGCTCTTGCTGTAACCATCGGTCTTATCGGTGCTAATTTATTCAAGGGTACATTCCCTGCACTGACTACTTCCGACTTGGCATATGAGGCTGCTGAACAGACTCCTTTAATGGATACTTTGGTAAACATCTTCCCGTCCAATTTTGTGGCACCTATTGCAAACGCAACTATGCTTCAGGTTATTGTTATGGCTCTGGTTATCGGTTTTGCTGTAATCCTTTGCGGAGAAAAGGCAAGCAGAGTTGTTACAGGAATTGAAGACTGGAACTTGGTATTTATGAAAGCTATGGGAATGATTATAAGTCTTTCACCTATCGGCGTATTCTGCTTACTCTGCCCTGTTGTTGCAGAGAACGGAGCAGCTATCATCGGTTCTTTGGCAAAGGTTCTTCTTTGCGCTTACCTCTGCTATATCGTACACGCTGTAGTAGTTTACTCATTTACAGTTAGTACAGTTGGAGGAATCAGCCCAATTAAATTCTTCAAGGGCGTAGCTCCTGCTATGATTTTCGCATTCTCATCCGCTTCTTCCGTAGGTACACTTCCTATCAATATGGATTGCACTAAGAAGCTTGGAGTTTCCGAAGAAATCACTTCTTTCGTACTTCCGCTGGGTGCTACTATCAACATGGACGGTACAGCTATATATCAGGGCGTATGCTCCATCTTTATAGCTTCCTGCTTCGGTATTGACCTTACTTTCGGCCAGCTGGTAACAATTGTACTTACAGCAACTCTTGCTTCCATCGGTACAGCAGGTGTTCCGGGCGCAGGTATGATTATGCTGGCAATGGTACTTCAGTCCGTGGGCCTTCCTATCGAGGGTATTGCGCTTGTTGCAGGCGTTGACAGAATCTTCGATATGGGACGTACAACTCTCAACGTTACAGGCGACGCTTCCTGTGCTATCGTTGTTAACACAATGGAAGAAAAGAAAGCAGCTAGAAAGGCAGCTTAAAGTCGTATAGAACGAAATCAGACATTTTTATAAACAAATATAAACGAAATAAATCCCTGTTTCAAATGAAACGGGGATTTTGTATTTGTCGGTTGAAAGTTTAAAACATAATAGATAAAAGTCTTTGCCTAAAATATATTTAATTGATTGAGTGCCTGCGGTGTTTTACGTTACGCAAATTTGGTCAAAGTACGTATTCTTTCTGTAAGCAGGGGGCGAACCCAGTTTACTAAAGGAATAGCGTAGAGATAGACCGCGAAAATAAGGGAAGAATACTCTACGTTCAAAAGCTCGCAAGGTACGGTGCACATGATACTCCAAGGAATGAAAGTCGGAATGGTTATTGCTGTATTTTCAATATCCATAGCCAACTGATTTTGCGTGCGACCGGATTCTTTATAATAGTCACCCATAGTATTTTCGCACATAACTATGGCAACAATCTGATTGCAGAATACAGCGGAAGAAAGAAGCGTTACCAAAATCATGCTTGGAAAAGCTCCGATTTTATCTGAAAGCTTGGAAGTGTGGCGAACGATTTCTTCTAAAATACCGGTTCCCTTAAATATACCCGAATATGAACAGGAAATCAGTACAACCACAACTGTGGACAGCATAGAAATCATGCCGCCTCCGTTAATTATAGCTCCAAGCTGTGAGTCTGCGGTGTGGTATCCAAGTACGCAGGCGCGCAGAAGCTCCAAAGGGCCGGCTCCCTGAACAAAGCCTGCGACTAAAGCACCACTGATGATACTGGCAAGCAGAGAATTCATTACTGAAACCTTTAGCATAGGCAGGAACAGTATGAAAGCTGCGGGAATAAAGGCAAGCGGTGTTACAGAAAAGCTGTCTGTTAAGACGTTTATCTGGTCTTTATTCATAGCCAGTAAAGGATTGTTGAAAGACAGGATAGCGTAGACTACTAGGCATGCTAAGAAAGGCAGTGCTCCCGTTTTCATCATTCCTTTTACATTTTTCCCAAGGTCTGTCTTAGTCAGGTCAGCTACCATGTTTGCGGTGCTGGAAATAGGGGAAGAGCGGTCTCCGAAATATATGGCGGACAGTAAAATGCCACCTGTAATAATCGGATTTACATTTCCGCTGCGTGCCAAAGTCATAAAAATCACTCCGGCTGTTCCCGCCACTCCGAATGCGGTGCCCAAAGCATAGCTGAGAAGACAGGTAATTAAAAAAGCTATAAGCAAAAACAGAGAGGGAGTAATTATCTGAACGCCATAGTAGACAAAGGCTATTATGGTGCCGGAAATGCGCCAAATGCCTGTAACTATTCCGACTGTCATCAATATTTTACAAAGGGAAAAGGCGTCTCCTGCTCCGTTAAAGGTCATGTCTTTCAGGTCTTTAACACTAAAGCCTCTGTATAAAGTATAACCTGCGAGAATAAAATAACCCAAAACTAATATCCCTATGATGATGTTCATTACAATGTGCCTTTCTGTTTGTTCATAATGTGTGTCTATAATGCTTATTTTTAGCTACGCAAATACCTTAACTCCCACAAAGACATTTGTAAAATTCATAGATTTTATGATATAATTAAATATAATTTATGCGAAACTGGGAAAATGTATATTTCAACATAAATCAAAACCTATGAATATTTTTAATATCGGAATCAAAAATATGACAAAGTGAGAACAAAGGAGGCTATTATGGAACTGAAAAACCTACGCACTTTTACGCGGGTGGCAGAGCTGGAAAGCTTCAGCAAGGCTGCGGAGGAATTAGGCTATACTCAATCGGCAGTCACCATCCAAATAAAACAGCTTGAAGAGGAACTGCACGTATTGCTGTTTGAAAGATTTAACAAGCGTATTCGCATTACCAATGACGGACAGCTGTTAAAGCATTATGCGGATGAAATGCTGACAAAGGAGCAGGAAATGTTTTCTCTTCTGAAAAATCATGGTGTGATTACAGGAACTTTGAGAATCGGAACTCACGATTCTCTTTGCAGTTATTTTCTGCCTGAGGTAGTGGAACAGTTCGGCAAGCGCTGCCCGAACGTGAAGCTGTTTATACGTCAGGTGGATGTAAATCAGATGTACAATGCCGTAAATCAGAATCTTGTGGATGCGCTTTTATGTATTGAGGAACCGCAGTATCGTGAGGAATGGGAAATTGACGCCATAACCACAGTAAAGACTTGCTTCATTGCAGCACCGAATCATCCCTTGGCAAAAAAGAGGAAATGCTCTTTGGAAGAGGTATTGTCCCATCCTTTAGTGTTAACGGAGAAAGGACTTTCCTACCGTGATGAGCTGGATCGCATTGCTATCAAAAATGGACTTGAAGTTTCACCAACTATGGAGATTGACAGTACCACGCTACTTATGAAGCTCGTGGCGACAGGGAATTACGTATCCTATCTTCCGTATTTTGTAACGGAAACCTTTACAGGAAACGGACAATTAAAGATATTAAACTGCCCGCTTAAATCGGATATGCATTGTCAGATATTGCGCCACCGCAGCAAGCTGGTTACCCCTCAAATGAAAATCTTTACCGAGTTGATAGAAGCTTGCTCAAGCTGGAACAGGTTCTACGAAGAAAGCTAGTAAAATTAGCAAGCCTATGATAATATAAAAACTATAAGAGAAAATTGCATAGCATTGCAAGGAGGACTGTTTCATGCTCAAGGAAATACGAAAAAAGAGAGCTTCGATTATGGCTAATACACCTTTAGAACCTGAAGTGAAAAAGGTGATTAAACGTATTAATCTTGAAGATATGGCTTTTTCAGCACTTCGATTGAGCGGTTCCGCACTGACCAGAGAAGATGTTCAAAATATGCTTGACGGAAATGTTTCAAAGGAAACCACCATTATTGACAATCTTACTATTGACAGGTACCAAAGGCTTCAGGAGGAAATGAATGATATGCTGGAGATGGGAAATTCACTGAATTTGCGTACCATTAACAGACTTTATGCTGTAATTTCAGGTCAGGAGCCTGCGGAGATAAGCTATCGCCAAAACAATCCTGTTATTTATGAGCTTGCTTATAATCCGCCGTCGGCGCAGTCCGTAGGTCAACTTATGGAGGAATTTTCCAAGAAAGTCAATAGCCCAAAGGAAGAAGCAGAAAGCAATGAGCTTTTAAAAGCTGTTGAAATTCACAACAGAATTATTGAAATTTGGCCCTTTGACAATCAGACTACGGAGCTGGCAAGAGTATGCCTTTATTATTACCTCATGAGTGAGGGATATCCTGTATTCACTTTTAATTTCAGCGAAAAGGAATATCAGACTGCGATTATGGCTTATATGGTAAACGAGGACATTTTACCGTTTTATAGCGGAATAGAAAGGTCTTTATATAATAAATTGGAACAGGTTCTGCAAATAATTGCAGAAGATTAGCAAAGGGAGGCAAATTTGAATTTATCAAAGGTTAAAGAACTTCTTAAAGCGAATTTAGGTGAGGAAGCGGTTGTTGAAAATGCGGATATGCGTTCCTACACCTCATTTAGAGCCGGTGGAAAAGCAAGGCTCTTAGTAAAACCCAAGAGTTTGGAAGATTTAAGATATACTTTGTATATGCTGGGACGCACTGGAGGGGCAGAGGGTTGTCAGGGATGTTCAGGTTCATGTTGCAGCGGTTGCGAAGTTAAAGGCTGCGGGGGCAATGGCACTTGTTGCGGTCAAGCAGTGGAATATATGGTTATCGGCAACGGTTCCAATTTACTCATCCGTGATGGCGGCTATGAGGGTGTATTGGTACATATTGGCGACGGGCTGGAGCATATAAGGGTAGAAGATTGCGAGCTTGTGGCAGGAGCAGGGGCTTTGCTTTCACAGGTTGCCGCCAAGGCGGCAGAGGCGTCCCTTACAGGCTTTGAATTTGCGGGGGGGTATTCCTGGAAGCGTAGGCGGAGCCGTATTTATGAATGCGGGAGCTTACGGCGGAGAAATGGCTCATATACTGAAAGAAGTTAAGACTATTTCAAAGGATGGAACCGTGGAGCGAATTGTGCCGGCAGAGGAGCTTGGACTTGGCTATCGCCACAGCAACCTGATGAAAACAGGGGAAGTGGTGGTTGAAGCAAGGTATATTCTGTCTAAAGGTGACCAAAAGGCTATTCGTGCGCAGATGAAAGAGCTTGCCAAGAAGAGAAATGAAAAACAACCGGTAAATCTTCCCTCCGCAGGCAGTTTCTTTAAGAGACCTGAGGGCAATTTTGCAGGAGCTCTCATTGAGAATGCAGGTCTTAAGGGACTGATGGTAGGGGGAGCACAAGTTTCGGTGCTTCACGCAGGTTTTATCGTAAATAGAGGAGGAGCCACCTCGGAGGATATTGAAAGACTTATGAGGCTGGTTCAAAATACGGTTTTAAGAGATACGGGTGTACTTTTAGAGCCGGAAGTTAGAATACTGGGAAATAAGAACTATGAGTAGCAGTAACAAATATATTTTTAGCGGATATGATTTCGGTGGCTATGCCATAACCTACGATTTACATACCCATACTACCTATTCCCACGGAATCGGAAGTATAGAAGACAATGTATCGGCAGCTGTAAAGGCGGGACTTTCAAAGATTGCAATTACCGACCATGGCCCCGGACATCTTACCTATGGGATTGACCGCAAAGCAGTGCCCAATATGAGAAAAGATGTGGAAGAGGCTCAGCTTCGGCATTCTGAAATAGAAGTTCTGCTGGGAGTGGAAGCCAACATAGGTCTTAAGGGAAACCATTTGGATGTATCAAAGGAAGAAATATCTGCTTACGATTTCATTATTGCGGGGTACCATTACGGTATCTTACACGGAAACTGTGTGCCTAACTGGATTAACCACCATGTAGCAGGAGGCTATTGCAAGAAGTTGCTTATGAAGAAAAACACCGATATGACGGTTGCGGCGCTTCACGAGAATAATATAAGCATTCTTACACATCCGGGGGACAAGGGACCTTTCGACATGAGAGAGCTGGCAAGAGCTTGTGCGGAAACCGATACTCTTATGGAAGTGTCTACGTGGCACAGTCATTTAACCCTTTCGGAGCTTGTCATTTGCCGTGAATACGATGTTAAATTCATTGTCAGTTCCGACGCGCATATGCCGGCAAGGGTGGGAGACGCAGGAAAGGCTATCGAAAGACTCTTTGCAGCAGGAATTGAACCGGAGCGGGTTGTAAATATAGTAAAAAAATAATGTAAATGATTAAGTAAGAGATTACATAAGATATTACGCAAAATATTACAAAAAATATTACGCAAAAGAAATGTTCTAATTGGTTTTAAGTAAAATTAGGAGTGAGGGAATATGAAAGTTGTTATCGTAACAGGTTTATCAGGTGCGGGAAAGTCCCAAGCAGTTAACTGTTTGGAGGATATAGGTTATTATTGCGTAGACAATATGCCACCTGCTTTATTTAAAAATTTCATAGATCTTATTGACAGCAGTTCCTCTGAAGTAGGCAAAGTAGCCATGGTAATTGATGTCCGTGGAGGCGAATTTTTTGACAACGCTTTAGGGGTTATCCATGACCTTAAGAAAAATGGAGTTGATGTTAAACTAATTTATCTTGAAGCCGGCATTGATGTTTTAATACGCAGATATAACGAAACCAGAAGAAGTCATCCTCTGGCAAAATCAGGCAGTTCTCGAAAGGGAATTGAAAAAGAGATGGAAATACTTTCAGAGGTGCGCAAGCATGCGGATTTGATTATTGATACTTCCAAAATGAAATCCATGCGCCTAAAGGAAGAGGTTAAGGAATTTTTAGAGGGGGAAAGTCATGCAGGAAGCTTTACCATAAATGTAACATCCTTTGGCTTTAAATATGGTATTCCGCAGGAAGCTGATTTGGTTTTTGACGTTCGTTTCATTCCGAATCCGTTCTACGTGCCCAGCCTTAAAAAACTTACAGGGAACAATAAAAAAGTTCAGGAATATGTGATGAAGTATCAGGAAACTAAGGATTTCATAGAAAGCTTGGACTCTATGATTGCGAAACTGATTCCATCATATATCAGAGAGGGAAAATACAATCTTAATATTGCTTTCGGATGTACAGGAGGTCAGCACAGATCCGTTACTTTAGCAAACGTTTTTTCTGAAAAATTTAAAGCAGAGGGTCATCGCGTGACCCTCACTCATAGGGAAATAAGCAAGTAAATTCTTTGATACGCATTAAATCTTTGTGAGGGAGAAACCTTAAAGAAATGTGTACTCGGATTGCATATTGACTGACAATATGATATACTTATCAACGATTAACGTGATTTTGGAGCCCTTTGGGGCGCCTTAATATAAACTAACTTTTATGTATGAAAAGGAGATTGACAATGGAAAAGTTAATTATCAGTGCTTGTATTTGTGGAGCAGAAGTAACAAAGGAAAACAATCCGGCTGTTCCTTATACTGTAGAGGAAGTTGTAAGAGAAGCAAAGTCCGCTTATGAGGCGGGTGCGGCTCTTATTCACCTGCACGTAAGATGGGACGACGGTACGCCTACACAGGACAAGGGCAGATTTCAAGAAATGGTTGATGCTATTAGAAAAGAATGTCCTGATGTTATTATTCAGCCATCCACAGGAGGCGCAGTTGGTATGACTGACCTTGAAAGACTTCAGTCCACAGAGATTACACCTACACCTGAAATGGCTACACTTGACTGCGGTACTTGCAACTTCGGCGGAGATGAAATCTTTATCAATACAGAAAATACTATCAACAACTTCGGAGATATCATGAAGCAGAGAGGCATTAAGCCTGAATGTGAAGTGTTCGACAAGGGGATGATTGACTTTGCCCTCAAGGCAGCTAAAAAGGGTCATATTGACTATCCAATTCACTTTGACTTTGTATTAGGTGTGCAGATGACTGCAACTCCAAGAGATTTGGTGTTCATGGCAACTTCCGTTCCGGCAGACTCAACTTGGACTGCAACAGGTATCGGTAAAAACTGCTGGGGTATCGTAGCTACAACTATTGCTCTTGGAGGTCACGTTCGTGTGGGTTTTGAAGACAATGTTTACATTAGCAAGGGCGTTCTTGCCAAGTCCAACGGAGAAATGGTTGAAAGAGTAGTTCAGATGGCTAAACTGATGAACAGAGAAATTGCAACTCCGGCAGAAGCTAGAGAAATTCTCGGACTCAAGCCGTTAAAGTAAAATCCGAAGTTAAATTGACATCTTAAAATTGCGGATAAATTTAATTCAAATACCTAGGGCTATGTTCTGGGTATCTTTTTATCATAAAGTATGAGCCCGACTGAATACCGGACGACTCTTGAAAAAATCGAAAATGTGTTGGAATAGTGAAAATATTACAATCAAAATGCAATAAGGAGGTTAAGTAATGCTTAAAAAGAAACAGATAAATAAAAGAATATCATTTATAGCGTGTGCATTATTCGGGTTAATGATGTGCTTCATAATTTTGAGCACAATGACCCAAGTAGTTGCGGCGGAATCGAAAGCAAGTGCTTTGGGATACCCCGTTTATGTAAACGGAAAACAGATAAAAATGAATGAAGCACTGATTCAGGACGGCAGGACATACGTTCAGCTTCGAGAACTCTGCGGTCAGATGAATACAACAGTTGATTGGATTGATCCGTCACAGCATATGCTTCCTGCTCCGGGAGGTAGTCTCCCCGAGGGAATAAATCTTACAAACCCGACTTATGTTTATACTGATGAGGTGACTAACTATTACGACACAAAACAGAAAATAAAATGCGTCGAAATAACAGGTATATACGAGAAATATAAGACAGGCAGCAATCTAAAGTATGCTTTTGGTGATGGAGGTCTTGTGGTTAAAACCGATGGAACGGAAAAAGTAATCCCTCTGAAATATAATCCAAACAATGGAAGAATGTATGTATCAGTAGATGAATTTAGGGAAAAAGTACAGCCTTATCTTGTGGACATATGTATGCAAGTTAAGTAATCCTTACATTAACATGCCTTAAGTTGAAAAAGTTATTCAATTCTTGGCATTAGCAAAGGATTATCTTCTTTGCAAATAGCATACTGATGTTCTAGAGGCTAAAGTTACAGGTCTGATAAAGAATCTATGGTAATAGTTCCAAGACAGGACGGATTGTACTGTATAAGTGGTGGCAAAAACATTAATCGGGACGAATTTGTGAACACGTTAAAAAAGTCATTAAAAGAAGTATTATAAATATCTTACTTTCATATTGCTTTTTTACACTGATATGTGGTAGAATACAGTAACTTGTTAAATATATAACGAAACAGGAGGTCATTATGGCACGTTTTACTTTACCAAGAGATGTATATCACGGAAAAGGTTCATTAGAAGCACTTAAAACTTTTGAGGGAAAGAGAGCTATGATTTGTGTAGGCGGCGGCTCTATGAAGAAATTCGGCTTCCTTGACAAAGCAGAGGCTTACCTCAAGGAAGCAGGAATGGAAGTTGAAGTTTTTGAGGGTATTGAGCCGGATCCATCGGTTGAAACAGTTATGCGCGGAGCGGAAGCTATGGCTAAATTCCAGCCTGACTGGATTGTTGCTATAGGCGGAGGTTCCCCAATAGACGCAGCGAAAGCAATGTGGATTAAGTATGAATATCCTGAATGCACTTTTGAAGATATGTGCAAGGTTTTCGGACTACCTAAGCTTCGCACAAAGGCTCATTTCTGTGCAGTTTCTTCAACATCGGGAACAGCAACAGAAGTTACAGCTTTCTCAATCATTACAAACTATGATGACGGAGTTAAGTATCCTATTGCTGACTTTGAAATTACACCGGATGTAGCGATTGTAGACCCTGAACTTGCAGAAACTATGCCTAAAAAGCTCGTTGCTCATACAGGTATGGATGCATTCACTCATGCTGTTGAAGCATATGTGTCCACAGCAAACTGCGAATATACAGACCCACTTGCAATCCATGCAATTGAAATGATTCAGAAAGACCTTGTTGGTTCTTATGGTGGAGATATGGAAAAGAGAGCTTCAATGCACGATGCACAGTGTCTTGCAGGAATGGCGTTTTCAAACGCTCTTCTCGGAATTGTTCACTCGATGGCTCATAAGACAGGTGCCGCTTTTGCGGACTTCGGAGCTCACATCATCCACGGTGCAGCAAATGCAATGTATCTGCCAAAGGTAATCGCTTTCAATGCTAAGGATGAAACAGCAAAGAAACGCTATGGTGTTCTCGCTGACTATATGCATTTGGGTGGAAACACAGATGATGAAAAGGTTGCACTTCTTATCAAGTTCTGTCGCGACATGAATGACCAGCTCAATATTCCGCATGGTATTAAATTCTATGGAGCAGACAGCTATCCGACAGAGCAGGGTTTTGTGCCTGAAGAAGTTTTCCTTGAAAGACTTCCTGAAATTGCAAGACTCGCTATTGGTGACGCCTGCACAGGTTCAAACCCAAGGATTCCGAGTCAGGAAGAAATGGAAAAACTGTTAAAGGCAGCTTACTACGATACAGAAGTAGACTTTTAATCTTTAGCTTATTATAAAGTTATCTACGAGGCGAATTTGCCGTTGCGTTGGTAAAACAAAATATAAAATATAATAACAAAAAGCCCGGCTCGTGTTTAATCGAGTGGGGCTTTTTTATGCGTAAGCAATTCTTATTTCTAAAGAAGATATGCCAAGATTTAGGTTTATAGGACAAAAAGTGTTGATAAAACCTAATGTAACCGTTGAAAAATACGTGTTGTGATGGATTCAATCTTGTTTGAAAGAAGCTTGAGGGTGGAGAAAAAGTGTTGATAACAACTTCTTTAATACTTGAAATTTCAGCACTTATATCCGCTTTCGCCAATTCTTTTTGCTCTATAAGTCCGACAAGTCGGTTTGGTGCATTTATATTGTAACAAGCTTTGATTAATGGGGAATACTAACCATTAAGATGGAAATGCTTAAAAGCTATACTCTAATTTTATTCTTAACGCGCTCTCTTGATAATGATGAAAAAATGCATTGCTTTTGTACTTACAAAAAGATATAATAAAAGTGAAAAAATAATGTATTTTGAAAGGAGTGGTTGTTATGGCAGCTAAGACAGCAAATCTATATGCTAGAATTGAACCGGAGGTAAAGGAACAGGCGGAGAGTATTCTTTCCTCACTTGGTATTCCTACATCCAATGCAATAAACATGTTCTATAAGCAAATTATATTTCAAAAAGGGTTGCCTTTTGAAGTGAAGATACCATCCACGGAGCCTTTAGATATGCGCACTTTGTCGGAAGAACAAATGGATATGGAACTTGGAAAAGGATATGCGGATATGAAAGCGGGGCGTACTAAAACGGCTAACAAGACCTTTGAGGATATTCACAAGGATTATGATTTATGATTTTTCAGATTAAAATATCATGGCAGGCAGAGTATGATATTCGTAGTATTTACGAATATATTGCATTTAAACTTGAGTCTCCTAGAACTGCAAAAAGTCAGCTTGCACGATTAGAAGAAAGTATTAAAGGACTTAATCAAATGCCGGAGCGTTTTCGTAAATATGAAAATGAGCCGTGGTATAGCAGAGGTTTACGCATTATGCCCGTAGATAATTATTGCGTATTTTATATACCTGACATGGAGAAAGTTGAAGTTACAGTAATTCGTGTCATGTATAGTGGGCGAGATACAGATAAACAGCTTGAGAAGTATACAAGTAAGGAGTAAAAGGATAAATTTGGTTTCTGAAATAATCTTCCGATAGACGATTGAATATTAATTTTAGTTAACTACTGTTTTTTATAGATATATGGTGGTGGTTAATTGATTCCAAAGGTATCATTTATTGATTTGAAGTTATCAGCATCAAACAATGCAATAGCTTTTACCTTTGCTAATTGCTGCAACTGCTCCGAATAATACAGGCGATTATAGGCACCTGTTAAAGCATCAGTATATAATTTTTTATTGTGGGATGTTATGGTATTTACGAATTTTTCTTTTCCGTTCATACCGAAAGCACCAAATAAAATGTCATCATTGAGTTTGTCAACCATTTCCAACATATACGGTGTGTCGTCAACCTCAATGTATATAGATGTCACGAAATAAGTGTCATTATTATATTTATAAAATTTTTATGGGAAGATATAGTTAAATGACTATGCAATTTGATGTTATTGTAACATGAATTTATTACAATTCCAAGTGTTCTACACTTCAAAGTTTTATTTCTTGATTTAAAGTCTAGTTTCAGTTTGGTTCAAAGACTTTTTATAAAAATCTACAAATAAATTCAAAATATCTTTTTGAGCAAAGGGAGTAATAGAATTAAGGATAACACTTAACCACTATTTTAGTGATGTTTCAACTGACTGATGAGGAAATATCTGAACTTTCAAAGTCACAAAATGCTACCTTGAACAAAGGAACAGGTTGAGGAAGCAAGATAAAGTACAACCCCTATGCCTTTACAGAACCGAGTATTTTTGTTCTAATATTTTTTCTAACATTTGTGCCAATATTTGACTATTTTTGTGCCAATATTCTTATATACAAATATCTAAAAAAGCGATAGAATATAAACAACAAAATGTAAACAGGTAAAAGAAAATCAAAAGAAAAGTGTATCTTAAAAACTGATTATTTAAGCAAAAGGGGAGAGGGTAAGATGCATAGAAAGAGAAAAATATTAGCTTTAGTTTTAGCATTTATATTAATGCTGATTCCTGTGACGACCTTGGCAGAAACTGATATGGAGGGGGCACCTAAAACGGAAGATGTTGCAAAAGCCGCATTGATTGGCGGGCTTAAATCAACTGAGTATTCGCCTGAATTGGCGTTGACTCTTATGGGGCTATCCAATGCCGCCTACGACAAGTCTGCGATTACCGCACAACTTTCATCCATGGGCATTGCAGGAATTACCGCCAAAGAATATTACGCAGCTGCGTCAGATTCCGCCTACGGTAGCGACAATGTGGCATATGCCATGGGCAATATGAAGCTGGCAGACGGCAGAACATTAGTGGTTGTTGTGGTTAGAGGCTCTGTTGGCAAAATTACTTCCGGCTCTTCCGATTGGCAGAGCAATTTCAACGTGACAATATCCGCCAAAGGCAACCATACAGGCTTTGAGAATGCAGCAGCTAAATTAGAGGCAGGCTTAAAGAATTATGTTGAGACTCAAAAAATTCAAAAGCCGGTGTACATCTTGACAGGTCACAGCAGAGGAGCTGCGGTGGCAAATATTGTAGCAACAGAGCTGATGAACGAGGGTGTTGAGCAGTCGGATGTTTACGGCTACACCTTTGCCTGTCCCGACGTTACGGTAAACGAGGCGAAGATTGGCAACTATTCAAATATTTTCAATATCTGCAATGCCAGCGACATGGTGACCGTATTGGCAAGAGCCAGTGAAAGCATTTTAGACAGTAGAGTTGAGTCATCACAGGCAGTGGCGGTGAAAGCAGTGCTGGGAGAGGCGAAATATCTTTATCCCTCGTTGCAAAAGAACTTACAGTCAACAACTTCAATGAAGTGGTACAAGTATGGAACGACTCTTTGGTACACAAAGGGGGACTTTGGGGCAACTTATCACCATCCCACATACTATATTGCACATCTTCAAAATTTGGAAAGTCTCTTTCACTATGAGCTGGAGGGAGCACCTCCGAAAACAGCTTCTGAGGGCGAAGAGGGACCTTTTCCCGAAGTTCCGAATCAGAATATGGAAATTGTTCCACCTCCACAGAGGCTGGGAAATCTCATAGATGTAACCACCGCAGATTATTTTTACGAGGCGGTAAAGTGGGCGATTGAGCAGAAAATAACAACAGGAACTACTTCTTACAGCTTTTCGCCTGACACGGCTTGCACAAGAGCGCAGGCGGTAACTTTCCTTTGGAGAGCGGCAGGCTCACCTGAACCTAAAAAACCAGCGGAGGCAGGAATTGCCGATACAGCAAAGGATGGAATTTCCAATGGAACTTCCGGAGTTGAAACCCAAACTTCCGATAGTCTGGTGGCTGTAAGCAGTAAATTTTCAGATGTACCGCAGAATGCTTACTATGTGAAAGCGGTAGCATGGGCTTTGGAAAACAACATAACATCAGGCATAAGCGAGACCGGCTTCGGTCCTGAGCTTGTTTGCACCAGAGGACAAATTGTTACCTTTTTACACAGAGCGGCTCAAGTTATGAATACTGCCAAGGGAGGCGTAACAGACGGTGTTTCGGTTAATACAGCCGGGGCTTTAAGCAGTACCACCGCGGGAAGTATTGGTGTGAATGAAAATAATAAATTTACGGATGTTGCTGCGGACGCATATTATGCGCAGGCGGTAGCATGGGCAGTTGAAAAAAATGTAACTTCAGGAACCTCAGAGAGCAACTTTTCTCCGGATAGCAGCTGCAAGAGGGGTCAGATTGTGACATTTTTATATAGAAGTTTTAAGTAAAGTTTGAAAAATCAAGTATTTAGTTTAGAAAAAAGAAAGGAGAGACTTTATGAATTACGAAATTAAAGGAGAAACGTTACCGGTTGTAGTTTGTACTCTTGAAAACGGAGAGGCGCTTTATTCGGAAAGAGGTGCTATGTCTTGGATGTCACCAAACATGGAGATGAATACAACAACAGGTGGAGGCATTGGAAAGGCGTTGGGAAGAATGCTTACAAGGGAATCTTTCTTCCAGAATACTTACACTGCAAGAGGTGGGCAAGGTATGATTGCTTTTGCATCAAGCTTTCCTGGCAGCATTAAAAAGTTTGATATTGCACCGGGACAGGAATACATTTTCCAGAAATCCGCTTTCCTGGCAGCAGAAATGGGGGTTCAGCTTTCTGTACATCTCCAGAAAAAGTTAGGAGCAGGTCTCTTTGGTGGAGAGGGTTTCCTTTTACAGAAAGCTTCAGGACAGGGTCAGGTTTTCGCAGAATTTGACGGTCATGTTGTGGAATATGATTTACAACCGGGTCAGAAGATTGTCGTTGATTCAGGATATCTTGCAGCTTGCTCCGCAAGTTGTGATATTTCCATTCAGACCATACCGGGAGTTAAAAACATACTCTTCGGCGGTGAGGGTCTCTTCAATACAGTAATCACAGGGCCGGGACACTTATGGCTTCAGACTATGCCTATTATGCAGGTGGCAAGCCAGATTATTCCTTATATTCCTGCCGGTAAATAATTATATTTAGCAAAAAACATCATTAAATTAGGAAATCCCCGGAAAAATTCGGGGATTTTTGATTTTTTAAAAATAATATTTAGCGAGGAGAAAGTTGTTATTAGACATGAACATTATTCGAGATTGAATATATAGCGGGAGGATATTATAATTAGAAAAACAACCTTACTTAAGGAGAAAAGTAGAATATGAGTTTTTCGCTGGATGTAAAAAACGAATTGGCAAGGGTGGCACCTGACAAAAAGTGCTGTATGCTGGCTGAAATTGCCGGTTTTATAAGGATGTGCGGCACCATAAGTTTTGTTGGCGGAGGTAAGATGAAGCTTATGCTCATTACCGAAAATCCTGCAATTACCAGACACTATAAAAAGTTAATTAAGGACTATTTTGATGTAGATGCCACCACGGAAGTTGGTGAAAGCGTTTCAATTAAGAAAAGCAAGGTGTATGTCCTCACTTTAGATGACAGAGAAAATCAAAAGGCAGAACCTATTTTACGTGAAACAGGTATACTCCTTATTCGTGAGGGTATGAACTATCTGTCCGACGGGATTTATGGTAACATCATTAAGTCAAAATGCTGTCGCAAATCCTATTTGCGCGGGATTTTCTTAAGTTCAGGTACTATGTCAGACCCACAGAAAGCATATCAGCTTGAATACATCTGCAATTCAGAAGTCTTGGCTGCCGACGTAAGAAAGCTCATAAATTCTTTCGTAAATTTAAGCCCTAAGGTTATGGCGAGGGGCAAGAATTTCATAGTTTATCTTCAAGAAGCGGAGCAGGTGGGAGATATGCTAAATATAATGGGTGCCCACAACCAGTTCTTTGCTTTTGAAAATATCCGTATGATGAAAAATGCGCGGGAAATGGCAAATCGCATTGCAAACTGTGATAATGCCAACATGGATAAAACCTTAAATGCAGCGGAAAAGCAGACGGCTGCCATAAATAAAATCAACGAGCTAAAGGGCATAGCCTTTCTTCCTGAAAAACTTCGAGACGTTGCGCAGCTCCGTTTGTCGCACCCCGACGCAACTCTTCAGGAGCTTGCAGACATGATGACTCCGCCTATGAAAAAATCCGGTTTGAATCATCGGATTCAAAAGATAATGGAAATTGCGGAGAAGCTTTAGACGAATAGAAATATTAATCACCAATTTATCACTTGAAAGGGATGAAACTAAATTGTATAATTAAGAAAGCTGATATGATTACTAAAATTAATTTAGCAGTTGTATCACGAAATAATTACAGTTTTATTATTTATTAAGGAGGTAGTCATTGTGGTAACAGCAATTGACAATGTAGTAAATGCGATATCTGGAGTCCTTTATAGACCTTATATCGTACCACTCTTATTAATCGGTGCGGGTATCTTCTTTACCATCGTAACCAGATTTATTCAAGTTCGTCTCTTCGGAGAAATGTTCAGAGTTATTAAGGAAAGACCGAAGAGTGAAAACGGAATGTCTTCCTTTGCAGCTCTCATGGTTTCTACAGCTAGCCGAGTTGGTACAGGTAACATTGTTGGTGTATCTACAGCCATTTGTTTAGGTGGTCCCGGTGCTATGGTGTGGATGTGGATTACAGCTATACTTGGTGGAGCTTCTGCTTTCATCGAATCCACATTGGCTCAGATTTACAAGAAGAGAGAAACCGACGGCTCATGCTACGGCGGACCGTCCTACTATATGCAGGACGCACTTCGTCAAAGATGGCTCGGAGCGATTTTCTCAGTAATCATCATTTTAACTTATGCTGTAGGATACAATATGTTAGCAGCATTTAACTTGCAGTCTTCCTTTGCAGCATTCTCTTTCTACGGAGACAAGACTCCTACTATCATCGGAATCATATTAGCTGTACTCTTTGGCGCAGTTATTTTAGGCGGAGCTAAGAGACTTTCTTCCGTAACAGGAGTATTGGTTCCTTTCATGGGCGTTATCTATATCGCAGTTTCCCTCATCGTTATCATGATGAATGCAGGAAACCTCGGTCATATGTTTGCAACTATGTTTAGTCAGGCTTTCGATTTCCAGGCTATCTTCGGTGGATTTACAGGTTCATGTCTCTACTTAGGTCTTAAGAGAGGTCTTTACTCCAATGAAGCCGGTATGGGTTCTGCTCCTAACGCTGCTGCTTCTGCTGACGTTTCTCACCCGGCTAAGCAGGGTCTGGTTCAAATGCTTTCAGTATTTATTGATACACTTCTTATCTGTTCAGCTACAGGTCTCATGTGCTTATCCACAGGTATTGAGGGAACTGCTGAAAATTCAGGAGCTCCGTTTGTTCAGGCGTGTATCTCTAAAAATTTAGGCTCCTTTGGACCTGTCTTTATTGCAGTATCACTTGCACTCTTCGCATTCACTACTCTTATCGGTAACTACTACTATTGCGAGGGTTGCTTAAAGTTCTTATTTAAGAAAAATCCAAGCAAGACCTTTATGCTTGGTTTCAGAGTTGCAGCAACTGTTTTAGTATTCCTTGGTGCTGTTATATCCGCAGGACTTGCTTGGGATACAGCAGATATGCTTCAGGGCTTCATGGTTGTTATAAACATCCCTGTAATTCTTATCTTAACAAGACCTGCTCTTAAGTGCCTTGACGATTACGTGGCACAGAAAAAGGCAGGAAAGAATCCTGAATACGTTGCTGATATGGCTGATGTAAAGGTTAATACAGACTATTGGCATTAATATTATTCTAGCTAAATAAGTTGAAATTATAGCCTCTTTTGGATGTTTTCCAAAAGGGGCTTTTTTAGTTCCTTGGGATTTTTTGGGATTTTACCCTTATTTCATAGCACCTTTATGTTGGCAAAAGCAGGTTTTTTTGATATAATAACCATGAATATAATTGAAAATAAAGATTGATAGAGGTGACGACTTTGAGATTAATAACGGTAATGACAAGCATCATATTGGTAATTACATCTTTATGGTGCTTTTTAAATTTAGGAAATACATTTTTATCCGTTGCATTTTTACTGGGCGTAGCTATGATTCTCAGCGCTCTGGGCAGTATTTGCTCATATATAGGCTCTTATAAGGAGCTTGAGAAGTCCAGTTGGATTTTAGTTGACGGTATTGCAACAGGCGTACTTGGTTTGATTGTTTTAGCAAACCAGCTGACAGTAGACCCTATGATTCCTATTTTCTTCGGAATTTGGATTATGTATTCAGGTATGCTTCGAGTGGTAGCCTCTGCCCATATGATGTTTATGAAACAAAAGGGCTGGGAGTGGTGCCTCGGTTTTGGAATTTTAGCGGCACTCATTGGAGTTTACGCATTCTTCAACAATGTGACTTTAGATTTGGGAAAAGTTATGCTGGTCGGCATTATTTTCTTGGCACAGGGTATCAATGTAATGGCTTTGGCAGCCAATATGCCTAGTAAATACAAGATTATAACCGATGAAGAGCTTCGCCATCGCAAGAAGCTTGAAGCTAAAGAAGCGGCTAATCGCTCCCACACTTTCAAATTCCACAAAGACTCTTCCAAAGAAAAAGCTCATAAAAAGTCAAAGAAGGCTATGAAGAGTGAGGAAAAGGAAGAGTTTACCGAAATTAAAAATCAGGAAGCGGTATATCCTGAGGTGACTTTGCACAATGAGGCTCCAAACCTTGATATGTCCTCGCATCAGGAGGTTGAATATCCCAATATGACTCCGCTGGCAGAGCCTGATATTGATATTGCCGGCAAAGTAAATGCTGTTTTTAAGAAGAACGGCGAAGAGTAAAGTGAAGATACGTTAGTTAAAGTCGGAAAGAGGAAGTTAAATGAACGAACAGGAAGAACGCAAAACGAAATTAATTTCATATGGTATAATAGCGGGCTTGCTGGTAACCATCTGGTATATGCTGGATGTGGTATTACTCACTTTTATTGTGACTTTTATCTTCTACAATTTGACCCTGCGTATTCAAAACCGCATGCTTAGAATGGCACATTTCCGTGTCCCTACAGGTGTAGTGTTGAGTATTGAATATGTATTGTTTTTACTTTTCACCGTCATGTTTGTAAGTGAGGCTTTGCCGATTATAACCACATGGGTTCGCAGCATGGCGAATTTCTTTACTACAGTAAATCTTTCAGAAACCTATGCTTCTCTAAATCCGCATGTTAGAGAATTTTTAAAATATCTTGATTTGCCCTCTGTTATTCGCAGTCTTGGAACGTGGCTCAGTACACAGGTGGCGGTTTTCAGTACGGAAACTTTCCATTTCTTTGTAAATCTTTTTATTTCTTTGATTTTAGCTTTTGCCATCATTTTAGAGCAACCGAAGCTCAAGCGTTTCGGTGAGAGACTGAATCAGAGTCAGGCAACATATATCTATCAATATTTGTCAAAGTTCGGACAGAATTTTTGTGTTACTTTCGGAAAAGTTATGAAAGTGCAGGTAAGTATCGCAGTTATTAACAGCTTTTTATCTATGATTTTCCTTTCTCTAATGGGCTTTCCCGAAATCGCTGCTCTCGGCTTCATGATTTTCTTATTGGGGCTGGTACCTGTGGCAGGGGTTATTGTCTCCCTCATTCCTTTAAGTATAATTGCACTGGGTGCAGGGGGGCTTAAAAAGCTCGCAGCGGTAATTCTCATGATTCTTATACTACACACCGTTGAAGCTTATGTTTTGAATCCGAAACTCATGTCCAACAAAACGCGACTTCCGGTTTGCTTAACCTTTATGATTTTACTGGTGGGACAGCACTATATTGGAGTTTGGGGACTGTTAATCGGAGTTCCGATTTTTATATTCCTAATGAATATGCTGGAGGTTGACTATCAGATTGAAGAGGAAAAGGTGAAATCTAAATGCAAATAGTAATTATCGGTGCAGGTGCATCCGGACTGGCTGCTGCTATTTCAGCGGCAAGAGCTGATTCGGAGGCCTGTATCGTTGTATTGGAAAAGAAAGACAGAGCGGCTACGAAACTGCTGGCCACAGGCAACGGCAGGTGTAATATCACCAATACCGCTTGTGACAATCAGGGTATGGTTTTAGGCTTTTTAAATTCCGTGGGAATCTTTACTTGCGAGGAAGAAGAGGGAAGAGTGTACCCCATCAGTGAACAAGCCAAAGACGTGCACGGGGCTCTTTTATCCGCCTGCAATCATTTGGGAGTAAGGCTTCATACTAATTCACGGGTTAATGAATTAAAACCTCCAAAGGAAAAGGGTCAGAAGTTTGTTATTTGCTGTGAAGAGGGAAAGGTATATGAAGCAGACCGCGTTATTCTTTCAGCCGGGGGAAAGTCAGGCTCTATGTACGGAACTACCGGAGATTCTTACACACTTGCTAAGTCTTTAGGACATACAGTAGGGAAATTGGCACCGGTACTGACTCCTTTGGAGATTAAAGGCTTTAACGGAGAGTTTAAAGGTGTAAGGGCTAAGGCTAAAGTTACACTTTTTAATAAAGAGCAGGAAGTTGCCGTAGAAAAGGGAGAGGTTCAGTTTACTGAAAAAGGTGTTTCAGGAATATGTATTTTCAATCTCTCCAGATTTTTGATTTTAAATAAAGAAACTTCCTTTGAAGATTATAGTCTGGAAATAGACTTCTTTTCGGGAAATGAGAAAGAGCTTTACGAAATATTTAATTCCAACCGAAAGATTAAAGGACTTTTAGCAGGGGAACTGCTTAGAACTCTTGTTAACGAAAAATTGGCTGAATCCATTATTAAAGAAATGAAAATAAATCCAAAGGAGCAGGCAGAGCTTGTTTCGGATGATAAACTGAAAAAAATGGCTTCTTTCATGAAAGCAATGAAGCTGACAATAAAGGGCGCAGGCGGTTGGAATCAGGCACAGTGTACCAGAGGAGGAGTGGTTTTATCGGAGGTGGATGGCTCCTCTATGGAGTCAAAACTTGTACAGGGTCTTTTTATAACAGGAGAGGCCCTTGATTATGATGGACAATGCGGAGGCTTTAATTTACACAATGCTTGGGAAACAGGTATATTGGCAGGTCAAGCAGCGGTGAAAGCGGTTAGATAAGATATGTATTACAGAATTAATGAAATAAAATTAAAAGCGGAGCAATCCCAAGCCGATATACCGGCTTCTATTATTAAGAAATTGGGTAAAGCAGGGAAAGGCTTAAAAATTACTGATTGGCGCATAGTTAAACAATCTGTGGATGCAAGAGATAAGGGCGACATACTCATAGTATACAGCCTTGATTTTGCTGTTGAGCCAAAGGACAGAAAGCTGGATTTACCACAGCCTGAACCGAAAGAATATATTTTACCTGACTATGTCGGAAGCTCCGTTTTAAAATATAGACCTGTGGTTTGCGGTTTTGGACCTTGCGGTATGTATGCAGCTCTGATACTGGCTTCTGCGGGTTTCAAACCTATTGTGCTTGAACGCGGTTCCGAGATGAAAAAACGAATTGTCGACGTTGAAAACTTCTTGAAAGCAGGAAAACTGAATACCGAATCCAATGTACAGTTTGGCGAGGGCGGAGCAGGAACTTTTTCAGACGGAAAATTAACAACAAATATCAAAGACGCCCGTATTTCCAAAGTCCTTACAGAGTTTGTGGAAGCAGGAGCTGATGAAAATATTCTATATAAGCACAGAGCACATATCGGTACGGACGTACTTAGAGATGTGGTTGTAAATATCCGAAAAAAGATTATTTCTTTAGGGGGCGAAGTGAAATTTGATACCCGTTTAGAAGATATTGTAATTGAAGAGGGACGTGTCAGGGCGATAAAAACCAACAAGGGAGATATTGAAACCGATTGTCTTTTGCTGGCTCTTGGGCACAGTGCAAGAGATACTTTCCGTATGTTAAATGAACATCAAGTAAAGCTCCAACAAAAGCCGTTCTCCATAGGAGTGCGTATTCAGCACCCTCAAGAGCTTATAAATGTGGCACAATACGGAAAGAATTATCACAAGCTGAATCTGCCACCTGCGGAATATAAACTGTCTTACCATTGCAAGAGTGCTTCTGAGGGAGGCGAAAACGACGGAAGAGGGGTATATACTTTCTGTATGTGTCCCGGGGGAGAGGTTATCAACTCCAGTTCACATAAAGAGGGAGTTGTTACCAACGGCATGAGCTACAATGCCAGAGATGGTGAATTTGCAAACAGCGCATTGTTGGTGGACGTGAGAACTTCGGATTTTTCCGGCGACCATGCTCTAGCAGGCATTGAATTTCAGGAAAAGTATGAGCATTTGGCTTATTTGAACGGGGGCGAAAATTACTCCCTGCCAAGCTGCACTACGGGAGAGTTTATGAGAGCAAGAAAGGGCGAGTTTAACGCGGGAGAAGCTGTTATAAGTTCTCTGCCGAGATTTGCGGTTTCAGCCATCAGTGAAGCTTTACCGCATATGGCAAGACAGCTTCGAGGCTTTGACTCCGAGGAAGCTAAGATGTTTGCAGTGGAAACCAGAAGCTCCAGCCCCGTAAGAATTGTGCGAAATGAAGATTTACAGGCCTCCGTGGGCGGACTTTATCCTTGCGGCGAGGGCGCAGGCTATGCGGGTGGAATTGTGTCGGCGGCAGTTGACGGTATTCGCGTGGCGGAAAAAATAGTGGAAAACTATAAGCCGAATTGGTAGAAAAGTAGTGTGTATATGTAATAACCAGCAGACATTTGTGTGTGGAAGAAAACATGACTTAGAAGATTAACGAAAGGCGCGTAAACAGATAAAGACATGAAAAAAACAGGCTTCGGAGAAATCATTATAAGCATAATAACGGTTTTGGTATGCATTGGTATGCTGGGAGTGATTATTTGGCAGGCATCCTTTACCAATCCTCAAAAAGAGCCCACAGATGAGCTTTGGACTTTAGAAATTGGAGAACCTATGGATGAGTTTACCGATTTAGTTCAAGGATACAGCATGATGGTTCCACACGGTCTTGAAGTAGACATGAATTATTCTTCCGTGAGGGCGGTGCTGAAAAATGAAGATATGCGTATTGAGATATATAAGCAACCTATGGAAAACACCTCTTTTGAAAGTTATACCTCCTACTCCAACTATTTTTTAGAGGCGGAGGAGGTACAGGTGGTTTGCAATGAAGAAGCGGACTGGCAGGGGCAAAGGGCAAAAATTCTTATTTGGAACAGGGAGAAGCTGCCAAATTGTGAAAGTGACCTGTGCCATTATGTAAATATCGAAATTCCGCCGGTAGAGGCTACAGGAAGCGCTTTTACGGTTTTCATAAAATCGGGACATCCCATAGAATCTAAAGAAGACGCGGTTTATATGCTGAACAGTTTCAAACTGCTAAAGGATGAGGAGTTAAAGGATCCTTATGTCAGAGTTTCAGCTGAAAGAGATATTAAAAGCAGAGGCTGGAATAAGGAGACGGAAGCATTTTATCAGAAATACTTCGGCGAAAAAGCAAAGCTTACTTGGGGGATATTTGAGCCTAAAACAGCAAGATTTGACTATTCACAGCTTGAAAAATATGAAACTTATTTTGATTACAATTTCCCTGTACTTGTAAATTACACAGAGGCGGATGTAAAAAAACATAAGAACCTGAAAGGGAGGCTGGAGAGAGCTTGGGAACACAAAGGTGCTGTGCTTGAACTGACCTTGCAGATGGTTCCGAATGATGATAAAAATATGCTTTACGGCGTGCTAAACGGTGAATACGATGACTTTTTATATGACTACGCCAAGGTAATTGCGGATTTCGGACATCCTGTAGTTTTCAGACCTATGAATGAGATGAACGGAGATTGGTGCGTATACTCTGCATACCATACATCCAAGGATACAGAGGTCTACAAGAATGCATATAAATATATATACAACGTATTCAAGGAAACAGGAGCTACCGCAAATACAATTTGGGTATGGAATCCAAACAGCTTGTCTTATCCTGACTTTAGGTGGAATCATACCCTAATGTACTATCCTGAGGATGAGTACGTAGATGTTATCGGGCTTACAGCCTACAATACAGGTGCTTATTATCATACCGTGGGAGAAGACTGGATAGAGTTTTCAGATCTCTACCAAAATATGTACAATACTTATCTGGACTGGTTCGGTCAGCCCTTTATGATTACGGAGTTTGCCTCTGCCAGCTTTGGCGGCGATAAAGCAAAATGGATGGAATCCATGTTTGAACAGTTACAGGGCTATGACAAGGTGAAACTGGCTATATGGTGGGACGGTTGCGATTGGGATGTTTACGGCAATGTGGCAAGGTCATATTTTTTAGATGAAGATGAGGCTTGTTTAGATGTTTTTAAACGAGGCATTAAGGGAGAAATCCCTGCAAAAGTGAATGTTTCCGATACGGGAAAAGTGCGAGGCTTATTGAAATATAACACCGCTTATACAAAAAATCGTTTGCAGGAACTGATATTGGCATTGGCAAAGGACAAGAGAGAAGCCTTTTTAAAAGGCACTACTATTGAAGAATTAAAGAAAACAGGCAGTGACAATACCAGACCTGACTGGCTGATATTAAGGAAAGACGGCACTTACGGATACTCCAAAGAAAAATTAAAGGAACTTATAGATTCAGGTTATATTGCCGGTGAAGTAAAAGCGGGAGAAGTTAAGAACCCTGCACATTCACCGGAGGCTACTGTTGGAGAAGATATAAAAACTTCGCAGAAACCCGTTAAACCTGATACCAATTCGGAATCCTCCAATGAAGAAACCTCTGAAACTTCGGGAAAGGGTAGCGACGGCTCCGATTTTGAGGGTAGCGACGGACATTCAGGCAAAGGGCTTGAAAAAGATTCACAAGCGGATGTTGAAGCAGGCAGCGGAACTGCCACAGCTACCACAGGGGGTAGCTTACAAATTCCTTAAACAGAACAGAAAATAGAATACAGAACAGAAAACAAAATAAGGTGATTAAAAAAGTAAGGCAGCGTTTCAAACGCTGCCTTGTTTTTTATAATTTGTCTTATAAGCCTATAATTTATTTAAGAAGTGAACGTCCTGTCATTTCTGGCGGTTGAGGCAGTCCCATTAAAGCTAAAAGGGTTGGGGCTAAATCTGCCAGCTTGCCACCGTCAGATAAACTGCACGGTTCTTTTGCAATGTGCAAAAGAGGAACAACATTTAAGGAGTGAGCTGTCATAGGCTGACTGTTCTCATCAATCATGCAGTCGGCATTTCCGTGGTCAGCAGTAAGTAGAATCTGACCGTCTTTAGCAAGTACCGCGTCTACAATTCGAGAAACGCAAATGTCAAGTGTTTCAATGGCCTTGATAGCTGCTTCCATGATTCCCGTATGACCTACCATATCCGCATTTGCGAAATTTAGAATAATCATATCGTATTTTTCCGTTGCAATTTTTTCCAAAACCTTTTCTGTTACAGCAAAAGCGCTCATTTCAGGCTGTAAATCATAAGTGGCAACCTTTGGTGACGGGATGAGTTCTCTATCTTCTTCAGGGTTTGGGGCTTCAACGCCGCCATTAAAGAAGAAAGTAACATGGGCATATTTTTCAGTTTCGGCGATTCGAAGCTGTTTGAGCCCAAGACTTGAAATGTATTCTCCTAAAGTATTGCGGTAGCTTTCAGGTGGAAAAGAAACTTCAACATTCGGCATAGAAGCGTCGTATTGTGTCATGCAGGTATAATGAAGATTCTTTGGATATTTAGTACGAACAAAGCCGTCGAAATTATCATCTACTAAAGCGCGAGTAATCTGACGAGCGCGGTCAGGTCGGAAATTGAACATGATAACCGCGTCGTTGTCGCTTATTGGAAGGAAAGGATTTTCAGGACTGTCAATCACTGTTGGAAGCACAAATTCATCGTTTTCATTGCGGTCATATGCTGCTTCAACTGCACTGATTGCAGTTTTCGCTTTTTCACCTTTTCCAAGAGTCAGCGCGTCATAAGCCAGCATAATTCTTTCCCAGCGTTTATCTCTATCCATAGCGTAGTAACGACCTGAAACGACACCTATTTGACCAAGACCGATTGCTTTCATGTGATTTTCAAGTTGCTCAAGGTACGTAATTGCACATCTTGGGGGAACATCTCTACCGTCAAGGTAGGAATGAACCTCAACACTTTTCAGACCGCGACTTTTAGCCATATCTAAAAGTGCGAGGAGATGACTTATATGGCTATGAACGCCACCGTCAGAAACAAGACCCATAATGTGAAGAGTGGAACCGTTTTCAGCAGCGTGATCCATAGCGTGAATAAGTGGCAGGTTTTCAAAGAAATCGCCATCTTCAATGGACTTGGTAATGCGAGTAAGCTCCTGATAGATAATGCGACCTGCACCGATATTCAGGTGACCTACTTCGGAGTTGCCCATCTGACCCTCAGGAAGCCCCACATCCAAACCGCAGGCACGTACTGTGGTGTAAGGATATGAAGCAAAGATTTTATCAAGATGAGGGGTGTTTGCCTGATAGATAGCATTCCCCTCATGCTCGTCGTTTATACCGAAACCGTCAAGAATCATAAGCATGGTTGGCTTTTTTGTAATTTCCATAGGTGAGAGTCCTTTCGTATTTAAAAATTGTTTAACCTTATATGTCATAACTTAGATTGTATGCAATCACTGAAATGATTAGACCATATTCCTCATCATAATTTTTATATGAAGATATGGTGAAATGACTATTCAAAAGGAAGTCAATATATATATCCTCTAATGTATAAGATATATATGAAGATATGGTGAAATAGCTATAAAACCAGGAGTTATTATAACACAGCCCTGCTTTAATTGCAATTTCAGGCTAAAAATGCTATAATATTTCAGCAAAAATACATTTTGCAAATTTTCAAGCTAGGTTTTTAGCATATATATAAAGAGGCTTAAAATGACAGAGATTAAACAGAAATCATTCGTTAAAAGTGCTGCAATTTTGGGGATTGCAGGAATTTTAGTTCAGGTAATGGGAGCCATATTTCGTATTCCTTTAGCTAATATTATAGGAGATGACGGCATGGGGTATTACCAGACGGCTTATCCTATTTATGTAGCCCTTTTAGTCTTTTCCACCAATGGAGCACCGGCAGCTATTTCCAAGATGACCAGCGAAAGAATAGCTCAAGGTAGGTACAGGGAAGCTCACAGGGTTTTCAGACTTTCTTTTATCCTTATGGGTATCATGGGCGCTCTTTTCTTTGGGGCGGTTGCTCTTTTTGCAAATCAGATTATTGAGTATTTCGGCGATCCGGGAGCGTATTATGCTTTGCTTGCCATTTCGCCGGCATTGCTTTTTGTACCGATTATGGCAGTATTCAGAGGATATTTCCAAGGTATGCAGGAAATGGGACCCACTGCAGTCAGCCAGCTGGCTGAACAGGCAACAAGAGTGGCTTTGGGACTTACTTTAGCTATAATGCTGGTAAGCAGCGGTATTGACAAGGCGGCGGCGGGAGCTACCATAGGAACCAGCATAGGACCGCTGGTGAGTATTTTGGTGCTGTATATTATCTATCTTAAGAAGAGGACTTCCATCAAGACCCGTTTTGAAGAGGACACTCACGGGGAAAAAGAAAGTAGCGGCAGCATTATTAAAACTTTGGCTCTTATTGCTGTTCCTATTACTATCGGCGTATCAATTATGCCAATAATGAATTTGGGAGATTTACTCTTTGTCATTCCAAGGCTTAAGAGCATAGGTTACAGTGTAACTTACGCAAATTCTCTTTACGGTCAGCTGACAGGCATGGCAATTCCCGTAATAAATGTACCGATGGCTTTGGCACTTTCCATGGCGCTTGCTATGGTTCCCGCCATTGCTGCGGCTAATTCCGTTAACAATAAATCGGCTTTGGAGAATAACATCAGATTGGGTATGCGTATGGCAATGCTCATCGGCGTGCCTTGCTCTTTGGGGATTATGTCCATAGCACGTCAGGTTATGTTAATGCTCTATCCGCTTCAGAGAGAAAGCGCTGAAAGCGCTGCGGATTGTCTATGGATTTTGGCAGTAGGTGTAGTCTTTCTCTGCATTGGACAGACTACCGCAGGGATTCTACAGGGACTTGGCAAGCCCGGACTTTCTGTTTGGGGACTGCTGGCAGGCTTTGTTGTTAAATGCATATCTACTTATATTTTGACCGCCATGCCGTCCTTAAATGTTAAGGGGGCTGCATGGGGAAGTGTTTTAGGTTTTGTGACAATAGGCATATTAAACTATATTGCGGTAAGAAAAGTGACAGGAATAAGACATGACCTTATGCTTACCTTTGTAAAGCCTATTCTTTCAGGAGCCATCATGTATGGAGCGGTTAAGCTGGCATATGCAGGTTTTAACATGGTTAGACCTGACAGCATGTTGGTTACCCTTATAGTGATTTGCTTTGCGGCGGCGGTTTACGGCTTATGTATCCTTAAGAGCCACGCCATTGCAGTTGAAGAGATTGAGATGTTACCAAAGGGGACGAAGCTGGCTAAACTTATACGTAAGCTGCATTTAGCGTAGTAGGAGAGTTTATGAGGTTCAATGAAAAACAACAAGAGGCAATAAATCACAGCAAGCCGAATCTTTTGGTGGCGGCAGCCGCAGGCTCGGGAAAAACCGCAGTCTTGGTTGAACGTGTGACAAGGCTTATTTTAGAGGGCGAAGCAAGTATTGACGAAATGCTGGTGGTGACCTTTACAAAAGCTGCCGCTTCGGGAATGAAAGAGAAAATTGTAAAGTCCGTCAGAAAGCGCATACGTCAGGATGGCGAGAACGGAAACCTTGCCGGAGTCGAAAGGCTTAAACACCAGCTTGCGCTTATGCCTGAAGCCGATATCTCTACCTTTGACTCTTTTGCTCAAAAGATAGTAAGAGAGAACTTTCAGGTAATTGATGTGGATCCGGCAGTTAGAGTCGGTGATGAAAATAAAATTAAGTTAATCAGCAATCAGGCCCTCGACCTTTTGCTTCGTCAGGAGTTAGAGGACGGGCAGGCTGATTTTCTTGCGTTTATGGATGCTTATGCAGACTTAAAAAGTTTAGAATCTGTTAAGAAAATGATTTCTGATTTTTACACTAAAATCAGAGCCTTGGACAATCCTTTCGGATTTTTTGAAGCCGCAGTGAAAAGGCTTGACTGCTCCACGGAAGACTTTTTTAAAAGTCCTGCTATGGACACCCTAATTTGCGATTTAAGCGATAAAACTCATAACATCACAGAACTTACAGACAGGGCGGAAAAAATAGTTTCAGAACCTAAATTAGCGGGTATTAGGGCAAAGCTTGAGCCTGAACTCAATGCCTTTAGAGCGGTAAAAGCAGCTACGGAAGAATTTAAAACAGCTTTCGATGATTATCGAAACGGACGAAAAGAAAGTATATCAGAAGAATTTAACCGCCTTAAAGACAGCTTTATAACGGCTAGCGGACTGGGGGTTCGTTTGGTTGCAACAAATGATTGCAAGGCGGAGTATGAGGAAATAAAGGAAGAACTAAAAAGCTTTAGAGATGGGTATAAGGGCGCAGTAAAATCCTGCGTAAATGTGTTTTTTTATCAGGATTTTGAAGATAGCATAGCTGAAATTAAATATACCTATGAATATGCTAAAACTTTCTACGATTTGGTTTTAAAATATGACAGGCTTTTTTATCAGCTTAAAACCGAAAAGAATATGCTGGATTTTAACGATTTCATGCACTTGGCCCTTAAAGCACTGGAAAATGAGGACATTGCAGAACAGTACAGGCAACGCTTCAAGTTTATTTTCGTAGACGAATATCAGGATTCAAACGAACTTCAAGACGCGCTGATTTCACGCCTTTCTACAGGGGACAATGTGTTTATGGTAGGTGACGTGAAACAGTCAATTTATCGTTTCCGTCAGGCTGAACCTGCTCTTTTCAAAGACAGATATCATAAATATAAAAATTTAAATGACGGAGGGGCGGTTATAGACCTTAACTGTAACTATCGAAGCAAGAAATCCGTCATAGACTCTACCAATGAAGTATTCAGACAGGTAATGGAGGGTTACGACATTGACGCGGAGTTAAAGAGGGGAAATACCTATGAGGGCAAATACAGATATGGCACTGAAATTTATTTGGTAAATCAGACCCAAGATTCCGCTTTTCGTGAGGAAAGTTCAGAGGATGAAACCTTTGAAGAGGTTTTCAAAAAGGATGAATTAGAGGCTTTGGAGCTGATAAAACTCATAAAGAATACCATGAAAAAAGGAACTATGATTCCTTATCTTGAGGGCAGCGAGTACAAGGAAAGACCGATAAGCTACAGGGACATAGTTATTTTAAGAAGTTCTACAAAGGATATTTCAGATACTTTCAAAAAAATTTTTGAAGAACAGGGAATACCTCTGTTTGCGGAACAAAATGACGGATACTTTGAAACCATAGAGGTGGAAATTTTCCTCAACCTCTTAAAGATTATTGACAACACAAGACAGGATGTACCGCTTATAAGCGTACTTTTCAGCTCCATTTTCGGATTTACCGCTCAGGATTTGGCAGAGATAAGAGTTGCTAAAAAGGGAAGAGAATATGCTTTTTATGACGCTTTCTTTGCCTGTGCAGGAGCCGATTCCGAACCTGTCAGAGCCTCTAAAGAGCTTTGCAATAAATGCAATGCTGCATGGCAACGGATTTTGGGTTGGAAAGAGGACGCACTTATGATGCCGCTTACAGACCTTATTTGGAAGCTTTACAGAGAAACGGGATATTACCTTTATATCGGCGCACTCCCAAGAGGACAGCAGCGTCAGACCAACCTTAGACTGCTGGTGCAGAAAGCTCAGGAATTTTCCGAAACTTCATCAGGAATTTATGCCTTTCTTTCGGAAATTGACGCTATTAAAAACAGAAAAATTCCTGTGCCGCCGGCTAATACTCTCGGTGAGAATGCAAATGCAGTAAGGCTTATGACTATTCACAAGAGCAAGGGGCTGGAGTTTCCCGTGGTTTTAGTTACAGGCTTACATAAGCAGCTTAAAAATAATGACAGAAGCGGAAAACTCAGCTTTAACAAAAGGCTTGGCATAGGTCTGCCGATAGTTGATACAGAGCTTAGCATGGAGAAGAATACCATACTTTCAAGCCTTATTGAGCTTCAGAATAATTTGGAGGAAATGCAGGAAAGACAAAGACTTCTTTATGTTGCCTTTACCAGAGCTGTTGATTGGCTTATACTTTGCGGAGTTGTTAAGGACTACGATAAACTTAGGGAAGAGTGGGAAAGGCTTCAGCCTATGGATAATATTAGAGCCTTGGAAGCAAAAACCTATTTGGATTTAATCATGCCTGCGCTTATGAATAAGTGCCAGCTTACGATTGAAAATCCTCAAAGTTTGGATTTTGCTTTGGAAAAAGAAGTAAAAGAGAAAGCTGTCAGCTTGAAACAACAGCTTGATTCCAAAGATATTAAGGTGCGTAAGGAGATTTCCGAGAGACTTTCCTACGAATATCCTTATACGGCAGACAGTCAAATAAAGGCTAAGTATTCGGTAAGCGAATTGAATAATGAAAGGGAAGCTGCACCGATTTTCATAGCGGTACCGGAAAAACTGGATACGGTCAAAAGAAAACCTTTCGGTTTAGAGGAAGAGGATGTATTGTCAGACAATGCCATGTACCTTACCGCAGCCGAAAAGGGAACGCTGTATCATCTGATATTATCGAAGCTGGACTTTTCGGATTTGGACAGCTGTTCCCCTGAAAAACTGCTTAAGACTATGGTGGAAACGGGGAAAGTGCGCAGAGAAGAAGCGGAGGCAATTTCCTTAAAGAATATTGATAACTTCTTAAAATCGGATTTGGCAAAAAGAGTTTCGCTTGCTGAAAAGCAGGGTAAAATATATAAGGAAATGCCCTTTACCTTGAGAACTGTTCACGAAAGCAGGGAAATTTTGGTACAGGGAATTATTGACTGTTGTTTTGAGGAAATTGGAGAAAACGGTGAAAAGTACTTTGTGCTACTTGACTACAAGTCCAATTTCGTTTCCGAAAAAAGTGAAGAGGTTTATGAATCTTTCCGACGTATGTATCGCAGGCAGATAGACTTGTATGAAGAGGCGTTGGAAAAAATCTGCGGGATTCCGGTAAAGGAACGCTATCTCTTTATGCTGAATACGGGAGATACCTTGAGTATTTAGTAAAGAAAGAGAAAATATTATGGACATGGAATTAAGTATTACAGATACGAGGTGTAGTATGACTCTTAAAGAGTTAGGTATTGGAGAAAGTGCGATTGTCACCGTTGTTGGTGGTGAGGGTTCATTAAGACAGCATTTTTTAGATATGGGATTGATTCCGGGTGTAAAAGTGACGCTCATGAAATATGCACCTATGGGAGACCCTATGCAGCTGCTAATCAGAGGCTATGAGCTTACCTTAAGATTGGCGGATGCGGAAAAGATTGAGGTGAAAGCCACAGACCTGAAAGAAGAGTCAAAGCCCACACCCGTTAATCGTCTATGCCATCCGGGTTTAGGCGAAGACGGTATCTTTCATGAGAAAGAGGGGGAAAATCTTCTCCCCAAAGAAACTCAGCTTTCTTTTGCCCTTGCGGGAAATCAGAACTGCGGTAAGACTACACTTTTTAACCAGCTGACAGGCTCTAATCAGCATGTGGGAAATTTTCCGGGAGTTACAGTGGATCAAAAATCCGGCGGTATCAAAGGATATCCGGATACCAAGGTTACAGATTTGCCCGGCATTTATTCTCTTTCCCCATACAGTGCAGAAGAGATTGTTTCAAGAAAATTTATTTTAGAGGAGCAGCCCAACTGTATTATCAATATTGTTGACGCTACCAATATAGAAAGAAACCTATATCTTTCCTTACAGCTTATGGAACTGGGAGTGCCGATGGTTTTGGCACTGAATATGATGGATGAGGTTCGCGGTAACGGCGGTACGGTTTACATCAACCAGATGGAGCAGTTGCTTGGAATCCCTGTGGTTCCAATTTCAGCCTCTAAAAATGAGGGTGTAGACGAGCTGATAAAGCATGCCGTGCATATTGCCAAGTATCAGGAAATACCTGCGGTAACGGACTTTTGTGATAAAAGTCGTCATGACGGTGCAGTACATAGAGCACTTCACGGTATTATGCAGCTTGTGGAAGACCACGCCGAGTCTGCCGACATTCCTTTGAGGTTTGCCGCCAGCAAGATTATTGAGGGCGACGAAGCTCTGATTGAGGCATTAAAGCTGACCCAAAATGAAAAGGAAATGATAGACCATATCGTCATTCAGATGGAAGAAGAATGTGGACTTGACAGGGCGGCAGCCATCGCAGATATGCGATTTGCTTTTATTCAGAGCGTGTGCGACAGGTGCGTTGTAAAACCTGCGGAAAGCAAGGAACATCGCAGATCAAGGAAGATTGACGAGTTCCTTACAGGGAAATATACTGCAATTCCGGCTTTTGTCGGAATCATGGTGATAGTTTTTTGGCTTACTTTCAACGTAATCGGAGCTTGGGGGCAGTCTGCTCTGGAAAATTTGGTCGGCAGTGTCACGGAAGCGTTAAACGGGGTTCTAATTTCTGCCGGAGTGCAGGAAACTATTCGCTCCTTGGTGATAGACGGTGCATGTGCCGGCGTTGGAAGCGTTATTTCATTCATACCCTTTATCGTTACTTTGTTCTTTTTCCTGTCTTTACTTGAGGACAGCGGATATATGGCAAGAGTAGCATTTGTAATGGACAAACTTTTAAGAAAAATAGGGCTTTCAGGGCGGAGTATAGTGCCTATGCTAATCGGCTTCGGATGCTCCGTTCCGGCTATCATGGCAAGTCGCACGCTTCCAAGTGAAAGAGACCGTAAGATGACAATTATGATGACTCCTTTCATGAGTTGTACGGCAAAGCTCCCGATTTATAGCTTTATCACAACCACTTTCTTTCCAAGATATAGCGGAATGATTATGGTGTTGCTTTACTTTGGCGGTATTCTGACAGGGGTTCTCATGGCGCTTGTTTCAAAGAATACAGCCTTTAAGGGAGAAGCGGTGCCTTTCGTAATGGAGCTTCCTACATACAGGCTCCCCGGTGCGAAAAATGTAGGACATTTGCTTTGGGATAAGGCGAAAGACTTTATTCAGAGAGCCTTTACGGTTATCTTCCTTGCCTCCATTGTGGTTTGGTTTTTACAGACCTTTAGCTTCAATATGAATCCTGTAAGCGATTCAGCGGAAAGTATGCTGGCAACTATTTCGGGAGCCATAGCACCTATATTCAGGCTTCACGGGTTTGGAGATTGGAGAGTGGTTACCGCTTTGGTGGCGGGCTTTATGGCTAAAGAAAATGTGGTATCTATACTAACAGTTCTGTTTGGAACATCTGTGGCGCTTACCGACGTAATGTCAAAGGGTGCAGCGGTGGGATTTTTAGTATTTTGTTTATTATATACACCTTGCGTTGCGGCAATTGCAGCGGTTAAAAGGGAATTAGGCGGGAAATGGGCTACTTTGATGGTACTGTTACAGTGCGTTATAGCGTGGCTGGTATCACTTGTAGCGGTTATTGTGATAGGAGGTATTATATGAATTTTGCCAGTGTGATTGTATTGATTATTATTGTGGTCTGTGCGGTTATTGCGGGAAAAGGGGCTTCTGCCAACGGTTCTTGTGGCAGCTGTTCTTCCTGCGGTAAATCAGGAAGTTGTCCGGCAGCAAAGATGGCTGAAAATCTGGAAAAGGAAAAACTGGAGAAAACAGAAAGCAATAGCGATGAATAGTGATTGAAAATATGGATTTTGGACAATTTATACTGATAGTCCAAAATCCTTTATTTTATGCCAATTTCATTAAATTTCAGGGGAAATATTATCAAGAAACATTGAAATATTATTGAAACTTATGATATACTAACGAAGTATGTAAGATAATATAGGGAGAATGTTTTTATGCGATTTATACCAGTTGATTGTATGAGTGTGGGCATGATTGTAGGAGAGAATCTTTACAATCAGACAGGCGACCTGCTTCTTTCCAGAGGCACGGCGCTCACACCTGAATTTATATCAGCAATAGAGAGACTAAAGTACAACGGTATATATATAGAAGACGACTTATCTAAAGATATTGACGTAATAAATATAGTCAGTGATAGAAAGCGCGCAAATATAGTTAAGGGTATCAAGGGTGCTTTTAAGGAACTGGGCAGAGGTACGCCCAATGCCAGACAGACTTTAGAGGCTGCCAAATCAAAGATAGAAGATATCGTAGATGAAATTTGCAAAAATCCGGACCTCATGATTAACATGGTTGACATGAAAGTTTTTGATGATTACACTTACTATCATTCAGTAAACGTGGCAATTTTATCTATTGTTATAGGTGTAGCATTAGGCTTGGATAGAGGTGAACTCTGTAACTTGGGTTACGGGGCTTTGCTTCATGATATCGGTAAGGTTTTTATTGATAAAGCCTTACTTAATAAAAAAGAAAAATTGACAGATGAAGAGTTTCGAATTTTGAAAGAACATTCATTATTGGGCTACGAACATATTAAGCAGGGTTTTGGTGTATCAAAATCTTCCTGCATGGCTATTTTGGATCACCACGAGAGATATTCCGGCGGTGGATATCCAAACGGCACCAAAGGAGAAGAAATTTCTTTGTACGGGCGCATTATTTCAGTAGCTGACGTATATGACGCCTTGACTTCGGACAGACCGTATAGAAAGGCTATGATTCCGGCAGAAGCCATAGAGTATATCATGGCTTCAACGGAAGTTCTCTTTGACCCGAAGATTGTGGCTGTTTTTGTAAAGAAGATTGCACCTTATCCTGTGGGAACCTGCGTAAAGCTTTCCAACGGACTTGTGGGAATTGTTCTTGAGAACAGAGAGGAACTGTGTTTGAGACCTAGACTCCGTATTTTCAGGGATGAAACCGGTTATTTAGATGAACCTTATGTCATTGATTTGGCGGATTTTGAGTCCTTAAATCTTACTATTGTTGAAGTTGTAGCCTAGTTGAAAGGGGCATATAATGAACCGATTTACCGATTATTATAAGGTGATGCAAATTCATTATGAAGCGGATAGCAAAATGATAGAATCGGCTTACAAATGCCTTTGTAAGCTTTATCATCCGGATGTAAATTCGGCTGCCGACGCGGCAAAGCGCATGCAAGAGATAAATGAAGCATACTCCGTATTAAAAGACCCATTTAAAAGGACTGAATATCACAAAGAATGGAAGAAAATGACTACTAGATCCACTTCTTCCATATTGAACGAGGCTGATTATCGTACAGAGCTTGCCAAGACAGTGCTTGATGAGTTTTTCAGAGATATGATTACTGAATCTTGGGAGTCCGCTTATTCTAAACTTACTGAAATAGATCACAACAACGTTCCCCTTTCGGATTTTGTAGAGTGGAAGATTGCGGTGGCAAAGCTCCATAAGATTGCGGATTATTCCATTAAGTATGAAAAGAGCTTTAAAAACTGCGACTACGGCGGTTTGGTATTTCAGGAAATTTTGCTTTTCACCGTGGATATGACTATTATGGAGATTGCCACAGGGCAGATTTCTCATGAGAAAAGCAAGAAATACATGGCTTATGTAAACAACTCTTGGAAGATGTGCCTCGGCTATGCGGACTTAAAACCGGTCATAGCGAAGTTTAACTACTTCTCCATGCTTAAGGCTAAAAGTGTTCAAACTGACAGAGTTCCTATGTTGAACTACTATGAACTTTTAGAACAGGCAAAGCGAGAGCTTGCAAGATTTAGAAGATATGGCAATCCTATTACTTTGGTCATAGTGACTGTCAAACCGAAACCCAGCGACATGGTGGTATCGGAAGAGTCTTACCTTGAAAAATGTATGTCTTTTGTCAGCAAGGTTATGTGTGAAACTCTGCGAAAGACTGATATCGTTGGAAGATATCATGAGTCCTCATTCGCACTCATCCTTACGGAAACCTCTATTTCAGCAGGTAAAGATGTAATGAGTAAGATTCTTCAAAAGGCACATCGCCCTAAAAATCTCAATTACAGTCTTACAGCAGCTTGCACAGATTGTAAAAGTGACGCTCCCGCAGAGGATATATTAAAGGCGGCTCTTCGTAAGGCTTCCCCTGAAAAAATCAAAAATGAACTGACATATTTCTTATAAAGTTAAAGTAACAGGGTATCTGCTAAAAAGCAAATACCCTGTTAAATTTTTAGGTATAACTATTTTTTTGTATCCAGACGAACGCCGGTCACTTGAGTATCTCCTATGGCATAGGCATTGAGGATAATATCTCCGTTTTTCTGAGCCTCCATCCCCTTTAGAGCAACAGCCTGTTCCTCTTTTATACGAGCGATGACATCCTGCTCAAACCCCAATATTAACTGGACTTTGGCGTTAATCTTATTGCGCTGTCCCTCATTCAGTTGGGAATCAAATTGAGCTCTATTATCGGCTTCCAACGCATTAATAGCTTCGATTACTTCTATTCGCTTGTTGCCGAGCTCTTCAAAGGCTTCCCATTGATCCTGATTGATACTGCTCATTATATTTTCAGAGCATTCAAGCAGTTGAGAAAGCAGCTGCATTTTCTTGTTGTAATATTCGGTAGCGTTCTGCATTAGTCTGTCCTTTCAGGGATGTATTCTATGGGCTAACCCACTGATCTCTTTTCAGAACGTGCAATCTTATCCGCCTCTCTGAAAGCGTCTTTCAGAGTATCGAGAATACCTGCCAGTCTCTTAAGAGTCTTGATATCCTTGTCCATCAGAGCTTTACCGAGTTCGTCGTTAACGAAGAGGTAAATGTCTGCGAGGTTGATAGAAATAGCATAATTCATGTCAAGAGAATTACGTAGGGTAGAAACAATCTTCTGTGCTTTAGAAACACAGTTAAATGCACCGACTGCGTCCTGCTTTTCGGTAAGTAAAATGGAGAAGTTAATCTGTTTAGACGCTTCTTCAAATAATTTGACGAGAATTTCGCCCTTTGTTAATGTCTGTAATGATTGATTCTTGTAAATCTGATATGGGTTGCTGTATTGCATATTGTCACATCCTTGTTTAAATTTGCGTAGCTACGCCTCTAAGTCACTTTCTATAATATATTAACCGTTTATTAATCGGTTAGTACCGTAATTTTATCAGCCTGATGTATAGTTGGAAATTATGGTTGAGTAACTGTTCATCTTGCTAACCAAAGTTTCCAAAGCTGAAAACTTGTTCCACCAGTATTTCTGGCGTTGTTCCAACTTAACTTTCAAGCTTTCGATATGCTCCTTAATGGAGTTGATGTTGTCGGTAATAGTATTTTCGCCGTCGGAGCGAGTGTTGCCGATACCCGCCTTTTCAATCAGGGAGCCTCTGGAGCCCTTAACTCCTGTGGTCTTGATTGCGTCGTCGAAAGTCTTTGCCATTGCTTTACCGAAGCCGCCGTCACCTAAGAAAAATTCTTTAACTTGAGAAGAGCTGTTGGCAAGAGCCTTATCCAATTTTTCTTCATTTATGGTGAGTTTACCGTTTTGATTGTATCCTGCGGATTCAATACCCATCTGGTAAAAAGCGAAGCCGTTGTGGGACTGATACATAAGTGAACTTAACTTTGAGGAAAGGGTATTGAGTGTGCTGTCATTGTAGAGAACTCCTGCTTTTGCCTTTTCTTCCCACTGTTCAATCTGTTTGTCCGTCATCTCCGCCTTTTGAGCATCGGTAAGCGGTGCATAGTCTTTGTTACGTTTTTCAGTTCTAGCCTTATTTATGGACTCAACCATTTCGTTGTAGTCATTGACAAAGTTTGTAACCAAATCCTTTAATGAAGAAGTATCCGTAGTCATGGTAATTTTTGTTTCTGCGGAAGTAACTTCATTTAGGGAGATGAATACACCGTTTACTTCGATATTTGAATTGGAACTTCTTTCAACTCTGACACCGTCTACGTTGAAAACCGCATTGGTTCCGTCCGTAGAAACAGCAGTCGCACCTGTGAGACCTAAAGCCTCAAGGAAGTTTCCTTTTGTATCGGAAAGGTTAATCTTGCTGCCTGCACCTAAAGCTGTGGAGGTCATGGTAAATCTGTCTGTAACCTCTGAATAGGAGATTTGAACTCCCGCTTTGGAGTTGTTGATTTCATTCATAACATCACGCAGAGAGGTGTTGGTTTTAGCAGAGAACTTAACGCCGTTTATTTCAAAATCATAGGATTCATAAACGCTAGGCTCCCCACCCTCAGTAACAGGCGCTTCAGTAAATTCTGTACCGCCTGTAAGGGCAGTGCCGAAAGCTCCTGACATGAGAGAAATCTGCTTGTTGACGTTAATCTTATTGCTGCTGCCGTTGGCAATTCCAAGTTCATTCAGTGGAGCCTGATCGCTGTTTACTGCGTATATGCTTATGCCTGAAGAAGAGGCTGTATCAATGGCAAGCTTGCCCTCACCGTTAATGGATATGGAAGTTCGTCCCTTGCCGAAAGCTGTATCCAACTTGTTTTGCAGAGCTCTCGCAAGAGAGTCGGCTGTAGGAGAAGCTGCATTTCCGTCGGCATCCTTGAACGCGTCTTCGACGAAAGCTTCGTCCATGCTGATTACTTTAGTGGAGCCGTCAAGGGTGACAGAAAGATTCTTGCCAACCAGTCTGCCAATTACTGTATTTTCTAAATTATTTATATCGCTATAGTCATCCGCAGCCATAGCAGCTCTAAGGTCTACCGTACCTGCGATGGAACCTGAAACCTTGCCGCTTTTAACAGTAGCGCCTGTGGCTAACTGTTCTACGCTGTTAATAACAAAATTGTTTGCTAAAGTATTTGCGTTAGTTGTAACCTTAACCGCGGTGGAAGAGGCAGTTGCTGTGATAGTATTAAAAGATGACGACTTTCTGATATCTGTCTTCGAGAGTGAGTCAAGATATTTCCCTTGGAAAGACTGCATTTTGATAATAATATCTCTATAAGCGGTCTGCTGCCACTGCAATTTCTGAATTTGCTGATTTTGCTTATTTATTTTTGCCTGTTCTGTACTGGTTAGTTGTTCGACTAAAGTATCTGTGTCAATACCTGTAGCCAGTCCGCCAACACCGTTTACTCCTGTAAGTTTGGAAGTAGCGGATGTGGTTCCTGAATTTGTTGGGTTTACTGCTGCCATTTTCTCCTCCTTGATTCTATGGATACGTTAAATGGTCTGTGTTTAATCTCTAATATTTCTTCTTAAATATTCTCACATATAATATCGACCGTTTGCGAAATAACTTTATATAAAAACATAAATTTTTCAGAGAAATTTTATGTTTGACCCCAAGGGAAAGTTTAAGAGTTATAGAAAGAGGGAACGCTATGCGTCCCCTTAAATTTCAATTATTCTTTTCTATAAATAGAGGGCGCTATATATTTAAAGGGGTGCTTGATACCGGACAAAGACTCGCTGTGGCCGACAAAGAAGTATCCTCCCGGAAGCAGAGCTTTGTAATGCTTGTTTACGATGGCTTCTTTAGTGGGTTGATCAAAGTAAATCATTACATTCCTGCAAAAGATGGCCTGAAAAGGCTGTTTAAACTTAAATTCGTCCAAAAGGTTGAAGTTACGAAAGGCAATCTTTTTGCGGATACGCTCATTTATCTGGAAATGAGTATCATCAATTTGTTTGAAGTACTTGGATTGCCAGTTTTCAGGCATTTTCATAACATCATCGGCGTCGTAAATTCCGCTTTTTGCTTGAGTGAGCACTTTGTTTGAAATGTCGGAGGCCAAAATGGTGGAATCCCAATTAGGCGCTCTGTTTCCCAAATATTCTTGAGTAATAATAGCCAGTGTATAAGGTTCCTGACCAGAGGAGCAGGCTGCGGACCACACACGAAGATCCTTTGTGTGCAGTACATTTTCAATCCAAGGAAGAACGGTATCCTTGTAGAACGCAAAATGCTCATTTTCACGCATGAAATATGTGTGATTGGTAGTCAGTTTATTTATAATATTAATAAGCTCATCAGGATTTTCTTCAAGGAACTTAAAGTAATCCATATAAGAGGAGTAGCCGTTTTTTTCAACGAAGTTGCACAGGCGACCCTCTACAAGCGGGCGTTTTTGAATGAGATTGACGCCGCAAAAGTTTTTCATTAAGCTTACAATATAGTGAAACTCATCATCTGTTAAATAAATCATAATCCAATCCTTTCACTCTTTTGATACAAAACTTTCAATAATCTAAACAGGTAAACCCTCATACTTTCCGTAAATAGAGACTTTAACCGAAAGACTGTTTACAAATTTCCGGTAGGGTAAGTCTTAATTAAAATCAGACTAAAAAGGGACTTAAAAAGAAAAAAAAGGCTGGCTAAAGGTGTGGCAACCAGCCTATAATTTCTTAATAAATTTTAGTAATTCGATAGGATATTCGGCACGTCTAAAATAAGGCTGATGGAACCATCGCCCATAATAGTACAGCCGGAAATACCTATGTCTCTTCCGATAAGTTCGGTGATAAACTGCGGCATAGGCTTTACAACAACCTGATGTTTTCCGATAAGCTCATCTACAAAGAGGCAAGCCAGCTTATCCCCTGTATCTACCAGCATTAAAATGCCGTCCTCTATGTTCTTCACGCAATCTTTCAGGTGGAACATTTCTCCGACTCTGATAATAGGGTAGCAAGCTCCTCTAATCATAATCATTTCGTGACCTGACGGATCGGAGAAAGGCTGATCGGCAGATGGCTTGAAAGATTCTCTGATGTTGGAAATCGGAATAGTATATATGTGGTTGCCGATACGGCAGTCCATGCTTTCGATAATGGCAAGAGTAAGTGGAATCTTGAAGTATACGGTCATTCCGGCACCGAATGTGGATTCAATGGTAACGGAACCGCCGATTTTTTCGATATTCTTTTTTACTACATCCATGCCTACGCCTCTGCCGGAGTATTCAGTAACCTTGTCCTTGGTAGAGAATCCGGGAGCCATAAGCAAATTGAAAATTTCTTTTTCGGTGTATTCGTTTTCAGGCTTTGTGAGAACGCCTCTTTCACGACCCTTTTCCAAAAGCTTTTCGGCATTTAGACCGCGTCCGTCGTCTGTGCAGGCAATGATAATATCGCCACCGAGATTTTGGGCGGAAAGTATAATTTGCGCTGTCGGATTTTTGTCCGTTTTAGCACGTTCTGCTCTGTCTTCAATGCCGTGATCCATGGAATTCCGGACTACGTGCATGAGAGGGTCTGCAATGGAATCTACGATAGTTTTGTCAACTTCGGTAGTTTCGCCCATGAGAAGCAATTCTACATCCTTGTCCAGCTTCTTACCCATGTCGCGCACAATACGCTTCATCTTTTGGAATGTAGGAGCAATGGACACCATACGCAAGGACATGGAAATGTCCTGTAGCTCGTTGGTGAGTTTACGCAGCTGGCTGGCTGCCTTTTCGAAATTTTCCAGATGGAGTCCCTCAAGGTCAGGGCTACCTGAAACCATGGACTCGGATATGACAATTTCACCAACCAAATCGTTTAGGGCTACAAGTTTATCAAGGTCGACATTTATAAGATTTTGCTTGTGAACACCGCTACCCGCAGGTGCGGAAGCAGGTTTGGAAGCAGTAGGCTTTTCAGCAGTTACAGCCGTTTCGGCAGGTTCGCTTTCAGCAACAGCCTCAGGAGCTTTTTCCTCAACCTCCTTGGCAGGAGCGGCACCCTTGATACCGAGAGAATCGGCGAAATTCACGTTAGCTACACAAGGTGAAGCCTTAGCTGTGGCAATGATTTCATCTCTTGATTTGTCTGTGGAAAGCTGACAGAAAAAACCTCTTTCGATGATGGTGTCCGCAGCTTCAGTGTTTCCGTCCAACTGAACGGGGTTGGTTTGCAGAACCTTACCTATACCGTTTAACTTGGATACAAGCATATAAGCTCTGATGTTTTCCATCTGACAACCCTCAGTAAACTGGGCATGGAGAAAATAGGTGTCTTCGCTTGCAGAAACTGTTTCGGACGGCTCATCAGAAGCAGAATTTTCGGAAGCTTCGTCAGGCTTTTCATCTGAATTAAGGTTTTCTGAAACAGGAGCTGTTTCAGCGCCGGATTTATTTGCAGGAGCTTCTGCGGAGCCCCCTTTAAGTAAATTGAGAAATTCAAGTATTTCATTTACCAAAGTATCATTTTCTTCGCAAAGCGGCTGCTCGGTTTGAATTTTTTCTACTTCTTCCTTAAGGAAGTCGGAAACTCTGAGCACTAAATCGAAAAGATTTTCAAAATGCTCTTGAGACAATCCGTTGTCACGAATAACGAAGAACAAGTCCTCAAGCTTGTGGGAAACGGAAGCGATGATATTGAATTCCATCATAGCTGAAGAACCCTTGATGGTATGCATGATACGGAAGATTTCGTTAATGTTTTCTTCGGTAAGAGCACCTGCACTTTCAGCATTTAGGAGGATATCATCCAACTGAGCGAGCATTTCTGTAGTTTCGAATAAATACACACTTAACATTGAATTGTTGCTGTTGTCAAAATCACTCATTGTTTTGTCCACCTTTTCTAAATAAAAATCACTAACTATAACTGACGTCAACTGGTTTCACAACACA
>JBHBZU010000003.1:0-54136 GCA_041797745.1 Bacillota bacterium
ATGTTGAGGATGAAGAAGCTATAACAAAAAGTCTTCTTATGCCTGTGGCAGAAGCCTGCTCAAAATTGGACGATATGCGTTCCATCGAGGGTGCTAAGCTTGCAGAAGATTTGATTCAACGTGGAAAGATTATAAGAGAGCTTACAAAGAAAATCAGCCTCCGTTCTCCGCTGGTTGTTCAGCAGTACACAGAAAAGCTGTGCAATCGTATAAAGGAGCTTATCGGTGACAATGTAGCATTGCCGGAGGACAGAATACTTTTGGAAGCAGCCATCTTTGCAGACAAATGCAGTGTAACAGAGGAACTGGTTCGCTTGGACAGCCACACTACCCAGCTGGCTGACATTATTGCTAAATCAACTCAGCCTGATGGAAAAAAACTTGATTTTCTGGTTCAGGAAATGAATAGAGAGGCTAATACCATCGGTTCTAAGGCTAACGACATTGAAATTACCAATCTCATGCTTGACATAAAGGCGGAAGTTGAGAAAATCCGTGAACAAGTACAAAATATCCAGTAGATAACATCGCCGGATTTTTAATTAAATCGGAAAGGGGAAAAGATAATATGAAGATTATAATTGTAGGAGGTGTGGCAGGCGGTGCTACTGCGGCGGCACGTATCAGACGATTGAACGAAAATGCTGAGATTGTCATTTTTGAAAAATCAGGTTACATATCTTATGCAAACTGCGGATTGCCGTACTACATCGGCGGTATCATTAAAAATCCCGCTGAACTTACTCTGCAAACCCCTGAAAACTTTTGGAATCGTTTTCATATCAAAGTCAAGGTAAAACATGAGGTGCTGTCCATAAATGTTGACGCTAAAACGGTATCCGTGAAAAATCTTGCAACGGGCGAAACATTTGATGAAAGCTATGACAAACTTCTGTTATCAATGGGTGCAAAACCTGTTAGACCTGCATTATCAGGGATAGACAGCAAAAAAATCTTTTCTCTTAGGACCGTGGAAGACACATTCCAAATAAAAAATTACATAGAAGAAAACAAGCCCAAGTCCGCAATCATGGTAGGCGGCGGATTTATCGGTGTTGAAGTTGCAGAAAACTTAAGGGAGCAAGGTCTTGAGGTTACAATCGTTGACCTGGCAAATCAACTTATGACACCTTTTGACAGTGATATGGCAGCCTTTATCCATGCCGAAATGGAAGCTCATGGCATAAAGCTTGTTTTAGGTCAAGGGGTAAATGCTTTCAAAGAAGATAATAACGGCATAAAGGTTCTTCTAAACAACGGCACTTCTCTAGCTTCAGATATGATAGTTCTCGCTATCGGGGTATCTCCGGAAGCTGCACTGGCAAAAGAAGCCGGTCTTGAATTAGGCATTAAAGGAAGTATTCTTGTAAATGACAAAATGGAAACCTCGGTAAAGGATATATATGCCGTAGGGGATGCCGTTCAGGTTAAGCATTTCGTCACAGGATCAGACTCACTCATTGCCTTAGCCGGTCCTGCAAATAAGCAGGGCAGAATTGCTGCCGACAATATTTGTGGCGGTAACAGCAGATATTTAGGTTCTATGGGCAGCAGTGTCATAAAAATATTTGATATTACAGCTGCCTCTACAGGAATTAATGAAACCCTTGCCCGCAGAACAGGGCTTGGTGTGGATACCATCATTTTAACGCCTATGGATCATGCCGAGTATTATCCCGGCGGGGCGCTTATGACCATGAAAATCGTCTTTGAAAAAGAGACTTACAAGCTGCTAGGCTCGCAAATTATCGGTCATGCCGGTGTTGACAAGCGAATTGATGTTTTAGCAACAGCCATATTTTCAGGGCTAAAGGTTTACGAATTAAAAGACCTTGACCTTGCTTATGCACCGCCCTACTCTTCCGCAAAAGATCCTATTAATATGGCAGGGTTTATGGCTGAAAATTTATCAAAGGGCATACTGAAACAATGGCATTTGGATGAACTTAATCAAATCCTAAAGGATGAAAATGTTACGTTGCTGGATACCAGAACATCTGAAGAATATGCTTCGGGTCACATAGATGGTTTTAAGAATATACCGCTGGATGAGCTGCGGGAAAACTTAAAAGAATTTGATATAAAAAAGCCTATCTATGTTATTTGCCAAAGCGGTATTCGCGGTTACATTGCAAGTCGTATTCTTCAAGAGAAAGGATATGAAGCCTATAACTTTGCCGGAGGCTTCCGTTTTTACAATTCCGTTGTAAAGAGTCTTTGCTCATCTGAAAGTTCATATTCCTGCGGTATGGATAAGAAGTAATAAATATTTTGAATGTAAATATTTTGAAAACATCTATTTACTTTCAAGTACTTGAAAACTTAACAGTTTTCTGATATAATTTTTACTCGCATAGAAAGGAGTATTGTGTATGGCAAAAGGGCAGTTATTTATTATCTCAGGTCCCTCCGGTGTAGGCAAAGGAACTATTGCCTCCAGATTGGAAAAAGAGATAGACATTACATTTTCAGTTTCCATGACTACACGAGCTCCCAGAGCCGGCGAAATTGACGGTGTCAGTTACTTCTTTGTAAGTGAGGAAGAATTTAACAAGATCATTGATGAAGACGGCTTCCTTGAATATGCCGGAAAATTCGGCAACAAATATGGTACTCCGAAAGCACCCATCTTAAAGCTGCTGGCTGAGGGTAAGGATGTTCTTTTGGATATAGACATTCAAGGTGCCATCAATGTAAAGAAAGCTTATCCTCAGGGAGTATTTATCTTTATTCTCCCGCCCAGCATGGCAGAGCTTCGCAAACGTATCACAGGGCGTGGAACCGAGACCCCTGATTCTTTGAAAGTTCGTCTCGGAAAGGCTTTAGAAGAAATTTCTTACATTGACAAATACGATTATTGCATAGTAAACGGAGAACTGGAAGAGGCTGTAGCCAGAGCAAAAGCCATTCTCATTGCAGAACATTCCAGAGTTTCAGAAGATATTTATGAACTTATAGATAAGTACAAGGAGGAAGTATAGATGTTATATCCATCAATTAACGAAATTAGAAAAAAGGCTGACAGCAGATACACTTTAGTTGTTCTTGCTGCTAAAAGAGCCAGAGACATCATCGACGGTAAACCCTGTCTTATAGATGTTGATATTGAAAGACCTGTTTCCATTGCAGCTCACGAAATTGCAGAGGACTTGATTACTTATCGCCGCGAAGACTAGTTTTAGATCTTATTAGAATCACATAAACTTAAATATCAAAATCCCGATTTTTCAATCGGGATTTTTGTTTGGCAATTTTTTTACTTTCGTCTTTGGAACTAGGGTATCAACACTTTTGTCCTATAAGCTTAAACCTATAATTTCCTGTAAGTTCCTATACATCGATACCCTGCCGGTATTTGTGGTTTCAGTAGGAATACTATAATTTTTATAAGTCTATATACATCCCTATACGTTTGTATAAAGCATTTTTAAAAACCGCTAAGCCGCTTATTTTCATCAAGGTTACGCTGCTCTCCCCTATTACCTTTTGCTAAATCTTGTTATAAATATAAACAGCTTTTTATAAAGAAAAACATATACAAACCATATGAAGACACAGTTTAAAACACAGAGCAAAAACAAATAAAATACAAATGTCGGATTGTATTTTATTTGTTTTTATGATATTAAGAAAGAGTAAGTTATATGTTTAACAAAGGGTGGAATGGATGGAAAAATCGCAGTAGAGCGTTGAAACTCCAAGTTTTAGGAGGTTTTTATGTATCCTAGGTTAGTTTGTAATCTTCATGAGCTTAAACAAAATGTGACTAATATTTTAAGTGAAGCAGAAAAAAGAAACATAAATATTTCCGCAGTGGTTAAAGGTATGTCTGCCTGGCAGGAAGTCACTGAAGAAATAGTTAAATCAGGTGTTAAATCTATAGCAGATTCCAGAATTTTAAATCTAAAAAAAATACATAATATTCCCGTAGAAAAAATTTTACTAAGGATTCCAATGAAAAGTGAGATAGAAGATTTAGTAAAATTCGCGGATATCAGCCTTAATTCAGAAATTGAAATTATTAAACTAATAGATATTACATGCAAAAAGTATCAGGTTAAGCATGGAATAATGCTTATGATAGATGTGGGTGATAGACGCGAGGGCATATTACCAAAGGATTTATTAAATTACACAGATGAAATAAAAAAATTAGAAAATATATATGTGGCAGGTGTTGGAATGAATATAACCTGTTATGGTGCAATTTTGCCCTCCGATGATAATTTAACGTTGCTGGTTAATTGTGCTCTTGAGACGGAGAAACAGCTCGGATACAAGCTAAAATATATATCAGGTGGAAATTCCAGCAGCTATATGTATATGCTTAAGGGTGGGCTACCTGAAAAGATTAATCATTTGAGGCTTGGAGAAGTTCTTCTGCAAGGCAGAGAAACAGAATTTGGCAATATTGTTGAGGGTTTGCATAAAAATACATTCTTTTTGCAGGCAGAAGTGATTGAATTGAAAACAAAACCCTCCTTACCTGAGGGAAGACAAGGTTTTGACGGGTTTGGAAATAAACCGTGTTTTAAGGACAAGGGGCTTCATAAAAGAGCAATAGTTGCAATTGGCAGGCAAGATATTAATATTAACACTTATGTGCCTTTTGACAGTGGAATAGAGGTACTTGGAGCAAGTAGCGACCATATGATTCTTGATGTTACGGAAGCAAAGCAGAAAATAGAATTAGGCAGTATTATTGATTTTCATATTAATTATGAGGGTCTGTTGTCTTTATCCACTTCAGAATATGTTGATAAAGTTATATTACCTTAATAAAAAGTACAATTAATGATGACTTATATCAAAAAAATAATTATTATTAAAAAATTTGTAAAATTATTTCATATTTTGTTAAAAGTTTGATATACTGTATTAAAGCGATAAAGTAGAAAGGAGGTAAAAAATTATTTTGATATTCTTTTTCTGTGCATAATTCATATTTTTTATAAAACTTTACAGGAACAGAATATCGTCATTCGCTATAATTCATTTTTAAACATGAAAGGAGTAATATTTGATGTTAGAAAAAACGAAGGAAGTGCGTAAAGCAACTTTGCCTGAAGCTCTTATCTCTTTTGGAGGTTTAATTGCTATCATGGCTATCGGTATTAAGGTATATCACGTGGATCCTCATGTGCCGATGTTTATAGGCGTTATCATTGCAACATTAGTATCTTTAAAGATCGGGTATAGCTATGAGGCTATCGAAAGATCTATGATTGAGGGCATTACAAAAGCTCTGCAATCCGTTCTTATTTTATCTATTATCGGTATATTAATCGGTGTATGGATGGTATCCGGAGTTGTTCCATCAATGATTTATTATGGACTTAACATCTTATCACCTAAAGTTTTCCTCCTTGCTACTATGATTATCTGTTCCATTACTTCTTTGGCAACAGGAACTTCTTGGGGAACTGCAGGAACCATGGGTATTGCGCTTATGGGTATTGCACACGGACTTGGCATTCCGGCTCCTATGGCTGCCGGTGCGGTATTATCCGGAGCATACTTCGGAGATAAAATGTCTCCATTATCCGATACAACCAACTTGGCTCCGGCTATGGCAGGAACTGACGTATTTACACATGTAAAATATATGTTAAAGGCAACTGTGGTTTCCTACATTATAGCTATGGCTGTATTTACTGTATGCGGCTTGAAATATGGTTCAGGTGCTACGGAATTAGCAAGTATCAGAGAATTGCAGGCTGCAATCGGTGACCAGTTCAATGTAAGCCCTATTTTAATGTTACCTCCGGTTGTTGTTATCGTAACAATTGCTAAAAAAATGCCTGCTATCCCAGGCATTACCATCGGTATTATTGTAGCGGCAGTTATGAGTCCGTTTTTCCAAGGTGCAAACGGAAATTTAGGTGCTATTTTAGAATGTGGTATGAACGGTTATGTAAGTGAAACCGGAGTGGCAGCAGTTGATGATCTCCTATCTAAAGGCGGTTTGATGAATATGATGTTCTCCGTTTCTATGACTATCATTGCTATGATGTTTGGCGGTATTGTTGAGATGACAGGTCAGATGGAAATTATAGTAAAGCAGATTTTAAGACTTGTAAGATCAGATGCCGGTCTTGTTGTAGCAACAGAAGCAACTTGTATTTTAAGTAATGCAACTATGCCTGAACAATACATTTCTATCGTTGTTCCGGGTCGTATGTATGCAAAGGCTTATACTGAAAGAGGTCTCCACCCTAAATCCCTGTCAAACGCTTTAGAGTCGGCAGGTACTGTATCAGGATGTTTGATTCCTTGGAATACGTGTGGAGTATTTATGGCTACTACTCTGGGGATTAGTGCATATGGTCCCGGCGGATATGCGCCTTGGGCAATTTTCAACTACACACAAATTCTGGTTACTGCTATAATGGCTTATATCGGACTTACTGTTACTAAGATGACAGATGAGGAAAAGAAAACCTTGGCTGAAACCGGTCGTGTATCTTAAATTTTCGTAGTTGCACAAATTTGTAGTTGCAAACAAATAGGATTCTGCACTGAATAAGTTGGTGCAGAGTTCGCAAAAGAACATAAATACGAAAATCCCGATTTTTCAATCGGGATTTTTATTTACCGGTTATATATTATCCGCTCCTCCGTCTGCGCTTTCAAAACCAGGAGCTGCCTTTTCTTCATCAGGATCCAGCCAATCCTCCACAGTAAGCCCCTCTCCCTCCTCCTGATTGATTGCAGGAGGAGAAGTTAAGTCTTCAAGATTTTCATTTTCTGTAATTGCCGGTTCAGTAGCCTTTTCCACCGGTTTTAAGGTTGGATCGCTGGTCGGTTTATCGTCCTGCCCCGGTACATAAACCGTTCCGTCCATGTTCAGCTTTATTCTTTTTGGTATCTTATATTCCCCTTGCTTCTCTCCACCGAAAGTAAAACGCAATTCGTCATCCACAAGTATTTGATTTGACTTGGAGATGTATGTGCCTGCCTTAAGTGCCATATCGTAATACTGATCTATAGAAATGAGGGCGCGGGTTTTCCTGTTGTAAGCTTTACTGTTTTCAAACACATAGTCCTTGGACATTATAAAGACCACATCATCCATGAAGAAGCTGCCTGTTGCAGCATAATAGCTTTCAGGAACAAAACCCGATTTAGCTTTTAAGAGATTCTGTCCTATGTAGAAAGTATCAAGTGACTCAAAACCTAAGATATAAGCCATTGTGGGCATAAAGTCCGTTTGTCCGCCTGATATGCTGATGGTGCGGTTTACCTTATGACCTATGGTTTCCGACGCACCCGGAACTGTTATTATGAGCGGAATGTTCATTTGATCATCCAAGCCCGCCTCTCGTCCGAGAAAATTGTTGAAAGAACTGCTATAGTCCGGATTTTCAGTTGTAAAGCCCTGATGATCTCCGTAAAAAGCGATGACACTCTTTTTGTCCAAACCTTTTTTATTAAGTTCATCCATCAGTACTCCTATAGCTTCATCGGTATAATGCACAGAATCTAAATATTTTGCAAAGGGCAGACTGATTTTCTTATCTTCCTTGAAAACATTGTTTTCCTTGCCCATTTTGTATGGATAATGACCTGAAAGTGTAACCAGCATACTGTAATAAAGACCTGTTTGTCGACTCATCTTCTCAACGGACTGCTTGAACATTTCCTCGTCGGAAAGCCCCCAGCCGATTCTTGTCACATTTTTGAAATCATTCTTTGAAAAAAACTTGTCAAAACCCAAGTTTGTATAAGCCTTATCTCTGTTCCAGAAAGTCTTATTGTAGGCATGATATACCGCGGTGCTGTATCCTTTTTCCTTTAACAGCCATGGAAGTCCCTTAAAATAGTTTTCATAGTAAAGGGCATAGGTGTAGCTGTAGCTTGAACCTATAATGGAATTGTTAGTGGCAAACTCCGCATCGGAAGTATTACCCGCACTTACCTGCTGATAATAGTTGTCAAAATAGATAGTGTCTTTATCTTTAATCAGCTTATTTAAGTTCGGTGTAAGCTCTATTCCCTGATAAGTCTTACCGATAGCAAAGTTCATGAAAGATTCCAGTTGTACTACTATAAGGTTTCTGCCCTCACCCATTGCAAAGAGTGGGTCGCTGGGGTCAGGATAATAGCTTTTATTTTCTTCATAGCTGATCTGTGAAGTATCCAGACTATCATCAATTCCCGAAAAATCTTTAATATGGAAAGCGAAAAACTCCTCATGGGATAGAGACTGGCATAAAGACCAGCCTAAAGGGTTAACTATAAGTGCCAGCCCTAAAAGAGCTGTCACCATCAGCTTGCCTGTTAATATCAAATGTCGCTTGTCAGAAATGGAAATAAGGCTGCGAAAAGCCTGTCCTGAACGTTTTAAGTAAATCTCATAAGCTACCATAGCTATCCAGTCTAAAAACAGTATAAAATGGTAAGGCTTTGTAGCCTGCTTGATACATTCCCCTATATCTCCAAGCACCTCTGCATTACCTGACATATTTACGGTAAGATATCTCCCGAAATATCCGCAAAATACCGCGTCCGCAAACATCAAAAGGGTTATTATCCCATATAAAACCAGCGGAAGCCACGAACATTTCTTACAGATAAGAAATATCATATGAACGAAAAAGCAGGTAATCAGCAGTACCACTGCAAAATTATGGCTTACCCCCATAAAGTTATAAAAGAGAGCCAGTTTCATGATTACAGCCAGCAAAAGCATTACTTCAATTATTTCGAGTTTGTAAATTTTAAGGTTTTCACAAAAACTCATTTTGGCTGAATGTTTAGCTGTACGTTTTTCTTTTGATCTCATCTTTTGTCAGCCTTCTTTTCTCTCTTAGAGTTTCTATTTGCCTCCGCAATTTTTTTCTTGGTACTCTTCTTCATCACCGAGAATCCGAATTTACCAATACCCTTTTTTCTAAGAGGAATATATTCCCCGTGGTTATACGCCACGAGATTGGCTAAATCCAAAGCAATTCTGCCTTTTTCATCCACTAGCTGTTCATCCACGTGCATAGCAACAATTTCAGCCACAAACATATCATGACTTGGATAGCGATGAACCTCAATAACCTTACATTCTAAATTGGCAGGGGCCTCTTCAATCATAGGACATGACACAACCTCCGCCTTTACAGGTGTAAGACCTCTTTCTTTCCATTTGTTAACTTTAGAGCCTGACTTCACTCCGCACCAATCACAGTGTTTAGCAAGCTTTTCATTAACAAGATTTATTACAAATTCACCGTTTTTTTCAATTATGTCATGAGAATGTCTTTCTCTTCTAACTGATATATAGGTGTATGGAGGATCGGAATTTACAATTCCCGTCCACGCTATAGTAATGATATTTTTCTCATCGCCTTTACCACAAGAAACCATTACAACAGGAAGCGGCGCAAGCAACGCTCCCGACTTAAAAGATTTTTTCATTATTTCCCTATTCCCTTTCGAAGTTTTTCCAATACCGTAACAAATTCTGTCGGAGGCTCTACTGCAAACTCCATATACTCCCTTGTTGTAGGATGTTCAAATCCCAAAATCCCTGCATGAAGCATTTGTCCTGAAACTCCAAAACTGTTCTTGGCAGGTCCATATACGCTGTCTCCCAAAAGCGAATGTTTAATATATGCCATATGGACTCTGATTTGATGAGTTCTGCCTGTTTCAAGCCGTGCCTCAATATATGTAAATTTTCCAAATCGCTCCAAGACTTTATAATGAGTCACCGCCCTGCGACCGTCTTGAACTACTGCTTGACGAAGTCTGTTTTTAGGGTCTCTGCCGATTGGCGCCTCTACAGTACCCTCATCAACTGAAAAATTGTTATATACAATGGCTACGTATCTGCGATTGATACTGTGACGTTCCAGCTGCATTGCCAATGAAGCGTGAGCCGCGTCATTCTTTGCCACCATTAAAAGTCCCGAAGTGTCCTTGTCAATTCTGTGAACGATTCCCGGACGAATGACTCCGTTGATGGTGGAAAGTCTGTCCTTGCAATGATACATAATAGCATTTACCAAAGTGCCCTCGGAATTTGCAGGCGCGGGATGAACAACCATTCCACGAGGTTTGTTCACCACCAGCACATCATCGTCTTCATAGACAATATCAAGAGGTATATTTTGGGGCAGAACTTCAAGCAACTCCGGTTCAGGTACGCTTATTACTATCCTTTGTCCCGCATTCACCTTTTGTTTCTTGATAGTTACTATTTCATCGTCCACCCTTACTCTACCGTTTTCTATCAGGCTTTGAATAAAGCTGCGAGATACTTCAGGCACTAAAAAAGAAAGAACTAAGTCCAGCCTGGTTCCCTTTTTTTCTTCGTCTATTATGATTTCATAACGAGATTCATTTGTCATGGTTCTTTTTGCGCGGTTCTATAAAAGCAACATATATAATGAGCAAAGCACACCCGACACAAATGGCTATATCTGCTACATTGAATACCGGCCAAATTCGAAAATCGAACATATCTACTACGAAGCCTCTTACAATTCGGTCGATGAGATTGCCTGCTCCACCTGCAATAATCATGGCATAGCAGGTTCTAAGCGTCTTGTCCATATGACTATACATTTTAATCATGTATATTAAAAGTCCTAAAATCACGATTCCTGTAAAAGCGGTCAAAAGAACCGTCTTACTGCTCATAATGGAAAAGGCGGCTCCGGTATTCTGCACATATGTTATGTGAAATACATCCTGAATAATCGGTATAGACTCCCCTTGGAGCATACCTTTACTAACTATATTTTTTACTATCTGATCCACCGCTAAGATGGCTAACAGAAGAATAAACTGCATAATATTTCCCTGTTTACTTAATTGGTTTGAAATTTACCATAGTTTTAGCGATGTCTTCCAACTCTTTAACTTCGGTAACTTCCATAGTATTTGAAATTTTTGAAGCGGTTCTAACCTTAACAGGCGCTACCAAATCATTTAAATCCTCCATACCGTATTGGGTATAGATTTCGGTGCTTAAGGTTTCAAATCTCTCAAGCTCCGATTCCAGCAGACTGCGATATCTTGTTCTGAACTCGGCAAATCTGCGTTTCAAATTGGCATTTTCTTCTGTAAGACGCTCAACATTTTCACGAGCCTCTCTTACAATAAGCTCCGCGTCCAACTCCGCATTTTTAAGCAGAATCTCCGCGCGTTTTTCAGCACTGGCAGATATATCACCCATCAGCTTCTTAGCAGCCTCTAAAGTATCCAGCACCATATCTTCTGCACTGCGGAATTTATCCAATTCCAACTGCTGACTTTCAATTTTTTCTTTCAATGATGTATTTTCTGTAATTAGCTTCTCCATGTCTACAGTAAGAAGATCTAAAAATTCATCTACTTCTTCTTCCTTATAGCCACGAACGCCTCTTGAAAATTCTTTGTTTTGTATATCTAACGGTGTAATCATAATACTACCTCCAGAAGCTATTCTTGTTACCACCTGTAAGGTCTACGCCCTTTTGCTCCATGCTGGCTGCAATATCTACATTTTCCGGTGCAAACACGAAGATATAATCCGCAATCTTTTGAACATTCCCGTTTAGAGCATAAGTAGCTCCGCTTAAAAAGTCGAAAATCTTGCGAGCGATACCCGGATCCAAATTTACCAAATTGATGATAACAGGTTTTCTGGCCTTGAGATTATCAACAAGTTTAGGACATTCATCAAAACTTGACGGCTCTGTAACCACCAGCTTTAAGGCTGTGGTTGCCGCTGCTGTAAGGCGACTTGACATAGAAGTTACCTTGCTTTCTCCTGAATCTTTCATATTTCGTGTGTCAAGGGGATTGCTTCTTTCCTTGCCATCCTTAAGCGGAGAAGTGTAGGCTCTAGGCTCTACTGTTTTTCTGTCTAAAGTAGCTGACGCTGCTGCAATTTCCTCTTCTGTAATTTCGCCCTCATCTTCGTAGTCGTATTCTTCCAAGCCTATTACTTCTTTGAATTTATTAAAAAAGCCCATTTGAATAACCTCCTGCTTTCTAATTATTTTTACTATAGTCTCTAGCACCGAAAATGGCAGTTCCGACTCTTATGAAATTGCTGCCCTCAGCGATAGCTACTTCAAAATCACCGGACATCCCCATGGAAAGTACCTGAAAATCTAAATTAGGGTGTTTTATCTTCGAGAACTGATTAAACTGTTCCCTTACCGCTCTGAAATATATCGCCGCATCTTGCGGGTCCTCCTCAAGAGGAGCAATACACATAAGTCCCTTGATACGAACATTTGGACAGTTTTCCAAAATCTGATGAATCAAATTTTCCGTCTCATCGGTGCCGATACCGAACTTGCTTTCTTCCTTAGCAGAATTTACCTGAAGCAATATATCCATGGTAAGATTGTGAGCGACCGCTCTTTTATCTATCTCCAGTGCCAGCTTCATGGAGTCCACTGAATGAATCATGGATACCTTATCAATAATGTATTTTACTTTATTAGTTTGAAGATGTCCTATAAGGTGCCATCTCACCGGATTTACTCTGTCAAACTTGTCTACTATTTCCTGAACCTTGTTTTCACCGATGTCGGTAATGCCCGCTGCAATAGCCTCGTTTATTTCTTCAGGTGTTCTGGTTTTAGTAACAGCGCAAAGCAATATTTCATCACCTTTGCGACAGACAGCCTCTGCCGCTTCATCTCTTTTAGCTAAAATTCTATCAATATTTTCTTTTATTGACATATACTCACTTCCTATCAGCGTGTTTCCCCGGATGTTTCAATATCTCGTCATAAATCTTTACAGTTTCAACTATCTTACCTTTTTCATCCACAAAGGTGGATACCTTAACTACGGAGTTTTCACCGTCACTGGTAATGATTTTTATTGGTGTAAAGTTGTATTCTCCGGTTTTATCCTTAACATACACTCCAACCTGACTATCTTCAGCAATCATACTTTCGTTAGGAATGATGATTCCGCTATAGTCAGAAGTTACAACCGTAACATCAACCTTTCTTATTAACGAAAAGTCTTCATAATATCTGTTGGTTTCAAAAGTCACCTGCAATTTATCTTCTTCCGCTTCAATACTGTAAACCTTGGCAGGTATCTCGGTTTCTCCGAATCTGACGGTGACGGAATTTCCCTGTTGATATTTGGAACTATCTGCAATATCAACCCAAGTAGTAAGATACCAAATACTGTTGTCGCAAAGCTTGTACACAGGCTCTCCTCTACGGGTGGATTCTCTGGTCAAATTCTTCACATCAAATTCTATTTTTTTAACCTCTTCATGCTCTAGAGCCTGAATATTTTCCGGAGTAAATGTACTTTCGTATCCATCCGCATAATAGCTTACACAGCTGTTATAGGGTGCTGTAAAGTCGTTTGTGGTGACAGCATTTGCTCCCAGCCTGCTTACAATTTCAGCATATGGACTCTCCTCATCCGATGAGCCTCCTCCTGCTGTTATGGACATGACCCTCACTCCTGTACGCACCTGAGTGTCCTGTGAAACATAATAGTTAACTGTACCTGCTGTGCCTGACAGGAAAACCTGCTCGCTTCTTACTGCATAGCACGTAACATCATCAGTCACCTGAAGTGCGCCATACTCCACAACCACAGTTGTCTTAAGAGCACCTGTCAGTTTAGGAATGGCATAAACTACAACTAAAAGAGCAGCCATGATTAGTACATATAAAATTATTAAAAACTTGCTTTTATTACTCATAGTATTTGACTCTCATCCACTCCTTATTTTACACTATTTGCAGATTTTTTCCAATACCTTTTTATGAGTCTTATCAAGGTTTGTAGCATTTTGACAGTACTTTTCAAACATGTCAGGTCTTCTCTCCTTTGTAATCAGGAGAGACTGCTCATAATTCCAAAGCTCAATAAGCTGATGGTTTCCTCCGAACAGCACCTCCGGCACCTGAAGTCCCCTATATTCTCTGGGTTTAGTATATTGAGGATATTCCAAAAGCCCTGAATATATGGACTCTCCTTTGGAGGAAGCTTCCCCCGTCAACACTCCTGGAATGAGTCTTGCCACAGAGTCAATAAGCACCATTGCCGGCAACTCCCCTCCGGTAAGCACATAGTCGCCAATGGAAACTTCTTCTACATCGAAATAATCTATGACTCTTTGGTCAATGCCCTCGTAATGCCCGCAAAGAATCACCAGATTTTCCATGGTTGCCAAATTTTCAATCATCTCCTGATTTAAAAGCTTGCCCTTTGGCGACATATAAATAGCTTTGCGATTTTCAGGTCTTTCTTTTCCGCCACCCTCTACTCCGAGAGACTCTAAGCAGTCGAAAATAGGTTGTGCCAGCATAAGCATGCCGGCTCCACCGCCAAAAGGATAGTCATCAGCCTTGTGGTGCTTGTCTTTGCTATAGGTTCTGATGTCGGTACAGCTGATGTCCAAGATTCCTTTTTCAGCGGCTCTTCCCAAAATGCTGCCATTCACAATGGGCTGAAACATCTCCGGAAATAAAGTTACTACATCTATTTTCATAAGTCTAACAGCCCCTCAATTAATTTAACAACAATTTCTTTTTTATCCAAATCAACATCTTTAACAAATTCGGATACCGCCGGAATGTATCCCTGTTTACCGTTTTTCAGTTTCAATTCATAAAGGTCTTGAGAAAGATTTTGTATTACGTTAGTCACGCTGCCTATAGGCCTACCGTCCTCCAGTACAACTGACATTCCAATCAAGTCTCTTATATAATAAGTATCCTTTGGGAGCTTTGGCAGTTCCGATTCAAGCACGAAAAGTTCTTTACCCTTTAGAGCCTCGGCGGCATTGCGGTCATCAATACCCTTAAATTTTAAAATAACCATGCTCGACTGATACCTTACCTTGCTGATATAACATCTTTCATCCCCCACAAGCACGGAATCTAAAGAGTCATAACGGTTCGGATCGGAATAGTTATAAACCTTTACCTCGCCCTTTAAGGCTACGGCATTTACAATTTGTCCGATTTTAATTTTTTCGTCCATATTTCTCCTTGATATACATAAGGCACATATAAATAATATATGTGCCCAATCAACATAGTATGAAGTACCTATTTACTGTACTATTTCAACTACTACTTTCTTATTTGCCTTGGTTGCCGCAGCTTTTACAACAGTACGAAGTGCCTTAGCGATACGTCCCTGCTTACCTATAACCTTGCCCATGTCTTCGTGTGCAACTCTAAGCTCGATTATAACTGTCTGCTTGTCCGTTTTTTCAATTACTTCCACAGCATCAGGGTTGTCAACCAATGATTTTGCAATCACTTCAACCAATTTTGTCATTAGTTTTCACCGCTTTCTTATTCGATAATACCAGACTTCTTGAAGAGGCCCTTAACTGTCTCTGTTGGCTGTGCGCCGTTTTCAAGCCATTTCTTTGCCTTTTCGGAATCAATATTGATAATCTTTGGTTCTTTCATTGGATCGTAGTAACCAATTTCTTCGATGAATCTACCGTTTCTTGGTGCACGTGCGTCTGCAACTACTACTCTGTAGAAAGGCTTCTTGTGAGCACCCATTCTCTTTAATCTGATCTTTACCATGATAAATATCTCCTTTTCAAATCAATTTTAATGATGTTATATATAAATTCTGTTGAATTTACGACTGTTTTAAATTTATTGTATTGCTACATTCCCATGTTTTTCATCATCTGCATCATCTTTCGGTTGCCCTTTTTGCCACCGCCCATAAACATCTTCATCATCTTTTTCGCTTCTTCATAGCGTTTGATGAGGTTATTTACAGCTGATACCGGCTGACCGCAGCCTGCTGCAATACGTTTACGGCGACTGGCATTTAAAATGCTTGGATTGTTTCTTTCCTCTTTAGTCATGGAGAAGATGATGGCTTCCATATGCGCAAATTCTTTTTCGCTTTCTTCAAAATCCACATCTTTCATAGCTCCCTTGTTCATACCCGGAAGCATATCCAAAATTTTAGCAACTCCGCCCATCTTGCGAACCTGTCCGAACTGCTCTAAGAAGTCTTCCAAAGTAAACTGATTTGAACGCATACGTTCTTCCAGTTTCTTTGCCTGCTCATCATCGTAGGCAGCCGTAGCTGTATCAATAAGGGAAAGCATGTCTCCCATGCCAAGTATTCTTGAAGCCATACGTTCAGGATGGAAAGGCTCTAAAGCATCCAGCTTTTCGCCCATACCAATGAACTTTATCGGCTTTCCTGTAACTTTCTTGGCAGAAAGCGCCGCACCTCCGCGAGAATCACCATCCATCTTAGTCATGACGATTCCGTCCACACCCAATCGAGAGTCAAAGCCCTCGGCAGCATTTACCGCATCTTGACCTGTGAGGGCGTCTACAACCAGTAAAATCTCATGAGGCTTAATGGCGGATTTCAGTCTTACCAGCTCTTCCATCAATTCCTCATCTATTTGAAGTCTACCTGCCGTATCCACAATCAGCACATCGTAACCTTTAAGTTCAGCTTCCTTTGCGGCAGCTGCTGCAATCTTTTCAGGCTCTCTGCAATCTCTCATGGTAAACACCGGAGTATCCACCTGCTTACCGACTACTTCCAGCTGATCAATAGCCGCAGGTCTGTAGATGTCACAGGCACAAAGCATAGGTTTTTTGCCCTCTTTTTTCAGGTACTGTGCCAACTTACCGCAAGTGGTGGTTTTACCTGTACCCTGAAGACCAACCATCATAAGAACTGTAAAGCCCTTTGATGAATATGTTAACTTGCTGCCTGCGCCGCCCATGAGTGCTGTCAGCTCGTCATTTACAATTTTGATTACCTGCTGTGCCGGATTCAAGCTTTGATGAACCTCAGCACCCAGTGCCTTTTCTTTAACAGTCGTAACAAATTCTTTTACAACCTTAAAGTTTACATCGGCTTCAAGAAGCGCCAGCTTTACTTCTCGCATTGCTTCATTTATGTCTGCCTCTGTAAGTACGCCCTTGCCTTTTAATTTCTTAAAAGAAGCCTGTAATCTTTCAGATAAGCCCTCAAATGCCATCTGCTACCTCCATTAGAAATCCATACTGTCTATAATATCTTTTACATCGGAGAGCCTCTTTACCAGTGTCTTATCTTCACTGTAAACATCCATAATGTCCCTAAGCTCTTCGTCAATTTTTTCAATAGCTGCTATCTCCTCTGAAAACCGCTGAATAAGTCCCAGTTTTTCTTCGTATTCGTGGAGTGAACGTTCTCCGTTCTTTAGAGCGTCATGCACGCCCTGCCTGCTAATGCCAAGCTCTGAAGCTATTTCGGCGAGAGAAAGGTCATCCTCGTATCTGAGTCCCACCACTTCTCGCTGCCTGTCAGAAAGCAGGTTACCGTAGAAATCATATAGTAAACTGGTGGATGTGACTTTATCAAACATTTCTCACCTCTATAAGCATGCTCTGCCAAGTAAAAACACTTGACACCTCTAGCACTATAACATAAAGCCGAGAGGATGTCAAGTAAAAACACTTAACATCCTCTCGGCTTTTATTTTCAATAAGGGATAGCAATTATTTAACCAGTTTCAACATTTTAACCGGCATATCCACCTTGTTAATATATAGATAGGTTTCCGGTGAAACTGTATTTACGGTTTCTTCCCAAGTTTCTTCGGAAATCGTACCATCTTCTTTCTTCTTACCCGCCTGTCCTACGGTCATGCCGCCATAGCCGGTATTATAAAGTCCGATTTCATAATAGTCCTCGAAGTCAACGATTTTGTAATTTGAAGTTTTGCCTACTGCCAAGGCAAAGGTGATAAATTCTCTGTCTGTGGTACTTCCTAAATACTCATTATCCTTAGATACATCGGCAATTGCAATATTTTCTGCTGTTGCTGCAATAATACCTAATTTCCCATGCTTTTCAAGAAAATCTAAAGTATGTCTATCCGTTTTCTTTATGGCAAAGTATTTGCTTTTATAGTAACTTCCGCTATAAAATTCTTCATTAGGTTTATATTTTACAGTTACTTCTGCAAAAGTGTCATTTTCATAGCTACACATTTCTTTGTAACTTCTGTTTGCAAAGTCCTTATCCGCAGCATCAATAAATGCCTTGGCATCTTCACCTTTAAAGAAGATAACTTCATCTGTTACGGAATTATGCAATTCTACATCTCCAAAGTAAATATATTTCAGATTGGACAGTGCATATCTTTCTTTAAATTCCTTAGATTCATAAAGTTTTTCAACATCAGTGTTTTCAATGAGCCATTTTACCGAAACGTAATAGTCTCTGCTTACAGTCTTTCCCTTAAGAGCGTAATAGATTCTCAAATGTTCATAGGAAATATCTTCTTCTATAAATTCTCTTTCATAAGCGCTGTCCCAATGGTTGTCACCCGCAAACACATTATTTGTTTTTTTGTTTTTCAAAATGCTCTTATGCACATCTGTGATAATTTCTTTATTTTCAAGCTCGCTAAAGATAATAGTATCCCCTCTGAAAAGAATGTCTGAATTTCCCTCCGGAATATCAATATTGAAATCAAATGAATTGTATCGTTGCCCGTCTATATAGCCGGAATCACTAATCATGGTAATTGATACATTTTCAATCTGTGAAGCCTCAGGCACATATCTGCTGATACCCAGCAAGTCCACCTTGAAGCCTATAATCATAAGCAGACATACAAGGATACATAAAGCAAACTGTATAATGGACTTTTTGTTGAAAATTTTTATAGTCTTTGTGAGAATCATTCTCGCAAGGATAAAGGTAATAACTGCGCCCACTATATATCCTATATAACCGGAAATTTCCGAGCCTCCTACCATTCGGAAGTAAATACCTCCTAAGATAAGACCGCAGATAGTAGCAAGAATACCTAATACCGAAATAACTATTTCAAAGGTAATAGCATCTCCTGTTCTTTCATTTCTGCGAATATGATATACAAAGTTAGCTACTGCTATAATAATCAGAGAAACTGCCAGGATAATCAGTATACCTTTCCACCCCATGCTGCACCCTTTTTCGCTAAAATCATAAACGATAGGATTCAGATATCTAAGAAATGTCAAGTCTAATGTCACTCCATAAAGATATGTATCTGCAAAATATACAATAGGGAATGCTATGGCATAGGTTATAAAGTTAAAAGCCACAGATAAAAGTGCCTGCATTACAGGGCTTCCTGTAATGATTCCTGCCAATACGGTACAGGCAACTACGAATATTGCAATGGTAATAGTGTCTCCCACCCATCCAAGAACATTCATATATGTAAATACGTTCGCTGCTTCATCCACTACTCGTCCGTTTTCAAGACCCCATTCGTAATAGGTAGGCTTTGCAATAATAAGCATTACCAGCCCCATAAAAGCTATAGGCAGTGTGCTCATAACCAAGCCGGAAACAACATTTGTGAAAAATAACTTATTTCTGCTAAACGGCATGGAATGAATGGATGTGGTATCTGCGCTTCGCTGCAAATATTGGAATACATATATTCCGCTGCAAAGCGGTATTGCCATGTATAAAACCATGCAAATAGGATTGTAGTTATTGAAAGTCATGCTGATATAATGAGCCATGCCTTCATAAGTTCCGTTTTCATAAGCAAGGGTAATCGGCAAAACTAAACCAAGCACCCCTATGAGAATAGCTATCGCCGGTGCAATCCAGAAGCGTCTGAGGTTTTCCTTAAACAACACCGCTGAAAAGCTAAAATAGGATGTCTTTGAATTCATCATTCGTACCTCCTAATTCATACGTAAATACTTCTTCCAGAGATAGCGGCAAAACATCGCAAATTATTGGATTGAATGCGCCAATCTCCCTCTCAATATCTTCCCTTTTGTTTTTTACAATAAGGAGATCTACTGTTCCCCTGCTCTCTTTGTGGAGAACATTCAACCTGTCGTAAGCTCCCGTTGCTTCCCCCTTGAAAGCAACCTGAATCTTATGAACATCACTCTTTAAATCGTCCAATTCTTTTTCAAGAACCATACGACCTTTTGAAAGTATACCTATACTGTCACAAATATCTTCCATTTCCTTAAGGTTGTGTGAAGAAACTAAAACCGTCATTTCTCTTTCCGCTACATCTTCTACTACATACTTCCAAACCAACTTTCTTACGATAGGATCAAGTCCGTCAATAGGCTCGTCCAAGATAAGAAAATCAGGCATGGTGGACATAGTTAGAGAAAAAGCTGCCTGCTTCTGCATACCTTTAGAAAATTTCGACATCTTTCTTTTCTTTTCAAGTCCGAATTTCTTAAGCATATCATCAAAACGTTCCCCATTCCATTTTGGATATACTTCTGAATAAAATCTAGCCATATCTTTTAAATTGTATTGGCCGAAAAAGTTTAAATCGTCCGGAATATATCCCATCCTTGCCTTTAATACCTCATTATCGAAGACCGGCTGGTCATCGACTGTAATCTCTCCCTCGTCTGGCTTCAATACTCCTGTAATGTGCTTGATAATAGTAGTCTTACCACTTCCGTTAGTGCCTACCAATCCGTATATGGACCCCTTTCCCACATTCAAATTTAATGCATCAAGCGCCCTGAAGTTATCAAAGTTCTTTGTTACCTTAGATACTCTAATCATCTCCAGTCTCTCCTCTCATTGAAAATCTCATTAACTTTAGCCTCTGCGTCCTTTCGGCTAAGTCCTAAATACTGTAATTCCTTAATGGCGTTTTTTATAACAGTCAGCACCTCTCCTAACTGATGATGATCCAGCGTTCTGTCCCCTGCGCCTGCCACAAATGTTCCCAACCCTGAGGTTGTATAAACATAGCCCTGACGTTCCAGCTCGCGATAGGCTTTCTGAACGGTGTTTGGATTTACAGTAAGCTGGCCGGATAAATCTCTAACGGAAGGCAATTTATCATCTTCCTTTAGTACGCCAGATAGGATTAGTTCTTTCAGATTATCTACTACCTGTTCATATATAGATTTCCTGCTTCTTACATCCAGTTGAAACATACTTTTCCCCCTCTCATTAATTCGGATATGAAGGCAGATCGCTTTTGCCGCCCTCTCTATCTGTATTAAGTGTATCACTTGGCATAGTACACTGTCAACACTTTTTTATTAAAAACCTTTATTTTTTTGTAAATTTAGTTTATAGTGTATTTACGAATATTGAGATTAAAAAATTAGATTAGGAATAACTAATCTAATCATGAGGGGGTATTACATTATGAACAATATTAATCAAGATGATAAAGTTATACTTCAGGGAAACGGCTTTTCCTATGAAGTTAACAATCCTAAAAGAACATACAGCGGTGTGCAGGTAACGGAAGAAAGACCAACTAAAAAACACCGCGGTATGAAAATTTTTCTTATAATACTGGCGGTATTTTTATTTTTAGGTATCTTTATAGCCATTGCAAGCAGCGAAAGTTTCTTCCACCTCAACCCTTATGTTGCGGTGCTTAATATAGAGGGAACCATCCAAAGCAACCATTCCTATGGAGATACCTACAATCAGGAGTTTTTGATTGACACCATTGACGATTTAATGGAGGACAGTAAAAACTGCGGTATTCTCCTTAATGTAAATTCCCCGGGAGGAGAAGTTTACGCAGGGGATGAGCTGTACTTAAAGCTCATGGATTACAAAGAATGTACCGGTCGTCCTATTTACGCTTACTTTGGACCAATGGCAGCCAGTGCCGCTTACTATATTTCCATGCCGGCAGATACCATTGTTGCAAATCGCAATACTATGACAGGTTCCATCGGCGTAAAGATTGGCACTTTCCTTGACTTCTCCGAGCTCATGAACACATACGGTGTAAAGGCGGTGGACATCGACTCGGGTAAGTTCAAAAACATGGGTTCTTCTTTCAGGGAAATGTCACCCGAAGAAAAGTCTATCTGGCAGTCCTACATTGATGAAGCCTATGACCAGTTCGTCAAAGTTATTGTAGAGGGTAGAAGCATGGATGAGGCAACCGTCCGCAAATTAGCCGACGGTCGTATCTATTCCGCACAGCAAGCTATGAAAAACGGATTGATAGATGATATCGGCGATTTAGCCTATACCAAGAGCCTAATGTGTGAATATCACCAGAACCTTGCAGATTGCGACTTCATTGAATATATTCCGGAAGAAGAAAGTTTCAGTATGCTGGATTTACTTAATTCAATGTCTTCCAATGCAAGACCGGCAGATGCTATTTCAAATAAATTCGAAAAGAAAGTCTATTATATAGCTGACGACATATCTCTTCTTTCCGAATTGGAGTAATATAGGAGGTCACCATGTTCGATACAGACAAAGGCAAACCTTTTTGGGAGGGAAAAAACTTTTCTTTCAACCAAAACAGAAAATGCGAATATTTCCCATGTCATGACACAGATGATGTGGACAACTTCAACTGTCTATTTTGCTACTGCCCTCTTTACGCTTTGGGGGACAAATGTGGAGGAAATTATAGCTACACCGAGGATGGCACTAAAGATTGTTCCAAATGTATGGTGCCCCATCGCAGAGATGCTTACGGCAAGATTATCTCCCGTTTCTCCGATATAAGTGAACTGGCAAAGAAAAACCGAGGGTAAGAAACGGTCCAAAGGTAAATAGCAATCCGATATACGTATTTATCCTATAACCCGCAAAACCTTAACTGCAACTTCAAAATCATTCAAGGTTCAGTAAGTACAGCTATAATTCGTTTTAATTCTACCTTTAGCTGATTATGAACAAATATAACTTCAATTTGTATTTATTTAACACCATATTTGATGATACTTGCAAAAAACGGTATAGACTTTACTGTCTATACCGTTTTTATTTTAAAATAACAACTGTTTTTAATTTCAAATTACTTTGATTTTGAGTAAAAAATAGTTTCTCACTATGTGACCTTATGTTTTTTAATTGCTTAGGAAACTATTTTTCTTTAAATCAAAACATAAAATGCGAATATTTCCCATGTCATGACACAGATGATGTGGACAACTTCAACTGTCTATTTCTCCTCCGGCTCTGCCGCCATGGCTTCTGCTGTAAGTTCTTCATCAGAAATTTCAGCAGGTTGGAGGATGTTTTTAGCGTCTTCCAGCTTATCAGCAGGAACATAAATATCTATAGGATAGGCCGAATTGCTGCCCATGGCAATCTCAATAAAATTGCTGGCATCCTGATACTTCTTTACACAAGGAATGCCCTCTGCCAAAAGCTTGGATTCAAAAATATCCGCTTCAAATGAGTCATGAGCTGTTGCCGCATAAACTCCATCACGCCATGCCTTATCGTGCTTATCATTTCCAAACATATTGTCTGCCTTTCTATATACAATAATTTTGCAGTTAAAAATACAGGCATTTGGTCGGTACTTTAAGTCCCTCACCAAATGCCGATATTAGACTAAATTAGTTAGCTTTTGTATTAATTTCCTCAAGGAGCTTAGAAGTAAATTCTTCAACAGTCATAGTTCCGAGGTCTCCTGCCTTGGATGAACGAACTGAGAGAGTCCTGTTTTCAGCTTCCTGCTCGCCAATAACACAGATATAGTTATCTCTGGCATTGCGAGCTTCTCTGAGCTTATAACCGAGCTTTTCATTCCTGTCATCTAAAACAACTCTCATACCGTGTTCTTCAAGGGCTTTTTTAACCTCATTTGCATACGGTGCAAACTTTTCAGTTACAGTAAGCAGCTTTACCTGAACAGGTGCAAGCCAAAGTGGAAACTTACCCGCTGTATGCTCAGTAAGGACACCTATGAATCTTTCGATGGAACCGAATACTACTCTGTGAATCATTACAGGAGTATGCTTTTGTCCATCTGAACCGGTATATTCAATATTGAATCTTCCAGGAAGCTGATAATCCAGCTGAACAGTACCGCATTGCCATGTACGACCTAAGGAATCTTTTAGCTGGAAGTCCAGTTTAGGTCCATAAAAGGCACCATCTCCCGGATTTACAATATAAGTCTTTCCAATAGAAGTAATCGCATCTGCAAGTGCAGATTCAGCCTGCTTCCAGTCATCCTCAGAGCCCAAATGGTCTTCAGGCATTGTGGAAAGGAAGATAGTATACTCCATGCCGAACATATTGTAAACCTGATCGAAAAGCTGTGCAATACGAACTACTTCTTCCTTAATCTGTTCCTTTGCCAATAAAATATGAGCGTCATCCTGAGTAAAACATCTTACACGGAACATTCCATGAAGTGCTCCTGAAAGTTCGTGTCTATGCACACGACCTAATTCACCGTATCTTAACGGAAGATCTCTATATGAACGAGGTTCTAAATCGTAAACCAATATAGAACCCGGACAGTTCATAGGCTTAATAGCATAATCTTCTTCGTCTATTATGGTAGTGTACATATTTTCTTTGTAATGATCCCAGTGACCTGAAGTTTCCCAAAGGGATCTTTTCATAATCTGAGGTGTGGAAATTTCTACATATCCCCAATCTTTATGTATCTTACGCCAAAAGTTAATGAGTTCATTTCTTAAAGTCATACCGTTTGGCAGATAGAAAGGAAATCCCGGAGCTTCATCTCTAAATGCAAACAAGCCCATTTCCTTACCTATTTTGCGATGGTCTCTCTTTTTAGCTTCTTCCAAAACAGCAATATATTCATCAAGTTCAGTCTGTGTAGGGAAAGCTGTCGCATAAAGTCTCTGGAGCATTTGACGATTGGAATCCCCTCTCCAGTAAGCTCCGGCTACAGACATAATCTTGAAAGCCTTAATAGCACCTGTAGATTCCATATGTGGCCCTGCGCAAAGGTCAGTAAAATCGCCCTGCTTGTAGAAAGAAATTATCGCGTCCGCCGGCAAATCTTGAATAAGTTCCACCTTGTAAGGTTCATTGCGCTCTTCCATAAACTTGATAGCTTCTTCTCTGGGAAGTTCAAATCTTTCAAGTGGATAATTTGCCTGAACGATTTTCTTCATTTCTTTTTGAATCTTGAGAAAATCCTCTTCCGTAAATTTATGTTCTAAATCGAAATCATAATAGAAACCATTTTCAATAGCAGGTCCGATAGCAAGCTTTGCTTCCGGCCAAATGTGTTTTACCGCCTGAGCCAATATGTGAGAGGCAGTATGTCTAAAGTCATGTCTTACCTGTTCATCTTCAAAATTAATCTTTTCTTTTGCCATTTTTCTTCTCCTAACAGCGTTTCTATTTATTATAATCGGTATTATGAGTATGAAAAAATATATACCCCAACCAATTGTTTCCTAACCATTTTATGTTAGCCTATCTGTTTAGAAAAGTCAAGGCAAGAGGCGAATCTGCACTAAAAACGAATACCACAACTCTAACCGGCAATTTGCATTATACATATTCGTAGGTTGATACTCGACAAAGTCTGTTCACTGACAGAAATGGCAAGGAAAACAAATCTTTCGTTTCAAGATAAAGTTTCACAGTAACTCTCGCCTTTTCAAATTCCATTTCTATGCGCGATTCTTTTACCTGCACAATACATATATGTTCCAAATAATGTTCAAAATGCTTTTGAGCAGCAATTTCACCTTTTTCTTCATCTATTACTATCTCTCCCTCAGCAAAGTATTCATCCTCTATCTCTAAAGCTGCCGAAGCCGCACACTCCTCCGCTGCCGCTTTAAGAGAATTAAGTTCGCTTACATAGACTTGATTGTCCACAGCATAGGATATACACATGGCAAAGAGAAGCAGCACCGCTGTAAAAATTATAAAAGGCTTCATCAGTAGCCTCCTACATATTCACTGGCTGTATAGCTGTCAATTACATAGGTTCTTTTATTGTCTTTGCTGCTTATGCCAAAGAGATGTGCCGCTGCCATTACTTCGGAAAGCTCCACCTCAACTCTATAATTGATATTTCGATTATCATCAAATCTTCCCACCTTGCCCTCCGGCGTTGCCACGGAGACTCTCACCTGTTCCGAACTTATCCCAAGTTTTTCAGATATATCGTTTTTAATCTTATTTATAAGCTCTTCCGAAAAGCCCCCCTCTTCTTTCGCCGTTTCCTTAACGGTGTACACCACATTTTGTATGGTCTGCACCTCTTCAAGACCGCGGTAGTCCACAGTAAACTGCATGATAAAAGCCATAAGCAAGGGCAATATAGCTGTCAGCACTATAAAATCTTTCATAGACTTTCACCTCAGGCTCCGTAATAATTTCTGGCATCCAGCCCCGCCTGCCAAAGCTTACCGATTCCGTTTAAAATGGAATCATCTGAGGGACCTGCAACCAAATTAAAAATAAAAATTCCCAAAGTAATCATACTAACCATTACTATCATTTGTTTCATGCTATGCCTCTATATTCTTTGGTTAAATGTCGCTATATCTCCCATGGCATTATCCGCAATGGTCTGCGCACTGGTCTGAAATCCCAAAATCATTCCTGCTATTGCTATCCCCAGTACAATACTGGAAATAAATACTATAATCTGTTTCATTTTCTCCTCCTGTTAATTTTTTTATTCGTTTTTATAAAATTTGCGTAAAATTTCTTTTGACTGCTTTTACATTTTAAAAATATGTTGCTTTTACATTTAAAAAGCTTATTTTTAGCCATTTCCCCCTTACCATAATACGTTTCTTTTACTGATTCTCCATATTCTCATATTACAAATTGGTATATTCAATGTGATTTTGAAATAATATTTTACGTATTTTCTTTTTTGTAATGTTAGAGAAACAATTTTGACAGTATTTCCTTTTGTTCAAGAAAATAAGCCACATAAATGAAATTCACAAAAACCAGCATTACATTAAATACTGCCGGAACGTATAACAAGTCGCTAATTATTTCATCCCTCTTACGCCCCAAAGTGTTTCCCTTTTCCCTAAGACTTTTTTGCATGGAAAGCAATATCTCCATAAGCAGTCTTGCTTCCATCTCATCGCAGGCAAAGATAAGATTCATATACTCCTCACAAAGTGACGTTTTGAAAGTTCCCGAAAATACAGCTCTGGCTTTTTCTGTTTTCCCGCTTCGAATAAGTACCAACATTCTCTGATAATATTCTTCAAAATGTCTGCTGTTCTGTGCCAATTTCCCCAGTACCGAATCTGTTGTCATGGTAATTTCGTCACTGGAAATTATTAAATTACGCATAATTGCCAGTCCCGAAAGTATTTCCTCTTCAAGCCTGTTTTCGTAGTAAAGCTTTACAGGATACCAATTTTTTATCTTTAAACCGACCCTTTTCTTTACTACCGAAAAATCTTTAGTTTTAGAAGCCATCCTTTTTAGTCGGTTCTCTTTACTAAATACCCCTGTAAATATCCCCGTAAAATATAAGCCTGTTATAAGCATAAATACCACAGAAATATATATTATTCCATCCATTGTCTCCCCCTAATAATCAAAACGTCTGTTCCTAACCATGCTGATTAGCACTAAATTTATGAGAAACAAAAAGGCTATGGCAAGTAAAAAACTGATTCCGGCTGAAGTGCAGAATTGATTTTTAACCAGTTTCCCGACCCCGAGCCCCAGCCATGAAATTGTAAAATAAACCGTTATGGCATAAGTAAAGGGTACCATAAACAATACCAGCCTTGCAGATTCAGAGTTCATACGTTTTCTTTCCTCCTCCTGCTGTCTCGCTTCCCTTAACTGTGACAATATGTCCTCCATCCCTGACATAACATTGTAGCCAAAGCAGATACTCTGTCCGATGTTGTAAGCCAACATTCTGCTCCAATTAGTCCCTATTGCGTAGGAAAAGCCGTCAGCACATCTATAAAGCTCCCTGCTTCTTGATGACTCTCTGGCTCTCGACAACACCTCTTGGCATTGCTTGTAGCAAACACTTCCTGTTTTTTCAGACTGTGTCAACATCTCAAGACAAGAGTTCATATTATAGCTGCTCATACGATAACGGCTGATTAATTCTGCCAAAAAAGTTTCACCCTCGCGACTGCCGCGATTTCTTATAGCTTCCAGTTTAATTTTCAGCACCAAAGCAGGAGTTACGGAAAAGGCTATACCCAAAAGCACGCCGTAGAAAAGCCCGACTGCTTTCCAGCCTGCAATGCTTCCCCCTATCAGTAATGTGATACTTGTACCTAAAAATACGCCCCCTTTTTTCTCAAATCCCGTTGTAGTCTCCACAAACATATTCACCTTATCTAAAACCCGATACTTCTTTTTCCTTGGAGGTCGAAGCCTTTTTCGGTAGTAGAACATAACATAAAGACTTTTAAAGCTGTCATAGGTAAGCATTATTACTCCTGATAAAAACAGTAGGTAGCAAAGCGTCCTGATTGCTAAATCAACCATATTCCACTCTTCTTTCCTCACAAAGCTCTGCCGTTTTGGAAAGATATCCCTTTGTTATGCTGTAAGTTCTTTCCTTTTGATTGACTTCAATGCTGTATATTCCTTTTAACCGTTTAACACCGTCTGTATCAGTTTTAAAATGAAATAGATATTGAAAAGCCGCCGCCACTCTTAAGGTCTGCAATTTCAAATCTCCGCCATACTTCATAACCAGCTCACCTGCTACTGCCTGCGGAAAAAGGAAAGGATTTGTGATGTGATAAGTCATTTTTACTCGGCGCCCTCCTCGTTCCGCGATTCTCACGGCAGTTCCCAAAGTCACAGCATCTCTGGCTTCTCCAAAAACAAAATAATCCGCATCGCTTCGCATTAAATCCCTCACTATATTTTCCATTTTCTCGCCATCAGCTAAAATCTGGATAATGGGTGCCTGCGGCATAATTTTATTAATGGGAATTTCAGGGTCGGTTTCAACCATTACACCCTCTAGGCTAGGGTCTTCCATACTCTGCCAAGCAGTCAACATGGTTGTTTTACCGCTTCTAAGTTCCCCAACAAAAGCTACATTGCTGCCATTTGCTATGAGCTTTTTAGCAAAGGCTTCAAACTCAGGCGGAATCATACCTCTTGCATGCAGTTCCCCAAAAGTATAGTTTTTTATTGTGTATCTTCTAAAAATTATGACGTCCTGATTGTTTTTAACCAGTTCATTTTTAAAGATAGTTACTCTGGTACCGTCTTCCATGTATATTTCATAATAGCTCTCGCCTATTCTATGGCGAGGATTTGCCAAAAGTAAAGCTCTTATAAGTTGCTCACGTCTCTTATCTGAAATTTTTTGAGGCATAAGTTGCATTCTGTTGTCTTTCAAAAAATATATGCGATTTCCGATAATCTTTGCGGAGGTGGACTCTCTATACTCTTCATTAAACCATTGAGCCATACCTGCCATACCCCAAATTTCATTAAAAACAGCAGATGGAAGATTTTCATACCAAGATGGAAATTCATCGTAAGCTCTTTCAAGCCCGAATAAAATCCCCTGTATTTTATCTTCAAAATACTCTATTTCTCTAGCCCTCCCCACAATAGCGTTCTTTTGCAGTTCAAGAAAATCTTCTCTTGCAATGTTTTCATCAAACAATCTGGAAAACTCCTTTTGAACCAAATCGCAGGTCTCATAAAATTTTTCAATATTCATATTGAAAGCTCCTTTACAATTCGATTGATGTCTCGGGAAAAACCCAAGGATTTTAACTCAAAAAAGGTTTTATGCATAAGTTCTGCCGTTCGCCAGCTTCCTGTTTCACGTACCGAATATGTCTTTTCAAAGGTATTCGGAAACATATCTGAAATATATGATATAACAGGTTCTTCTGCACCCTTTGATTTGTTGATAATCAAGCCCTCAAACTTAATTCCGAATGCTTCATACTCATCCTTATCTCTAAATAATCTGCTAACAGAGGCTTCACCCCCTGTAGTAACCAAAAGCCTTTTATCAGCCAATTTAAGTCCTATTCCTGATAATTTATTCGGAACGGAACAGCCCGTATCCAAAACCACCAAATCAAACTGCCTACTGATACCTGCAAGCATTGACTCTAAATTAGCCTCCATGTCACAAGAAAAAGTATCCTTTGCAAGCTGCTCTAATCCACGGCTGTTTACACTTTTACTATATGAAGTTTCTAAAAAATCAAAGAGACCTGAGCTTTCCAGAAAATATACCCTTTCCAAAAGTTTACTTTCTTCCAACTCACTTTTCTTAATATCTATTCCTCTCTTGATTTTTTCTTTGAAATTTTTAAGGCTTATTACACTAATATCTGTAAACTGATTATTTGGGGTATTTGAAAGTGAAAAGAATAATACTTGAGCTTCTTTATTTTTCTTTGCGTAAGCCATAGCCACCGACTGCGCCACCATGGTACATCCGTCCTTATTGTCACAGCCGTGAAAAGCAATAATATTTTTCATATCTGCCTCCTATCTGTTTACCTGAATCAAAATCAGTCCATGGGCATTTTCGTTCAAATCATCAATATGGGCTGACATATAGCTCAAAATCCCCTTGTAGTCCTCTAACTTACACATGATTTCAACATTATCAATAGTACCGCTTCCATTACTGCGCTTCCAAATACTGCTACCCTCCTTTGAAGATTCGCTGACGACTTCTTTCTCATCTCTATCTTTTACATAGGATATGGTAAATTCACCAAAGCTTTGGTTTAGATTTTCATTGTAAACTTTTATAACGTCTCCTTGCCTAAGAGCTGCACTTCTTTGATAAATCCAATCCCCTTGCAAAACAAAGGATGAAAGGTCTTCGTCAGGCTTTTCCGAATTTCCGATCATGCCTTTTGTAAGCTGCGAGTTTTTCGCTATATCGCAAAGTGCAATTTCCCCTACCAACGTTCTTTCTTCACTTGGCATTATTACGGTAGAAGCAATATTTTCTTTAAGTACAGGCTGAACTTTAAGCATATCTTGGGTAATTTCCTGACCTTTAGCAATACTTTCTTTGCTCATCACCACCTCTTCGGTAAGAGCCACCTGCCTCCCCGTAGTTTCCCAAAAATAAAGACCCGCTACTGCCATCAGAATTATTAAAACACCTATCACAGACTTAAATTTTCTTATGAACATTTTTCTTCTCTTCCCATTTCCAAAATCATAGGCATATTTGTGCCGGCTAATTTAAGCTCTTGCTTTTTCCAATCAAAAAAGTAAATGTTGTTGGATAATACTTCCTCCCGAGCTACTTGATGAGTATTTACCGACAGCACCATTTCTCTTAATTCCGATAAATTAATCCTGTCAAAATCCGGTACCAAGATGATTTCATGAATACTAGAGGGTATTATATAGAAATCTTTTTCAGCGCGTTCCGCAAATTTTTGAAGTAAGTCCGTTCTGAGAATGCCTGCCGCTCCATTCACCCCCTCTGCTGTGCTTAAAACATACATACCGGCTCCTATCTGCTCCGGAAGTTCTTCTTTTCCCAAATGTAAATTTCCTGCTTCATCTGTAAAAACAAACATATTGACTATTTGCAGTTCCCCATCTTTTTTCAGATTATCTAAGGCAGAGTTTAGAAGCTTATTTGCGCTTACTCCCCACTCCTTTAAGATTTTATTTGTAATTACAGTAAAACCTTTTCCAAATTTAAAGCTTTCATATCTTACATGAAACACAACCGCTAAATCTCCATATCTGTAAAAAGGCTTGTCCTCAAGATATGCCCTGTTCATATCATAATTTATAACCCTTACCCCCGTTCTGTCTTTTGCCGCTTCAAAGCTTTCAATAAACTCTGTATGAATGTCAAAGGGCAGTTTATATTTTTCATATACTTCAATCATCTCTGCTATACATTTTTCCGCTGTTTTACCATTTACATAATCCTTATAATGATATTCCAAATAAATAGTGGGTGAAATATTCCTGTCCTTTTCCATAATGTTAAGGGAGGTAAGTTCCTTGCCATTATTTTTTATCACCCTTGCAGTTTTCACAGTTGCCTTTTCCTTTAAATCCGGTCTGCTATCTAAAATGTGCTCAATGATATATTCTCTAAATTCTTCAAATAACATATTTCCTCCGCAATAGATTTATCGCTTCTCAAATAACTTTTATATAAAATTAATTGAGGCTAAACGTTCAATGAACTTTTCCTATTTTTTACTGTAATATATTACCTGTATATTTTATACATCTTTTCCGCGGTTTAGTCAATATATTTTTACCATCTTTTTACATTTTTATTCACCCCTCTTATATCCCCCCTTAATTTTCTTAAATTTACCCCTGATTGCGAACCACGGTTTAGGTTGGATACACTTTTATTGAGTTTGACCCAACTGCCCCCTTGTTAATATCGGAGGTTTTCGCTCTGCCCCCGATTACAGACCACATTTTAAGTTGGAGATACCACAACTAATGCCAGACATCCGCATATTTTCTGACACAGCTAAATTGGGAGAAATAAAAAAATAATTGAGGTATCTTTAAGCCCCTGATACCCCATATACAAAAGCGACTATCCTGCTAAAGATAGTCGCTTCTTTTTAGATAAATCTAATTTTATTTTGTTTTATTAATCGTTCTTTTTTCTAATGCCGAAACCTGCACCTGCAAGAGCTGCTCCTGCAAGGAAGAATAGACCTACGCCCATACCTCCTGTTTTTGGAAGCTCTGAAAGGGGAACTTCTTCATCAAGGATTTCATCTTCTGAAAGGTTAGCCATTGGAACATCGTTGTCCTTAATTTCTTCTTTTGGAAGTTCTGAAAGTGGAGTTTCTTCATCCTTAATGGTTACATCAGTTTTAGTTGTTGATGTTGTACTTCCACCGCCATTGCCTGTAGGAGCTGTCGGTACTACAGGAGTTACAGGTACAGTAGGTGTTGGAGCCTGAACAGGCTTATAATATACCTCTCCGTCTACATGGAAGCCATCAGCGATATCATACTTGAATGCGTACCAATTTATTGCCAATTCGTATTCAACACCGTCTCTAGTCTCTGTTAATGCAAGACCTTGCTCTGAAAGATACTTTTTAGCATTGGCTTCGATAACAGCAATACTTTCATCATAGTTACCTGTAGCACAGCCCGCTTTCAAGAAGCTTTCTACCGCATTCTTTTCGGTAGTGGTAGTGCCCTCTAAAATTTCCTGAGTTTCTGCACTAGCATTATTCAGCTGCATTGCACCTAAAGATTTGGAATAGAACTTTGCAGTATTCTGTCTGCCTACTACTGTTGGAACAGCTTCTCCATATTTAAGGATATAGAATGCTGCCCCCTTTTCAATATGTCCTAACTTCTTAACCGCGTCCTTTTGAGCATTATCAGCTGCCTGCTTATCGTTCTTTGCCTTCTCAACTAATTTTCCGGCTTCTTCAACCGCTTCTTTAGCTAAATCCAGCTTTGCTTTTGCGTCTGTAACATCTACGTCGCTAATCTGTTCTACAGCTTTAAGGTCTTCTACTGCCTGATTGAAATCTGTTTCAGCCTTTTGAAGCTCCGCTTCTGCCTCTGCCAGCTTCTTAGCTGCTTCCTGTGCAACCTTATCAGCTTCAACCACTTCTGCTAAAGCTTTTGTACTGTTAGTTTTTGCAACGTATGCATTGCTGAAAGCTACCTGTTCTTCCGCCTTTAAGAGTTCTGCTCTGTAGAGGCTCATTACTTCGTCAATCTTTTCTTCTGTATCGGAAGAATATCCAAAGAGTCCGGTTAAATCGTTAACTCTTCTCCAGAAGTCTGAACCATACTTGTTATTTAAGTCTGTTCTAGTTTTGCTACGGTCAATAGCATTCCAAAGATAAAAGTCGTTTGCCCAATCACAGAGTGCCTTGTCGTACTCTGTAGCATTTATATAATCTGAATAGGTCTTTACGATTTCGCCTACTGCTGCAATAATTTTTTCAGCAGCTTCCTGCGCAGATTCATTGTCCGGGTCCGCAAGTACTTCGCTGACTGCCTTAATGTAAGAATCTCTGGTAGTTTCGGAATCACCCAGCTTAGCCTTTGCGTCTGCCAGTTCTGCCGCTTTCTGATATTCTGCTTCTTGGAGAGCTTCCAATGTTTTTGTAGCCTCTGTTACTGCCTGTTTTTCAGGGGAAGCCTTGAGCCAAGTATCAACTACTGTATTGTATGAGGATTCGGAAGTTGCTCTGTCGTATGCAGCTTGAGCTTCGTTTAATGCTTTTCCTGCATCGTTCATTTTTGCCCTATATATAATTATTTCCATAAAACTAGCATTATCGTAATTGCGCTTTGCTTCATCATATCTTGCCTGTGCTACATCAAGTTCTGTCTTCTTTGCAGCTACAACTCCATCCTGATAAGCTGTGGCTTCTGCTGTAATAGTGTCGATTGCTGCTGTATAAGCATTCTGCTTAGCAGTTAAATCATTCTGTGCTTCTGCAACCGCTGTAGTTGCATTATCCTTTGCCTGCTGTGCAGTATTTACTTCACTCTTGGCAGGATTTACATGGAAATTCATAGCTGCGTCTGCTGCCGCCTGAACTTTTACATCTGCCTTTTCAGCTGTTTCTTTAGCTTTTGCCGCTTCTGCTGCCGCTTTATCCGCTTTAGCCTTTGCTTCATTGAAAGCTTTTCTTGCAGCTGCTACCTTTGCTTCTGCTTCGCCGGCACCTGCCTGAAGATTACCGATTTTTTCGTTATATTCCTTAATTTTAGCGTTTGCCTCATTAACTGCCTTATCATAAGCAACCTGTGCAGCATTTAATTTTTTAACTGCACTTTCATAAGCCTTTTCTGCCGCTTTGGAAGCATTATTTGCAGCCTTAGCCGCTGCCTGTGCATTAGCTACCAGCTGTTTAGCTGCTTCCTGAGTTGAAGCGGTAAGTGCTGCTGCCGCAGCTTCTTTAGCTTTCTTTGCTTCATCAGCTGCCTTTGCAGCTTCAGCGTTTACTGTATCGATGTCTGGATTCATGTCCTTAACTGCGGATTCAACATCATTTCTAATATTTTTTTCGTCTTTAGCCTTTTCAGCTTCGCCCTCTGCCTTAACAGCCTTTGCCTGTTCTGTAAGAGAATTGACCTCTGCTTTAGCAGCAGGTACTCCTGCGGCTTCATTTAAGGCTGTAGTTGCAGCTTCTGCCGCCTCGGAAGACTTTTCCTTAGCTTCAGCAACAACTGACTGCACTGTAGCAGCAGCTTCTTTAGCTGTTTCAACATTTTCTTTGATAGTCTGGTCGATGGCAGTTTCAGTATCATTATACTGAACTTCGTCTCTCTGTGGCTTGTCACTACCTGCAAATGCGAATGTAGGTGAGCAAGTCAGAGTAACTAGAACTGCTAATATTATTGCTAATGTTTTCTTTACTTTATTCTGCATTGTGTTTTTCCTTTACATTTACTTAAAATTATTATTATATTGTTCCTCTTTTCATTAAACAAGTTTATTATATTATTGTGCGGTCACATAACGGTCACAAAAATATAAGTTTTCAAAACTTTTTTCGAGAAATTTTAAGACTTTTCATTTTCTGTGACCAAAACGGTATAATTACAGCTTCTTTCTGACAAGCTTAACCACACATGCTTCTAAATTCTACATTTTGTCACAAAAAAGCACAGCCACATTTCTGTGACTGCGCCTAAATAATCTCATTGAAATTACTAATAATCTTGTTTCTTACTTAATAATTTCGTTAAATTCCTTACATCTTGACGGGATGTCCTCTGCTCCAAAGACCGCAGAACCTGCCACCATAAGATCTACTCCTGCTTCTATCAATTCTTTGGCATTTGCAGTAGTAGCTCCGCCGTCAATTTCAATCTCAAAATTAAGCCCTCTTTCCTCACGAAGCTTTACAAGTTCTCTAACCTTTTCCAGCGCAAAAGGAATAAACTTTTGACCTCCAAAGCCGGGATTTACGCTCATAATAAGCACCATATCCACATCTTCTAAAACACATTCCAAGGTAGACACAGGAGTCCCGGGATTAAGCGCAACACCTGCCTTTACACCTAAACTCTTTATGTTTTGGATACTGCGATGAAGATGAACACAGGCTTCCTGATGAACAGTAATATATTCCGTCTGTGGTGTTACAAAATCCTTTGCATACTTATCAGGGTCTTCAATCATAAGATGTACATCAAATGGAAGTTTGGTTTTCCCCACCAAACTCTTCATAACCGTAGCCCCGTAAGAAATATTAGGAACAAAATGACCGTCCATAACGTCCACATGGATGACCTCTGCGCCGCCTTTTTCAATTTCAGCCACCTGCTGACCAAGTATAGAAAAATCTGCTGAAAGTATTGATGGTGCTAACCTTTTCATTTTCTTCCTCCAAATCAAATCAATTTAAAATCAAAATAAACTTAAATATAAATTTTATAGTAAAATAAAGTTCCAAATAAAGTATCTAACTAATACCTATTCTGTTCTTTTTCCATAATCTCCTGAATTTGCCCCACATAAGAACGATATCTTGAAACATTTATCTTACCGTCACGAACAGCTTCACGCACTGCACAGGATGGTTCTTTTAAATGACGGCAGTTGTCATAACGGCACTTTCCCAAATACGCCAACATTTCAGGATAAAGATGTTGCAGCTCTTCCTCATCAGAATCAAGAACTTCAAATGAGGTAAAGCCCGGAGTGTCAAAAATCATGCCTCCATATTCCATGTCAAAGATTTCAGTATGTCTTGTGGTCTGCTTTCCCCGACCGGTTTTTTGGCTGATTTCTCCGGTTTCTGCCCCGACATTCTCAAGGCGATTTACCAAAGTAGACTTTCCAACTCCCGAGGGTCCCGCCAAAGCACAATGCTTTCCTGACATCGCCCGTTTAAATTCGTCTATTCCTAAAGCTCCCTTTGCACTTATATAAAACACAGGGTATATCGGCTCGTAGATTTCCTTAAACTTGTCTAAAATTTCTTCAGACGCCAAATCTATCTTATTTACGCAAAGCACTACATCTATGTGATTTTTTTCAGCCATTACCAGAAACTTATCAATAATTTGAAAGCTGGGGTCAGGTCTTGCCGCTGCCACCACCACCGCAAGAGTATCCACATTGGCAATAGGGGGTCTTATAAATATGTTTTGCCTTGGATATATGGTATTGATAACAGCATTTCCGTCATCTAACACTTCTATTTCCACTTGATCCCCAACTGTAGGTGTTACCCCGTCTTTTTTGAATATTCCTCGGGCTTTACATTGATAAACGCTTCCATCCTCCGCCTTTACATAGTAAAAGCCCGCGATTCCTTTAATTAGAAGTCCTCTCATCAGTTCCCCGTTCCGAAGTCTACGCTGTGCTGTTCAACAACAGTATTGTCAAAGACTACTGTAACCGTACCTTTTCCCACACCCTCAATAGGAACGTTTTCGCCACCGTCCGCCTTAAGTCGCTGTGACCTTGTAATAACGTTGTGCATTCCCGACTCGTCAGAAATTGTAACCGTAAGCCAGAACACATCATTGGCCGCCTTGTCGTAACTTACATATATGGAAGACGGATTCTGAAGGCTTCCCCCGTTGTTGCTGTTTTCACCGGCGCTTATCTTAACATTTACAGCGCTTCCTGCTGCAAGAGTTGACTTTGCCTCTGCGGACTGCCAGATAACCTGACCCTCAGGATAGGTGCTGCTCTTTTCGGTGGAAATGCTGCCCAGCTTCAGTCCTACAGCTTCTAAAAGCGTTTTTGCTTCGCTCTCCGTTTTACCTAAAAGAAGAGGAACAATGCCCTCGCCCGCCGCTGTACCTGTGCTGACTACAAAGGAAACATAAGAACCCGGCTTTACCTCTTCGCCACCTGCCGGCGATTGAGAAATAACTATGCCTGCCGGCAAACTGTTAGCCTCTTCCGTAACGCTTCCCACCTTGTAGCCGTATTTTTTCAGTGCGTACTCCGCATCTGATTTTGACTTACCCACAAGGTTAGGAACAGTTCCCTCCTTGATACCTTTACTGATAGTAACCTTTATGGTTTTACCCTCTTTCACCTTTTCTTTCACATCAGGATTTTGAGAGCAGATGGTATCAAGTTCATATTCCGAGCTGTAAACCGAGCCGTTTTCTTCAATTTTAAGTTTATACTCGCTTGCCACTTCTTGAGCGCTTTCCAAGGTCATTCCCCTAAAGTCAGGAACTTCAAAGCTTTTAGCGTTTCCGCCTAAAAAGATACGGGATAACAGCATACTAACAGGAATAGCCACTACAATCGCTGCAACAACGGCACCGATTAACACCTTATCCAAAGGCTTCTTTTCCTTGTTATTCTTGCTCTTTTCCTTTTTCTTTGACTTCTTGCCGCTTTCCTCCGCAGCAATCAAGTCCTTATCTTCACTTTCAAACTCTTCGTTTGATTCATTATATTCTAAAGCGTCCGCTTCATTTTCCGTATCCACTTGAGAAATTGCAGTTGCAGAAGCCGCGCCACCTGCTCTTTGAGACATCATTGCGTCAAATTCAGCATGAGCCAAGGCGTCATACATTTCATCCGCCGATTTATATCGGTTAGTTTGGAGCTTGTCCGTAGCTTTCATAATAACTTCTTCAATTTGAGTCGGAATACCATCCATAAATTCGCTAGGTCTCGGCATTGGGTCGTTTATGTGCATAAGCGCCACGGATACAGGATTTTCTCCATCGAAAGGTACCTTGCCTGTAAGTATCTCAAAAAGAACAATTCCCAGAGAGTATATATCTGACTTTTCATCAACATATCCACCTCTCGCCTGTTCAGGTGAGAAGTAGTGCACTGAACCCATAACAGTTTGAGTTTCCTCATCATAGCCTGTAGAATTAAGAGCTCTGGCAATACCGAAATCTGTAATTTTAGCGGTACCGCCAGCCGTCAGCAGAATATTATGAGGCTTTACGTCTCTATGTATGATATGGTTCTTGTGGGCAAATGCCAAGGCGGAAGAAATCTGTTTAGCAATCTCCACAGCCCCTTTCCAATCCAGCGGTCCTTTTTCTTCAATAAGGTCACTTAAAATATGCCCCTCAATAAGTTCCATTACGATATAGTGTATATTTCCCTCTCTTCCCACATCGTAAATACTTACGATGTGCGGATGTGACAAGCTGGCAGCTGCTTGGGATTCTCTGCGAAAGTTTTCGATGAACTTTGCATTTCTGGCATATTCAGGCTTTAAAATTTTAATAGCCACAAATCTGTTTAAAAGGCGACATCTTGCCTTGTAAACTACAGCCATACCTCCATCGCCTATTTTTTCCAATAATTCATATCTATTTGCAAGTAATCTCGTACTCATATACAATTCCTCCTAAACCCTCAATGCTACTACTGTGATATTGTCTCTTCCACCACGTCTGTTTGCCAAATTCACCAGTTTTGAACAAGCATCCTGCATATTGTAATTAGGGTTGCTTAAAATTTTCGCCATGGATTTATCATCCACTTCGCCGTAAAGACCGTCTGTACAAAGCAAAATACAGTCTCCCGGTTTAGTTTCTATCCTGAAAAAATCAGGTTCAACATCGGCATCTCCGCCAATGGCACGTGTAATCTTGTGCTTATCCTTGTGATTCTTTGCCTCTTCATTGGTAATAATCCCTCGCTTAAGCAGGGTATTCACATAGGTGTGATCCTCAGTAATCTGGGTCATGGCACCACCTCTGCAAACATAACCTCTACTATCGCCAACATTAACGATATAGGCGGCATTTTCTGTTACATATGCCAGCACCAAAGTAGTTGCCATGCCTTTATTCTCTTCGTATTTCTTCGCACTTTCATATATTTCGGAATTGACTGCCTTAACACATTCTAAAAAATAACGTGCCACTGCCTCTTCTTCCGTCTCATGATGTAACGGGTGTCTGTCTACATAATCAGCTATGCGGCTGACAGTAGTTCTGGAAGCAATTTCCCCCGAACATGCTCCCCCTACTCCATCTGCGACAATATAAACATCTTCTGACGGGATTAGGAAAAAAGCATCTTCGTTGTTTATTCTCCGAATCCCCTTGTCACTCTTAAAACCTAATTGAATCATCTCAAATTTCCCTCTGTAATACTACATCCTTTTCTTCATTTTGCAAATGAAAAAGCCATCCGTTTCATTCACATTCGGAAGTAACTGAACCATATCCTCTTTTTCAAAATCAGGGTTATTGCTTAAAAATTCCCCTACTACCCTTTGATTTTCATTTGGATTGATGGTACACGTGCTGTAAACCAGCACACCCCCATCCTTTACATATTTTGAAGCAGCTGTTAAAATCTGAAGCTGTTTCTCCGGTAGGCTGTCCATTTCAGCAGTCTTCCGCTTGTATTTAATTTCAGGCTTTCTCCTGATAACTCCCAGTCCCGAGCAAGGTACATCGGCTAAAACTCTGTCTGCCTTACCAATTCGTTCCTCGTCCACTCTGGTAGCGTCCCATGCCTTAGTTTCCACAATATTTATTCCCAAACGTCCGGCTTCGCTGCCTATGATACCCAGCTTTCTAGGGTACACATCCGTAGAAATAATGCGCCCTCGATTTTTCATACGTTCAGCCATTGCAAAGGTCTTTCCTCCGGGAGCCGCACAGACATCCATAATACATTCATCCGGTTGAGGATCCATTACTGCTGCAACCATCATGGAAGATTCATCCTGAACGGAAAACAAGCCCTGACGGAAAAGTTCCGACTCAAGAAGCTGTCCCCCCGCAGAAACATAAAGGGCATATTCATAAAGAGCACCTGCTCTCGCCTCAATACCTTTTTTTTCCAAAAGTTCTTTAAGCTCGTTCTTTCCGATTTTTAATTGATTTGTTCTTATGGTAAGAGGAGGGGTACCGTTACCGGCAATGAGCAATTCTTCAACAAAATTTTCAGGATATTGCGAAAGCCAAAGCTCAATAATCCAAGGCTCATAGGAATACTTCACCGAAAGATATTTTAACGGCTCCTTTTCCCTGTCAGGAAGCACTATACTGTCCTTTTTCCGTAGATATGCCCGAAGTACCGCATTGATAAATTTTTCTCTGCCCCTGCAATATTTTTTTGCAAGCACTACACTTTCATTTACCGCCGCATATTCGGGTACCGAATCCATAAACCCCAGCTGATAGATTCCCATGCGAAGAATAATTAAATCTTTCGTTTTCACTTTCTCTATGCCGCTGGCAACTAGGCTGTTTATTATATAGTCAATATAAAGCTTATTTTCTAAAACTCCATAAACCAGTTCTCTTACAAAAGCGGGAGAATTGGGTTTCCCCATAATAATCTGATGATTTAATGCTATATTCGAGTAAGACTGCTTGGTTTCCACATCATGTAAGGTAGCAAAGGCTGTCTTTCTGTTTGCATCCATGATTATCTCCTTTCAGAAGTTTAGGCTTTCTAAATTCCTAAAACTAATCCCTCTTCAATGGGTTTACCCCTGAGGTAATCCGCCACTGACATCTTTTTCTTTCCGGCAGCCTGAATTTCTTTAAGCACTAGGAGCTTTCCTCCCGCACTCACCAAAATCCCGTCTTTGTCTGCCTTAATAACTGTACCGTCGGTTGCTGTAGTCTGCTGCTGCAAAGCCTCTGCTGCCCATACTTTCAAAGTTTCGCCCTCAAGAAGAGTATATGCCCCATAATAGCCACGGATAAGTCTTTCAAGCTCTACAGGGTCTTTAGAAAAATCCAATTTTCCGTCAGATTTAAAGAGCATTTTGGCATAACAGCTTTTACTGTCATCCTGTTTTTCCCATGTAGCAGTACCTGCTTCAATTTCAGGAAGAGTCTTAATAAGAAGCTCTGCCCCCATTGCAGCCAATTCATCATGCAAGGTTTCAAAGTTTTTTCGCTCTATAGGCGTGCTGACCTTTGCTATCATATCGCCTGTATCAATCCCGTCAGCCATTTGCATAATGGTTATGCCTGTTTCCTTTTCACCCTCCATAATAACTCTCTGGATAGGTGCCGCCCCCCTATATTTAGGAAGAAGAGAGGCATGTATGTTGATACATCCGAATTTTGCTATTTCCAGAACTTCTTTGGAAACTATCTGTCCATAAGCTGCCACAACTATAATATCCGGATTGATTGATTTCAGCTGATTCATTGCTTCAATATCAGAAGACAGCTTTTCCGGCTGAATCACCGAAATATCATGTTTTAAGGCTACCTCTTTTACAGGAGTCGGCTGGAGCTTTTTCCCTCTTCCTCTTTGAGAATCCGGCTGTGACACTACCAAAGCCACTTCATGTTCACTTTCTGTAAGAGCTTCTAAAGCTACTGCCGCAAAGCTCGGCGTTCCCATAAAAATAATTTTCAATCTTATTCCTCCTCAGAATCTTCCGCAGGATTCCAAACCTCTGTTGCTTTATCTGTGTAGAGAATACCATCCAGATGGTCATATTCATGACAAAGCACCACTGCTTTGAAGTCTTCCGCATCCACAGTGACAGGCTCACCGTTGTAGCCTAAACCCTCCATAATAATATGCATAGGTCTTTCTACTTCGCCTATCATCTCCGGTACGGAGAGGCAACCCTCATTACCTACTTGACTTCCCTCTGACAGCTTAATTTCAGGGTTTATCATATAAATAATTTCATCTTCTTGCGGCATGGCAATGAACATTCTCTTCAAGATTCCCACCTGCGATGCTGCAATTCCTACACCGTTTTGCTGTTGCATGGTTTCCAGCATATCATCCAATATGCCGCGGATACGGTCATCCACTTTCTCCACTACCCTGCACTTCTTTCTTAAAATAGGATCTCCCTCTGTTACAATATTTCTTAATGCCATTTTATTTTCCTTTCACCCTATATGAGACTGTATGGATTAAAATCCACAAGCATCATATAATCACTCTTCTTGTTTTTAGTAATCCTCTTTGAATCTATAACCCTTTGGCGAAGAGTTTTTACAAAGGCTGTATATGTGTTTCTCTCGCCTTTTGGAATTTTAATCAATATCTGATATCTGAATTTGCCCGCCTCCTGCTTAACAGGTGCGGCTTGTGGCTTAAACACGTTTTCCAACTGCTCCTTACTCATCATTTCAGATAGAAGTTGATAACCGCGAAGAGCCAGCTTTTCCACAAAATCTTCCCTCTCTCCTGTAAACATAATTTGCACTAAATCGCAATAAGGCGGATATTTCAAAAGTTTCCGCAGGCGAATTTCCTGATTGAAGAAAGCATTGTAATCCTGCTTTGCCGCCTGCTGTACCGCATAATGTTCGGGAGTGTAGGTCTGAATAACCACTTCTCCTCTGCTGTCTCCTCTACCGGCTCTGCCTGCCGCTTGCGTAATCAGTTGAAAAGTTCGCTCTGCGGAACGAAAATCCGGAATATTTAAGGACACATCTGCCGAAATTACACCCACAAGACCTACGTTTCTAAAATCCAGACCCTTGGCAACAAGTTGGGTACCTATCAGCACATTGGTCTTTCCCTTACAAAATTCTCCCAAGATACGTTCTACGCTTCCTTTAGTGCGTACAGTATCTAAATCGAGGCGACCCACCTTGGCATTTGGGAAAGTTTCGGCAATAAATTCTTCAACTTTTTCTGTTCCCGTACCGAAGTGTCTTATATATCTGCTGTTACATTCAGGGCAGTTGTCAGGTACCTTTGCAGTGCCTCCGCAATAGTGGCACACCGCGGTCTTGGCAGATTTGTGGTAGGTCATGGAAATGCCGCAATCCTTACATTTAAGCACATAGCCGCATTCTCTGCATGAGATAAAGGTGGAATAACCTCTTCTGTTTAGAAAGAGAATTACCTGTTCTCCCGCTTCCAAAGTTTTTTCAATCTTTAATGCAAGTTCTCTCGAGAGAATGGATTTGTTCCCTGCCAAAAGTTCCTCTCGCATATCTTTCACCCTTACTCTTGGAAGAGGCACCTCATTGTAGCGTTGCTTCATTTCAAGGAGATGGTATAAACCATCCTTTGCTCTCTGATATGATGTGACAGAGGGTGTGGCTGAACCTAATATGAGACTGCCTCCAAAGGCTTTTAACCTGCGTAATGCTATCTCCATAGTTTCGTATTTAGGTGCTTTGTCCGATTTGTAAGAGGTTTCATGCTCCTCGTCCATAATCACAAGCCCTATATTTTCAAGAGGCGCAAATACAGCCGAGCGGGCTCCTATTACTATCTTTGCCTGACCCTTTCGTATGCGCTGCCACTCATCGTATCTTTCACCCATGGAAAGCTTTGAGTGGAGAACCGCAATATTTTCACGTCCGAATCTTCCGAAGAATCGTTCGATAATCTGTTTAGTCAGTGAGATTTCAGGAACCAGCATTATGGCTCCTTTGCCCGTCTCTAAGGCTTTGGCAATAGACCTCATGTACACTTCCGTCTTGCCTGATCCTGTCACGCCATGAAGAAGAAAAATCTCAGAACTTCCCCCGTAAATAGCTGTGTAAATCTTTGTAAGAGCATGGGTCTGTTCCTCTGTCAGCTTTTCAATCTTCTGAATGTCCGCCTTTGCTTCCTTTAAGGGCACCCTTTTCTTTCCTCTCTTTGAGGAACTTCCTGAGGGGGTAAAACACTCTATTGCATCTATACTTCGGCAAAGGTATCTTTTCTTCATGAAAAGTGCAGTATCCATCATTTCTTCCGTGAGACTTATTTCTTCGTCTACCCTTAAAACAGTCTTAAGCCCACTATGCTCTTCCTCCAAAACTTCTTTTGTGCTGACAACATATGCGCTCTTCTCACGATTGCCTCGCCCAAAGGGCACATAAACTTTAGCGCCAACCGACACCTGTTCATCGCAAATGTAAGTGTAGACACTGTCGGTATGATCTGTTTTATTGTCTATAATTACACCTGCGTACATATGTTGCTATTACCTCTATACTTAAAATTACAGTATGAAAATATTGTTATCCATACATTCTTTAATCATGTCCTCCGGCCATACGGAAACTTGAACTTCACCGATATGCGCCTTGCGTAAGAAGAACATACATAATCTGCTCTGACCGATACCTCCGCCTACGGAGTATGGCAGCTCGTCATTTAAAATATCCTTGTGGAAAGGCAAGCCTTTTCTGTCTTCTGCCTTTGCCTGCTTTAATTGTCTAGCCATAGCCTCAGCGTCTACTCTGATTCCCATGGAAGATATTTCAAAGGAACGACCTAAAACTTCATTCCATAAAATGATGTCTCCGTTTAATTCCCAATCGTCATAGTCAGGAGCTCTTCCATCGTGTTTTTCACCGGACTTTAAAACTCCGCCAATCTTCTTTATGAATACCGCACGCTTTTCTTCAGCAATGAGGTCTTCTCTTTCTTTAGCCGTTTTGTCAGGCCATCTGTCTTCCAATTCTTGAGTAGTCACGAAAGTAATCTCGTTAGGAAGTTCTGTCTGAAGCCCTCTATAAAGTCTGTTCACGTAGTCCCCCAGATTTTTAACCGCATTGTATATAGTAACTACAGTCTCTTCCAAATATTCGTCTGTTCGTTGCTCTTTGGTAATGGTCTTTTCCCAGTCCCACTGGTCTACATAGATGGAATGAAGATTGTCAAGCTCTTCATCGCGTCTTATGGCGTTCATGTCCGTATAGATACCGTGACCTGCCGGAATCCTGTACTTTCCAAGAGCCATACGCTTCCACTTTGCTAAGGATTGAACAATTTCGACTTTTGCCTCATCCATATCCATCAGCGTAAACTGAACAGTTCTTTCAACTCCGCTTAGGTTGTCGTTGAGACCGCTTGCAGGTTCCACAAACAAGGGTGCAGATACTCTGCGAAGCTGAAGTCCATAGGCTAATTCCTGCTGGAAGAAATCTTTAATTTTTTTGATAGCTCTCTGGCTTTCCATATAATCAATAACCGGTGTATAACCACCCTCTGGAATAATTAACTTTGACATTTGTCTTCTCCTTTTCTAGTATCTATTTCTGTTTTTTAATTTTCTTTTTTAGATGTATTTTACTAAATACCTACTTTTTCATGTTCTGAAATCTTGCAAAATCGCAACCGCAAAAATGCTGTCTATAAAGGCCGTATTCCTTTGACATCTCTATGCTGCGTTGATAGCCTGATTTTTTCTTAAAATCTCTATCCAGCCATGAAATCCCGTATTTAAGAGCAAATTCCGTTCCAATCATAGTGATTAAGTCATAATTCTTGTATGGACTTACGGTGAGTGTAGTACCGAAAGTGTTAATTCCAAGCTCCACTGCCTTTTGTGCAGTTTTTTCAAGTCTTAACCTGAAACACTGCTCGCAGCGAAGTCCACCCTCTGCTTCACGCTCCAAGCCCTGAGCCACCTTAAAGAACGAATCGATGTCGTAATCCCCCTCTATAAAATTTATTTGAGCACCTGCTAAATTTTTAAGATTGTATTTTTCAATAAACTCTTTCTGCACGCGCTTTCTATGCTGATACTCTTCATAATCCGTTATATTCGGATTGTAGAAAAAAACAGTTACATGGTACTGCCCCATAAGCCTCTCCAGTACAGCGGTGGAACAAGGTCCGCAACAAGAATGAAGAAGCAAAGGCTCCAAGTCCGTTTTTTTATCACAAATATCGCCGGTATAAAGGTTCAAGTCTCTGCTTTCACAGGCAAGAGTTCCCATTGGTTCTAATTTATCCGTATGATTAAATTTCATGCTTCTTACCTCGAATTTCTATAAACTGTTTCTGCAAAAGACAATACCTCTGCTATGATAAAATGCTGCCATAGATTATACCACAAATAGCCGTTTTTTTCAAAGACGGCAATGGAAAATTCATGGATTTTTCTTTACTTTTTCTTTCAATCTTCTTCAAAGCAACAGGTTCTACCTTCACAATTATTCCCTCATCTGCCGCTTCCCTAAAATCATCAGAGCTACCATCCAATTTCGCATAAGTCATTTTTGCACTTTCCTATCTAAAACACCTATCTAAAAATAAATTTCTTTTTTGTATTGCAATGATTGACCAAATATATATTTTGTTATACAATATCTTTGATTTTTACTGCTCCGGGAGGTAAACTAAAATGGCTAAAACAGCTAATATAAACTTAAGAATTGACCCTAAAATCAAAGAACAGGCAGAAATAGTTTATGACAAACTGGGTCTTACACTTGCAGACGCTATAAATATATTCTTAAAAAAATCCATCACCGAGGACGGACTGCCCTTTGATTTAAAGAAAACCAGCTTACAGATAGAGCAGGAAATGATAGCAAAAGAAGCACGACTTGTTATGTACGGCTCCCTTGCCTCGCAAAATGCCGATTCTTTGAAAAATATGTTGGAAGATCAGGATATTTCCGCTTTAGAAAAGTTTGTAAAAGAGCTTCCCGCCGTTCAAACATCAGCTTCAGACAACGTAAGAAGTGAATCCCCTCTTCGCAGGTATACCGAAGATGTGGCACAAAAAAAAGAAGATGATTTCATCATCCTTTCTACCGATTGATTATATGTTGAATTTTTAATACTTATATCTGTTTTTCCAACTATTTTTTCCTATAAGGATAGAAGATATGGCATAATTTAACCTTGAAAATTCAAGTGCTTTAAGCGCTTTGCAAGCTCCTTTTCTCCACCATTAAAGTTGTTTTAAACAAGTTCGAACCCACAGCAACACGTATTTTCCAAGGGTTACAGTGGGTTTTATCAACACTTTTTGTCCTATAAGCTTATTAACCTTATTTTCAAAAATAAACCGCTGCATACACTGAGTTCCCAATGTTTACAGCGGTTTTTTATTTTCTATCTATAACCTATAAACCTATAATTTTTACATCAGTTTATATAGTTTGTATTAGTTCAAACTTTCTACAATTATTGATTTAACAGTCGCCCAAACTCTTTAAGTGTGCAATTACTCCACTTCTTTGATTCCTGACAGAATCTTTTCGTCAGAACGCTTTTTAGGGTCAAGCTCTCGTTCTACGCAGTTAACTACAGCAGTAAGAACTCCCTCTATTATGAAGTACATAACAGCTACGGCAATCAAAGCGAAGAACGGGTCATAAGTACGGCTTCTTACCAAATCACCCATTTTAGTTAAATCCATAACAGCGATGTAACCAACGATAGAGGTTTCCTTAATTAAGGAAATCATATCGTTTTTATATATCGGCAAGAAATGTCTTGCTGCCTGAGGCAGAATAATCTTGAAGAAACTCTGCTTATCGCTGTAACCCAACGCACGTGAAGCTTCATACTGTCCGTTAGGAATAGCATTGCAGCCCACGCAAAGCATGTCATACATGCCACATCCAAAGATGAGGGTAAAGCCTAAAATGGAAATCCATGAAACATTTAAGTTGGAATCTGCAAAAACGATAAATGCTAAAATCATTAGGAATACTACTGTCGGTATACCGTCTATGAAGAAGCATATTATTTCAGTCAGCTTATTAGCCAGTCTGTTGCCCCTACGACATGTCATGAACATTATGAAACCTAGAAGTGTTCCGAATAAAAGGGAGCTTAAGGTAATGAAAAGTGTAGTTCCGATACCTGAAGCAAAAAGTTTCCAGCGATTATCCTTAATGAAAGTCTTATGGAAGCTGTGCTCCAATTTTTCTATAAAGCCTGTTTCCTCTTGGTTCGCGCCCTCTAAAACAAATACAACATCACATCTGTAATAAGGGTCGGAAAGTACGGAAGCCTCTGCACGCTCTTGGTCTACTACAATGTTCATTCCAAAATCGTACTTACCGGAAACGCAACCAGGAGCGATGGAATCAAACTCCATAGCCTGAAAATCCCACTTGTAGCCGTAGGCTGCACAGAAGTTCATCATAAACTCTACATCATAACCCTCAAACTTACCGTTGCTCTCAAAGGAAAAAGGCTCATAGCCTCCCTCGATTGCAATAGATACGGTACCGTTTTCTCCTGTAGTTTCAGGTATGTTCTCTATCTTACAAACATTAGGGTCCCAGTTCTTTACCCAATAATCATATAGCTTGTCGAGCCAGCCGTCCGCTTTCTTTGTTTGAATAAATTCCTGAATTTGCTGGAAGAATTTGTCCTGATTGCTGTTGTTTCCTACGATAACGGCAAAATCCTTACTTCCCGGAGATTCTTCAAGTCTCACCAGTTCAGGATGTTCATATCTTTGAGCGTAAAAGCCTACTTCTTCAATAAGGTAAGCGTCTATTTTATTGGACTTTAAGGCAGGAATCATATCGTTCGGCATCTTGTAATAGAACCATTCCTCGCCTTTCATTTTGTCCTTAATAAGATCTTCGTAGAGCACACCTGTCTGCACGCCCACCTTTTTTTCATCTAAATCTTTGATAGTTTTAAGACCGTTTTTAGTCTCCACTGCAAAGGAGCTCACTGTACTCATAAGCAGCGAAAGCATAACCAAAGTTGAAATAATTATAGCTAATCTTCTAGTATTTTTCATGTCTATGCCTCCTCCCACTTAAAGCTGATAGTAATCTTATTGTTGTATGCTGCCCATGGATTCTCTGCGGAGGGTTCTTCTTCAGGGAAAACTTCATCTTCAAAGATGGTTGTACGTTCCTCTAAAACCTCTGTAAACAGGGAATTGTCTGTATCCTTAGGGTCAAAGTGTTCACCCTTATATCTAACTTTCATTACCAAAGTATCATGCTTTTCAGAATACTCAATGCCTACCAGCACGTCTCTTTTTATATCTCTTTCGAGAATATTGTTCACGCAGATTTCTTCAAGGCAAAGCTGAAGCTTACTGGTTCTCTCGTTTTCAATCAGTAACTTTTCAGCATATTCCTGAAGTTCATCATACATGGCTGTAAAGTCGAAGTCATTGTCCATAATGTGATAAGACAAAGAGGTAAGTCTTCTGATGAAACGCTTTGTCTTTTCTTTTTTAGGCTGCTCAAAAATCTGCTTTGGAGTACCCTCTTCATAGATTTTACCCTCGTCCATAAAGAACACTCTGTTTGAAATTTTGCGGGCAAAATCCATCTCATGTGTAACAATCATCATGGTGGTACCGCTTTTAGCCAGCATACGAATTACCGACTGTACTTCTCCAATCATGCTCGGGTCCAGTGCGGAAGTCGGTTCATCAAAAAGAATAATTTCAGGGTCCATGCCTAAAGCTCTGGCAATGGCAATACGTTGCTGCTGACCGCCGGAAAGTTCATCCGGATAGCTAAGTGACTTACTGGAAAGACCAACCTTATTTAATAAATCCATGGCCTTATCGTAAGCTTCCTGACGGCTCCTGCCTAAAAGAGTAATCTGCGGCGCCATTATATTCTCCAACACTGTCAGATGTCCGAAAAGATTGAAAGATTGGAACACCATTCCCATCTTCTTGCGAACCTGATTCAAATCATAGCCTCTTGCAGTAATATCCTCACCGTCAACTATAATCTGACCGGAAGTTGGTGCCCCCAGCATATTGATACATCTAAGCAATGTTGACTTTCCTGTACCTGAGGGTCCGATGACAGAAATGACGTCACCGTCGTTGATAGTTACACTAATATCCTCAAGAGGTGTAACGTTGCCAAATTCCTTTCGTACGTGTTTCAATTCTATCATATTCTTACCTCCTTAATACAAGAAACACAAATAGCCCGGCGCATAAGCGCTGAGCTATGAATTTCTATTTTATTGCCGTCTTCGGCGAAAGTGCCTGTAAATGTCCTAACACAAGCGGACACCCCTACGGATTTCTTCATATCCGCGCAGGCCTTAATGTTTTCAATTCTGTTCATTTTAGAATTATCAGCTCCTAATTGGTACCCCCGCTCATTTGGCGGGAACCTCGGTTTGTTTCAGATATTGCCGCCTTACTCGGTCGTGCGGCTCTGAGAGAGAAGCCTTTCTCTCCTTTGGACAAATCCTGCTTTTGCAGGAATACCCCTACGCCCTCATGTGTTAATTCTTCGGGTTTGGGTGCTTTTATACGTACTAGACTAATATACAATTAAAAACTGATAAAGTCAACACGGTAAAGTGGGAAAATTATTTTTCATTTTCATCTGGTCCTATGCGACCGTCATTATAGTGCTTACGGCAAAGGGAAACGTACATATCATTGCCGCCAACAACAATCTGATCCCCTTGTTTTACGAACTTACCGTCCACTATACGCGCTACCATTGTAGCCTTACGCCCACACCAACAGATAGTTTTAATTTCTTCAATCTTATCTGCGTAAACCAGCATATAGTAGGAACCCTCAAAGAGCTGATTTCTGAAATCGTTTTTAAGTCCGTAAGCCAACACCGGAATATTAAAACTGTCAACTATTTCAACCAATTCCTGAACATGATGTTGTCTTAAAAATTGACATTCGTCGATGATTACACAATCAATTTTCTGTTTATTGTTTTCATTCATGAAAAGCTGAAGAATGTCAGTCTCATCCTTAATAATCAAAGCCTCCCTTTGTAAGCCCACTCTGGAAGTAATAACTCCTACTCCGTATCTGTCGTCAACAGCAGGGACTAAAAGCAGCGCTCTCTTATTACGTTCTTCGTAGTTGTAGGCTACCTTAATAACTTCAATGGATTTACCAGCATTCATGGTACTGTATCTGTAATATAACTGTGCCATTTTTTCTCCTTTGTTTTTATCTAAAATGCCCAGCCGCCATTTCTAAAGATTGGAACTTCCTTGCCATCTTTAGTGGTAGCTGTAATATTCATATCTTCCGAGCCTATCATGAAGTCTTCGTGAATCATGGAGTCATTTATCCCCATTTTACGACATTCTTCCAAGCTGTAATTTTCAAAATTTTTAATGGTATCTGCAAAACCCGCCCCAAGAGCCAGATGACATGCTGCATTCTCATCGAACAAGGTGTTGTAAAACAAAATACCGCTCTTCCTGATAGGCGATTCGTAAGGTACCAATGCACACTCTCCAAGATATGCACTTCCCTCATCCATATTAATCATTTTTGTTAAAAGCTCATGGTTCTTTTCCGCATGCCACTCAACAGCCTTTCCCTCATGAAAACGAATCCAAAAGTTTTCGATAAGTTGCCCCTCATAAGAAAGAGGCTTGGTTGCATAGACCACTCCCTCGGCACGTCTGCGCATAGGTGAGGTAAAACATTCCTCTGATGGAATATTAGGGTTAAAGACAATGCCTTGGAGGCTCTTTTCGGCTCCCCCGCAAAACTTAGCCTCAGGAATCATCCAAACCGTAAAGTCGGTTCCGTTTGATGACTGATAATACAATTTTTCAATACCTAGGTTAGTTAGGTATTCGCAACGCTCATGAAGATTGCGATTGTGTTCCTCCCACGCTTTAATAGGGTCATCTGTGACCCTTGAAGTTTCAAGTATAACTTCCCAAAGCTTCTCCATCGCCTGATTACGTGTGAGCGTAGGAAACAGCTTCTTTGCCCATGCTTCCCCAGGTACAGCGGCAATGCACCACTGATACTTATTCTCTATTTTGTCACGATATTTCTTTATAACAGGATACTGTCGCTGGCGGGCTATAGCCATTTTCTTCTGATTTACCCCCTTTAATCCGTCAGGGTCTTCAGAAAGAAGATAGATACGGCAAGGAACGGTTTCTACATAATGCTGCCATCTGGCTTCTTCGTAATTTGCCAGTTTAGAAAGATTTCTAACTGTACGATGACGATAATGTATTTTAGTTAAAGGTTGATAAGACCAGTCCACCACAACCCTTGCAGCTCCCAGTTTATAACATTCATCCACCAATATTTTCACAAATTCCGGTTGATCCAGCTCCGCTGCAATAAATACTTCCTGCCCTTTCTGAACATTTACACCTGCCTTGGCGATTAATTGCGCATATTTACGCAAAATAGTTTTCTTCATAGTTTTCTGCTTTCTTAATTCTTAAGGAGTGTTATTTGTTTATATTTGCTACCTTTAATACATATTGTTTTTATATAATTTATAATTTATCGCCTTGCTTTGCCTCAAGCTGTCGCATCCTGTTATGAATACCGTTCAAAATAGTGCGTTTCCTGTAACTCCATTCAGGCGAAATAAGGCTGCTGCGTTTAGTATCCGCAGTCATACGGTGAATAGTAATATCCTGCGGTATAATGCGAAGAGCTTCCACTACCAAATTTACATAATCATCAATACTTTCAAAAGCCACGTAGTCAGGATATTCTAGTTCCATGCAAGAACCGCGTATTACATTTAATAAATGCAGTTTAAGACCAAAAATATATTCTGAAGCACCTGTATCAGCCGGTTTTATATCAGCTTTATCCACTCCGAAAGAAGATAAGGGCTTACAAACATAGCCTACAGATTCCAGCATATCCTGACGACTTTCACCGGGAAGCCCTAAAATAAGGTGAGTAACCACTCTTATCTTGCGGTTCCCCAGGTTTTTTACCGCTTCTTCATAAACGCTGCTGTCATAACAACGGTTTATAAGTTTACCTGTTTTATCATGGCAAGTTTGAAGTCCCAGTTCTATCCATAAAAAAGTCCGATTATTAAGTTCCTCTAAATAATCTAAAATTTCCTCTGAAAGACAATCGGGACGCGTTGCAATAGCAAGCCCCACAACATCTAAATCCGTAGACAAAGCCGCTTCAAACTTATTTTTAAGTTCCGCTAAGGGTGCATAGGTATTTGTATAGGATTGAAAATAGGCTATATATTTAGCTTCGGGCCACTTAAGAGAAAGTAGCTTTGCCTGAGCTTTCATCGCTTCTTTTATACCCTCTGCGGTAATAGCCGAGGCAAAATCTCCGGAACCCTCTTCAGAACAAAAAATACACCCTCCTGTGCCTTTACTCCCATCTCTGTTTGGGCAAGTAAAGCCACCATCTAAAGAAAGTTTTATTACTTTAGTTCCAAAACGCTCTTTTAAATACTCGCCTATAGTATTAATTCGCATACCTTACCTTGCTTTCCTGTTACTGCTAAAAATATAATACCATCTAAAGCTTATTTTCACAACAAATAGCTATACTATTATGTTTTTTAACATAAAAAAAAGCAGCCTCACGGACATTCGTCAGCATGAAACTACCTTTGTAATAAATATGGTGCCCAGAACCGGAATCGAACCAGTGACACGGGGATTTTCAGTCCCCTGCTCTACCGACTGAGCTATCTGGGCATACATAGATATCAACTATAAATGGTGGGCCTTCAGGGACTTGAACCCGGGACCTGCCGGTTATGAGCCGGATGCTCTGACCAACTGAGCTAAAGGCCCTAATCAACTTGAAAAAATGGTCGGGGTGGCAGGATTTGAACCCGCGGCCCACTGGTCCCAAACCAGTTGCGCTACCAAACTGCGCTACACCCCGATAAAATTATTATTAAAGTTGGCAGGGGCAGTAGGAATCGAACCCACGGCACGCGGTTTTGGAGACCGCTGCTCTACCAGCTGAGCTATACCCCTATATATGGCGGAGAAGATGGGATTCGAACCCATGCGGCCCTAAACGAACCCTAACGGTTTAGCAAACCGTCCTCTTCAGCCTCTTGAGTACTTCTCCCGGCTAAATTATGGCGGAGAGGGTGGGATTCGAACCCACGGTCCCTTGCGGGATCACTGGTTTTCAAGACCAGCTCC
>JBHBZU010000004.1:0-18088 GCA_041797745.1 Bacillota bacterium
ACTTAAGAGCTTAGTAAAAAGCTCTTTTTGTCGCTGCTCATTGTATCTAACGGTCGGGCAGGAAATGCTGATAGCCGCAAAGGGCTCACCATCTGCATTAAATATGGGTGCGCCAAAAGCAATGAGTCCGATTTCAAACTCTTCATGGTCTATGGCTATGCCCATGGTTTCCACTTCTTTCAGTTTTTCCATCAGGCTTTCCCTGCTTATAGCTGTATTATGTGTATATGCCACCAGGTTTGTTTCATTGATAACCTCGTCCTGTGCCTGTGGAGAAAGCTGTGCCATAATAGCCTTTCCCATTCCCGTACAATGCATTGGAATGCTCTTTCCCGTGGTTGTGGCTACCTGAATGCCTGTTTCATTTTGAGCTCTGTCAATATATACAACGGAATTTCCTACGCGTATTCCAAGATTAACGGTTTCACCGGTAATTTGAGCAATCTGTCTGATATATGGGCGACCGATAAGACCGAGTTCATTCTTTTGAATAACATTTCTGCCTAAAGTATAGAATTTCATGCTGTTGGCATATTTCTTGGTCTTCGGATTCTGTGTCACAAAACCGCAGTCCTTTATGGTACTGATAATTCTATGTACCGTTGTTTTGTCCATTTCCAACATATTGGAAAGTTCACTTATGCTAAGTTCCTCTGCCTTGTCCAAGGCCTCTATAATATGAAAAGCCTTAGTTACAGACTTTACGTTGTTTGAATTATTACTTTCTGCCATTTCTATCCTCGTCATTTCACATTGTGATATGATGTTTTGCTTTACGAAACGATTATACACTCTTAAACTACAAAATTCAAGCAAAATCACCAATTAATCAATTCACAACATATCCCTTTGTAATTAAAAAGAGCTTTACAAGTGCAAAGCTCCAGTTAATTGCATAATAACACCCGAATAACCGTCAGGCTTTAATTGACGCCCTATCATTTGATAGGTGGATTTCCTGCTACCAGCGTCTGTCTTCCTCTGCCAATGGAGGCCTGACATATTCTAAATAGACACGGAGTTCCAATGCGTAAGTGTAGGTTCAATTAAATAACCTTAACGAGATATTCAGGATTAGCTTTATTTTACTACTCTTCTTCCCAAAGGTCAATACCACAGTTTGTGTGGACTTTCTGAACATCATCGTTATCTTCAAGCGCGTCAATCATCTTACGAAGCTGTTTAATAACGGCGTTATCAGTTGGGTTTGATTCCATAGACGGAACATATTCGATATCGGATTCAGCCATTTCATATCCTGCCTTTGTTAAGGCTTCATGAACCTCTGTATAAACTGCCGGTTCGCAAGTAATTTCATAGAAATCCTCTCCTGTAACCATATCGTCAGCTCCTGCTTCAAGCATATCTTCCATCAATTTATCTTCATTAACGGAATCCGATTTTTCGATAATCAGAACTCCCTTACGTGAGAACATATAGGATACGCAACCAGGTGCACCGAGATTTCCGCCAAACTTATCAAAAGTGGAACGAACAGATGCAGTTGTTCTGTTTCTGTTATCTGTAAGAGCGTCAACAATTACAGCTACTCCACCTGCGCCATAACCCTCAAAGCTGAGTTCTTCGTAGGTTTCGCCGCCGAGTTCGCCTGTTCCTTTCTGAATAGCTCTCTTAATGTTATCGTTAGGAACGCCGACTCCCTTAGCTTTTTCAATAGCTACACGAAGAGCTGCGTTGTATTCCGGATCTCCGCCGCCTTTAGCTGCTACCGTAATAGCTCTTGCGTATTTTGTGAAAACGGCTGCACGTTTAGAGTCCTGTGCCGCCTTACGTCCTGCGATTGTACCGTGTCTTCCCATGGAGACACCTCCCTTTTCTATATATTTACTAATTTAGTACACAATAACGGCAATATTATACTACATTGCAGTAGCAAATACAAGAAAAGTTACACATTCTCTTCCAAATTCTTGTAGGCGGTAGACATCATCAGCTTTATTCTGTTAAGCTGATTTACATCTGAAGCGCCGGGGTCATAATCCACGGCTACAATATTGGCATAAGGATTTCTCTTGCGCAAAGCCTTAAGCATTCCCTTGCCTGTAACATGATTAGGCAGGCAGGCAAAAGGCTGTAAGCAGGCAATATTCTCTACTCCATTGTCTATCAATTCCACCATCTCTCCCGTAAGAAGCCAACCCTCTCCGCATTGGTTGCCAAGAGAAGTTACTTTTTCCGCATTGGCTGCTATCTCTGAAATAGTGGATGGATGGAAGAACTTGCTTCCTTTAAGTGCTGCTCTGTAAGGCTTTCTGAAAAATTCCACTATATTTAAGAACAGCTGGTTAATAATCATGGTCTTACGGTCGCCGGAAAGATTTTCGTAGTTATATTTTTTGCTGTAAAAGCCGTAATTAAAGAAATCCATGAGATCGAGAACGACTGCTTCTCCACCCTCACTTTCTATAATTCCCACAAGGTCGTTGTTGGCAGTCGGATGATATTTTACCAAAATTTCTCCTACGATACCTACCTTTGGCTTCTTTAAATCTTCTCTTAAAGGCAGGAGGCTGAATCTTTTTACGATTTCCTTTAAGAGCGCTTTATACTCGCCCCATTTAGCCTTTTCTAAAGCTTTTTCAGCCTTGAGGCTAAGTTCTTCATAAAGGGCATTTGCCGAGCCCTCTTTAAGCTCATAAGGTCTTGTGGCATATAGAACTTTCATGAATAAATCTCCGTATACCAAAGACATCATAGCTCTTATGACAAATTTAGGAGTAAATTTTAAGCCGGGATTTTTCTCCAACCCTACAGTGTTAACGGAAACCACCGGAATTTGACTCATATTTAAGTCTATGAGCGCTTTTCTAAGCAAAGAAACATAATTGGACGCTCTGCACTGTCCCCCCGTCTGAGACATAAATACAGCGGTTCTGTCAAGGTCATATTTACCTGATTTTAAAGCGCTTATAATCTGACCCAGTGAAACAATGGTTGGATAGCAGGCATCATTGTTAATATATTTTAATCCCTCATCCACTGCGTTCTTATCCACAGGCGGAAGAAGCACCACATTAAAATTGCTGTATTTAAGAGCAGGCTCAAGAAGTCTGAAATGAATTGGAGACATCTGCGGAATTAAGAGAGTATAGTCAGCTTTCATCTTTTTAGTAAAGATTACCCTTTCAAATGAAGAGTCATCCTCCATATGTTTAATTCCGTTCTTGGCACGCTCGCCCATGGCAGCACAAAGGGATCTGATACGAATCTTGGCAGCACCTAAATTACTTCCCTCATCTATTTTCAACACGGTATAAAGCTTATTATGTTTTTCGCAAATTTCCATTACCTGATCGGTAGTTACCGCATCGAGCCCGCAACCAAAGGAATTTAACTGAATTAATTCAATATCGTCCTGATTACCCACAAAGGTGGCTGCTTTATAAAGTCTTGAATGATATGTCCACTGATCAAGAACTCTGATAGGTCTGTTAATTTCAGACATACCTGCCACGGAATCTTCAGTTAAAACCACCATGTCATAGGATGTTATAATTCTGTCAATGCCATGGTTTATTTCAGGGTCAAGATGGTATGGACGTCCTGAAAGCACTATACATTTCTTGTTGTGAGCTCTTGCAAAGGCAATGGCGTCTTTCGCCTTGTTTCTTATTTCTTCGTGAAATTCCAAGTCTTCCTTTCGTGCCATCTCAATGGCTACCTGTATCTGACTCTTGGAAATACCGAAATCCTTAAATATTTTATATAATTCTCTTCCCAGTTTTGTATCATTATCGTATGGCAGGAAAGGATGAATGAAGCATACATCATTTTCCGCCAGTAAATCATCCATATTATGAGCAATTACTTCAGGATAAGTAGCTACTATCGGACAATTATAATGATTTACCGCAGTCGTATCCTCTTCTCTTTCATAGTTAATGCTTGGATAGAATATATACTTGATACCCGACTTTATAAGAGATTTTATATGACCATGCACCAGCTTTGCAGGATAGCAGGCTGTATCAGATGGAATGGTATCCATGCCGCATTCATAAATTTTCTTGCTGGACATAGGTGAAAGTACTACCCTGAAACGAAGCTGAGTAAGCAAGGTGAACCAGAAAGGATAGTTTTCATACATATTCAAAACTCTTGGAATACCTATTGTGGCAAAGGCCTTTTCTTCTGCTAAAGGTTCATAGCTAAAGAGCCTTTGGTATTTATAGCTGTAAAGGTTAGGAATCAGACTGTTATGGTTAACAGTCTTCCCTTCTCCTTTTTCACATCTGTTACCGGTGATAAACATAGAACCATCATTGAACTTGTTTATAGTAAGCATGCAGTTGTTTTCACAACCTTTACATCTTGAGTGAGAATTTTTCACCTCAAAGTCACCGATAGCTTCAGCTTTAAGGATTTTAGACACCTTTCCATCATCATTTGCCAAAGCAATGAGAGCCGCACCGTAGGCACCCATAATTCCTGAAATATCAGGTCTTACAACATTACGCCCTAAGATTCTTTCCAAAGAACGTAAAATCGCGTCATTTAAGAAAGTTCCGCCTTGAACCACTACCTTTTCACCGGTTTCTTCTGCATTTCTAAGTTTTATAACCTTATATAGAGCGTTTTTTATAACAGAATAAGACAGTCCCGCAGAGATGTCGCCGATAGTAGCGCCCTCCTTTTGAGCCTGTTTTACTCTTGAATTCATAAATACCGTACATCTGGTGCCTAAATCCACAGGGTTTTTAGCAAAGAGCGCTTCCTTTGCAAAGTCAGGAACCTGCATATTTACACTTTTTGCATAGGTTTCTATAAAGGAGCCGCAGCCGGAAGAACAGGCTTCATTTAACATTATATTATAAATAGCCCCATCCTTTATCTTCATGCACTTCATATCCTGACCGCCAATGTCAAGTATGAAATCTACCCCCGGAAGAAACTCCTCTGCCGCCTTATAATGCGCCATGGTTTCGATTTCGCCATAATCAGCCTTTATGGCAGACTTAATAAGCCCCTCTCCGTAGCCTGTAACCGTACTCTTTTGGATATATGAATCCTTTGGGAGAACCGAATATAAATCTTTAAGCATGGTTAAGGTAGCTTCTATCGGATTTCCGTCATTATTTCTGTAAAAGGAATACAGTAAATTTTTATTTTCATCAATAAGAGCCGCTTTGGTGGTGGTAGAACCTGCGTCAATACCAAGATATACCCTGCCGTGAACATTCTTTATATCAGCTCTTGTAATTTTGTTATGATTGTGTCTTGATTTAAAATTGTCGTAATCTTTTTCTGTAGCAAATAAAGGTTCAAGATATTTAGTATCTGAAAGAGTTTCAGAAGAGGCATTTGCAATTTTTTCTAAAAGTCTGTCTATGGAATTTTCCTCATATTTAGTGGAAAGCATTGCCGCGCCAATGGCTACGAAATACTGTGAATTACTTGGAAAAATAATTTCATCATCCTTAAGCTCTAAAGTTTCAATAAATCTTTTTCTTAATTCCGATAAAAATGACAAGGGTCCTCCGAGGAATGCCACCTTTCCTTTTATGGCTCTTCCGCAGGCAAGACCTGAAATAGTCTGATTTACTACCGCTTGAAATATTGATACTGCAAGATCGGATATGGTCGCTCCCTCATTAATTAGAGGCTGAATATCGGTTTTCGCAAAAACACCACATCTTGCGGCTATTGGATAAATAATTTTATAATCCTTTGCAGCTTCATTTAAGCCTGTGGCATCCGTGTTTAACAGTACGGCCATCTGGTCAATAAAAGCACCGGTACCGCCGGCGCAAGTACCGTTCATTCTTTGCTCGATAGTAGTATCATAAAATGTAATTTTTGCGTCTTCGCCACCAAGCTCAATAACTACATCAGTTTGCGGAATAATTTTTTCTACTGCTTTAGAACAAGTTATTACTTCCTGCTCGAAATGTACATCTAACAGGTTTGACAAAGAAAGTCCGCCTGAACCTGTTATACATACATTTATTTTTTCCAGACTGATTCCCTGTCTTAAAAGTTCATCTTTCATTTCCGAAAGAAGTTCTTCCACTTTAGAAAAAACACTGGACATGTGTCTTTCGTATCTTGAATAGATAATTTCATCCGCTTCGCCAAGCAAAACTAATTTTACTGTAGTTGAGCCTACATCAATTCCCAATCTTTTCAAAAAACACCTCAAAAAATATTAGTTTAATCCCCGTCATTATAGCACAAAATGTTGCAATTACTAGGTTTTTCTGACTAAACTTTAGTATATTTCGATATTAAAAGAAGATAAAAACATATTTAAACTTTAAAGCCCTTATAAACGCTCTTACTACATAAAATTTTACATAAAAAAAGGACGCTTTAAAGCGTCCTTTGATTTTAATTTTGGAATCAGATTTCTAAAAGAATAATCCCCAAGCAAGAAATCCTAAGCAAGTAATAACTCCTACATAAAGGAGAACAACTACTAAATAGCCCATGATGTTTCTTGCAGAGAGTCCTGCAACACCTAAAGCAGGGAGAGCCCAGAACGGTTGAACCATGTTAGTCCACTGGTCACCCCAAGCAATAGCCATAGCAGCACGACCTGCCTCGATACCCATCTTTGAAGCAGCCGGCATAACGATAGGAGCCTGAACCGCCCACTGTCCACCGCCTGATGGAACGAAGAAGTTGATGATACCTGCGGAAAGGAATGTTAACATTGGGAAAGTTACATCGTTGGAAATGTTTACGAAGAAATCCGCAATAATTCCTGCAAGAGAAACTCCTGCGTCATTGGATACAACCATCAAGCCCATGATACCTGCGTAGAACGGGAACTGTAAAAGAATGCCGGCAGCGCCTGCAGCAGCTTCTCCGATAGCGTCTACGTATTTACGTAAGTCACCATGTAATAAAATACCTAAGAACATGAAAATCATGTTTACGATATTAAGACCAAGCTTAAAGCCGGAAGTTGCAAAGAAGTATCCGATATATAAGAAACCAAGTACTAAAGTAATACCCCAAAGAACCTTTGAATGTTCGATTCTCTGAGCAGGTGTATTAATTTCATAAGTCTTAGGTGCTTCTTCTTCAATAATAGCCGGATCAACTAAAATAGTAAGTTCCTTGGATGGATGCATAGCATAGTTGATGAAAGGCATAGTTACGAGAATAACTGCGCACATAATCAGGTTAACAGGATGGAACAAAGTTTCACTTGTAGGAGCCTGATATATCTCGCCGAGAATTTCTGCTCCGCCTGCAATGTTAAGCGGAATAGAACCGGAAAGACCTGCGTGCCAAATAACGAAGCCTGAATAAGCTGACGCAATGAGCAGCGGATAGTCAACGTCACGAACTCTCTTTACTACTTCCTTTGCAAGTAAAGCACCGGCAATAAGTCCGAAGCCCCAGTTTAACCAACAGCAGATAGTGGAAACGAAAGTTGTAACTAAGATAGCGCTCTTCTTGTCATGAGCAAGTCCTGCAATAGCACCAAGTGCTTTCTTACAAACAGTGGCGGAAGCCATAGCTGAACCCAGTACAAGTACCAGTGCCATCTGCATTGAGAATGCAAGTAAGCCCCAGAATCCTGAATCTTTACCCCAAGCATCTACAAGACCCATAGGTGAAAGACCTGTTCCAATAAGAGCGAATACGAATACTACAATAGTAAGGATAATCGCAAAGAGGAACGGATCAGGAAGCCATCTGTTGACTACTTTTACGCAGCCATTTGTGAATTTCTTAAACATAAATTTACCTCCAAAGTAAATTATCTCGGAATACAGTTAATGTATTCACGTGATATGATAATAATGATGATTCCATATAATATATTAAAATATTTTTTACAAGGATTCAACATATTTTAAGCATAATTGGTAATTTTTTAACGAGCTTTTGCAAAAATTCACTGTATTTTTCCAAATTAATACAATTTAAAATAAAATGGGACGCTTAATTTAATAAAACGTCCCCTGTATGTATTAAATTCCATACATTTTATGGGTTTTTAGCTTCCATAGGCATACCGCTTATCTCTTTTTTCATAACGATAATAAAACCAGTAATCGCCCAAATAGTACCTAAAATTTCCGCTATTGGAAATGCGTACCATACTGACATTAGTCCAAAATTGTTAATTAACAAATAAGCAATCGGAAGAATACCTATAAGTTGTCTGATTATAGGGCTCATCAATGATAAAAATCCATGCCCTGTAGATTGAAACAGTGTATTACACATGATACCGTAAGATGCAGGAACAAAGCAAATGGCAATAGCCCGTAAAGCCGGTATACCAATTTCAAGCATATCCTGTTTTGCATGGAACATAAGCAGCAACTCTTTAGGAAATATTTCAAATATAATCATACCTATACTCATATATATGAGTGCCCACAAGAAAGAAGTTTTGTAAGTTTTCATGAGCCGCTTACGATTTCTTGCACCAAAATTATAGCCCATAACCGGCATAGCTCCCTGATTAAGACCAAATACCGGCATAAAGACGAAGCTTTGCAGTCTGAAATATGCTCCCAATACTGCCACCGCCGTTTCGGAAAATTGTGACAGCATACCGTTTAAGGCTAATACCATGAAAGAAGTAATAGACTGCATTACAATAGCCGAAAAAGCTACCGTATATATGTCTTTTAACATCTGCTTTTCAAACTTAAAGCCTTTTAAGCGTATATTAAAAACCTTGTTATGTTTTTTTAAGAAGTAAATATTAAGTGCACAACAAAGAACCTGACCCAAAACGGTGGCTACAGCTGCACCCTCCATTTCCCATTTTGGAAAAGGACCGTAACCGAATATGAATAGCGGGTCTAGGATAATATTGGTAAATGCACCTGCAATGGAAGTAAGCATTGGAATTTTCATTTGACCGGTTGCCTGAAAAAGTCGTTCAATCATAACCGAAATCATGATGAATATAGAACCGATGGTTACTATTTTTAAATATCCTATTCCATGATTTAAAATATATTCCGTTTTAGTAAATAAGTGCATATAAGAGCCGGCGATAAATATGCCGAAAAATGCAAAGATTAACCAGTTCATAACAGCAAGTCTCATACCGTGGTTAGCAACCTTTTGAGCCTCTTCTATGCGTTTAGCTCCTAATCTTCTTGCCATAAGTGAGTTTATGCCGATACTGGTACCTACCGCAAAGGCAATATTTAGCATTTGTATAGGAAAAGCATAGGTTATGGCAGAAAGTGCGTCTTCAGAAATAGCAGACACAAAGATACTGTCTATAATATTATAGAGTGCATTTACAAGCATGGATATGATTGCAGGCAAACTCATACTTGACAGCAGTTTACCTATGGGCTCATAACCCATCCTGTTTTCTTGTATTTTTTCCATATATTTCCCAAATCCTTTTCCCTTAAATAAATATCTCCGCTATTTGTTTTTTAATTTTTGATTTACAAATCCATAATAAATATAAACCTGTATCGCAAAAGATACAGGAAAATAAAAGCTTTGGGCAGCCTATAAGCCGGGTTCTGTATTAAACAATCATCTATCTCGACGCAGTGTTGCCACTACGCTCTAGCGACCTACCTACCGGGCAGCAACGGGCCGCTGCCTTTCATACCCTCTTTTGGTCTTGCTCCGGGTGGGGTTTACACAGCAAGCCTGTCTCCAGACTTCTGGTGAGCTCTTACCTCGCCATTTCAACCTTACCACAGCCTAACTGTTTCGGCGGAATGTTTCTGTTGCACTTTCCCTATAGTTACCTACGCCAGACGTTATCTGGCACCCTTGCCCTGCGGAGCCCGGACTTTCCTCACATAAATGCGCGATTGTCTGGATACCCAAAGCCTTAATTATTATACTTTTGTAAAAATTTAATGTCAACTAATTGATTTTTCAGTTAACACCTTCGGTGTAACTTCGATATAACACCTTTAGTTAATACCTTTAATTAACAACGTCTACTCTTTCGATGAAATGTTAAATAAAATTGGAATAAACTTATAATATGAACTTTATATAACCTTAAATGGATTTAAATCCACCTGAGAAGCGAAAATATCGCATTCATCACCTATAATTTCTGCCAGCTGCCAAGCCATGTTTTTTGAAAAAATCCATTCTGTACCATAGTGTCCTGCATCCACCAGCACAATTCCCTCTGCTAAAGCATTTTGTGCTTCATGATACTTAACATCTCCCGTTATGAACGCGTCGCAACCCATTAATGCCGCATAATGAACAAATTCTGCTCCGGCGCCTGTGCAATAGCCAATGCGCATGATACTCTCATCCTCAGTTGCAGATACAACTCGGATTTGAGTTTCACTTATTTCCAGTGCCTCTGAAACGTGAGACCTTAATTTTGAAACACTCATTTCAAAAGGAAGATTTCCCACTCCCCCGATAAGACTTTCACCCTCAGGATTTACAAGGGGCTCCACCTCGGACAGTTGTAAACGGGAAGCTAAATCGTAATTGTTTCCTTTTGGCGCCTTATCAAAAGATGTATGTGCGGCATAAACATTTATATCCGCAGCAATCAGCTGACTTATCAGCTTTCCTAAAGGAGTATCAAAATCTATGGATTTTAAGGGGTTAAAAATCAGCGGATGGTGCGTAACCACCATGTCTACTCCTAATACTATTGCTTCGTCTACAACAGCTTGGGTAAGCTCTAAGGCTGTTAAAACAGAACTGATATCTTCTTTACCTGTGAAAATCTGTGTGCCTGAATTGTCCCAAGCTTCTTGAAGATTCAGTGGTGCAATTTCTTCAATTACCTCTTTTACAATATAATATTTAAGCATATTTTTTCACCATTTCTTCCATATATGAGATTTTTTCTTCTATTAGAGACAGTTTGATTTTAGAACTTTCCTCCGCCTTTGATATTATCTCACCTTTTATCTTTTTCAGTTTCTCTAATCTTTCATTAAAAAGTCGTTTACCTAAAAGACCTGAATCTTTCAACAAGGCTTCCGGATATTCTTCCTCCATAGTCGGTTTATAGTGCTTGTACCAAAGTTTTTCGTTTTTAAAAGGGTCTATCAAAGTCTTTTCAAAAACCGGAGGAACTGCTGTTATTACACTGCATATATTCCCATCCTCATCCACCAGTTGCTCTGATAAAATGTTAAAACCTCTGGCTTTAAGATAGTGCCTTAAATATCCTGCTGCCGTTCTTGGTTGAAGTATGTATTTTTTGTAACTGCAAGACTTTTCAAAATCCTCATTAATAAGGTCTATCATAAGAAGACCGCCCATGCCTGCTATTGCTATAACCTCAACCTCAGCCTTTTCCACCACTTCCAGTCCTGAACCAAGCCTAAAAACAGCTTGGTCTTTTAATCGGTGAGCTTCATCCGATTCTTTTAAAAAGTCTTGGAAGTTTTGTTTAGCTTTTTCTAAAGAGTCTTTACTGATATCTGCCATAATAACATATTCTGATATATGGTTTGCGAGCAAGTATATAGGTAAAAATCCATGATCTGTACCTATGTCAGCCATGTTCTGACCCTTTTGCAGCTGATCTGCCATCAGCTTTAATCTGTTTGATAGTTTTTTCATTTATATTATTTTTAATCTAAAGTGGAACAATTAGTAAAAAATAGGCCGGTATGGAAACATATCGGCCACGTATATCTTTTATTATTCAAGGTAATCCTTTAACTTCTTGCTTCGTGACGGATGTCTTAACTTGCGAAGAGCTTTAGCTTCAATTTGTCTGATTCGCTCTCTTGTTACATCAAATTCCTTGCCCACTTCCTCCAGGGTTCTGGCTCTGCCGTCTTCAAGACCAAATCTCAACTTCAGCACCTTTTGTTCCCTCTCAGTAAGAGTTTCAAGAACTTCAACAAGCTGTTCCTTTAGCATGGAGAATGCCGCCGCATCCGCAGGTGCAGGTACATCATCGTCAGGTATGAAGTCACCAAGGTGTGAATCTTCTTCTTCACCTATAGGTGTTTCTAAAGAAACAGGCTCTTGCGCAATCTTTAAGATTTCACGAACCTTATCCTCTGAAATATCCATTTCCGCTGCAATTTCTTCCGGAGACGGCTCACGTCCATATTCCTGAAGAAGCTGTCTTGAAACCCTGATGAGCTTGTTAATAGTTTCTACCATGTGAACAGGAATACGAATAGTTCTCGCCTGATCCGCAATGGAACGTGTAATAGCCTGTCTAATCCACCATGTTGCATAAGTAGAAAACTTGTAACCCTTGCGCCAGTCAAACTTATCAACTGCCTTGATTAAACCGAGATTTCCCTCCTGAATTAAGTCTAAAAAGAGCATACCTCTTCCTACGTATCTTTTAGCAATGGAAACTACCAAACGAAGATTAGCCTCGCAAAGACGTTTTTTAGCTTCTGTATCTCCCTGCTCCATCCTTTTTGCCAAATCAATTTCTTCTTCAGCAGACAGAAGAGGAACCTTACCGATTTCTTTCAGATACATTCTAACCGGATCATCTACATTTATAGTTTTAGGCAGTGTAGCTTCAAGGTCAATTTCTCCCGACTCATCAATGAGTATGTCCTCTGCACTTTCATCATCACCTTGCTGTTCCATTTCGATGATATCGTGGTCATCTGGTTCAACTTCTGAAGCAAACTCGATTCCGGATTCCATAATCTTCACTTCAAGCTCTTCAGCAGCATCCTTATCTAATTCAATGCCCTCTGTAATATTGGCAAGTTCATTATAAGAAATTTTACTCTTGCCTGTTGCCTTGACCTTATCCACCATTTCGTTAATAAGATCGTTTTTTTCCTGTGAATCAGTAATAGCCATTTTTCCTCCTGTTATTTTAATTCTTCAATTCGTTCGCGTATAAACTTACACTCTTCCATTATCTCTCGTTGAACGGAAACATCAGTTTCTGAATCGCCGGCAATTTCCAGCTGATCTATCAGCTCCTGATATCTCTTTTCTAAGTCGTTGCGCTCTATGGTGTTGAAACACTGTTGCATAACAGCTTCCACATTGCCACCCATGGGCTCATTTTCCATAATGTTCTTAAGTGTTGACACATATTTTTCGTCAATATAGTCTGCAATTCTTTTTTCGTCAAAGTCCGTGCGGTCGGGGTCTTCTTTCATCTGTAGCTTAACAGCTTCATAAATGGCTCTCCCGCTATCGCTTTCAAAAGCGTTTTGACGTGCAGCAATTTTTTTATAGTAAACAGGCTCCATAAGCATAATATGAAGTAACTGTCTTTCCAGCTTGGTAATTGGTTTAGAAGACAAATCTTCCTTTTCTGAATGTCCCTCGGAATAAGGCCTTACAGCTTTAGCATTTTCATCTTTCAGCTTTTCAGCCTCTCCCGTAACTTCTCTCCTTAAAGCTCCCTCGGAAATATCCATACCTGAGGAAATCTTTTTAATATATATATCCTGTTCTATAGGCCCAAGGGATGAAAGCACTTTAGCCACGTCTTTCATATACTCAAGCTTGTCATATTCTTTTGTTATATTATGTTTTAGCCCCACATCTTCTATTTTGTATTCCGCATAAGTGCTTGCCTCTTTCACCAGTTCTTTAAAGGCTGAAGCGCCATGCTTTTTAACAAAATCGTCAGGGTCTTTACCGTCAGTTACGTGCAGAACCTTTACTTTACATTCAGCTGCGTGAAGTATTTCAATACCTCTAAGAGCCGCTTTTCTGCCTGCCGAATCCGAATCGTATGAAAGTACTACGTTTGGAGTATACCTTTTAATCAATCGTGCCTGATTTTCCGTCAGTGCCGTACCGCAGGTTGCACAAACATTGTAAACCCCTGCCTGATATAAGGACACCACATCCATGTTGCCCTCCACAACGATTGCCGTATCTTCTTTGCCAATGCTTTGCCTTGTAAGGTTTAAGGCATAAAGGTTGTTTTTCTTGAGGAATATAGGGCTTTCCGGCGAATTCATATATTTGGGTTCACCATCGCCTATAATACGTCCCCCGAAGCCTATAACCTTTCCTGAAGTGTTTATAATAGGAAACATAACTCTGTTTCTGAATTTATCGTAATACCTGCCTTTGCTTTCAGCTATTAGACCTAAAGTAATCAGCGATTTTTTATCATATCCTTTAGACAAAAGATGATCCATAAGAGAATGCCACTCGCCGTCTGCATAGCCTAGTCCGAAAGCCTTGATAGTATCAGGAGTAATTCCGCGACCTGTAATATATTTATATCCTGAATTTCCCGGTACAAACATGGCTTTCATGAAAAAAGCTGCTGCTTCACGGTTAATTTCATAAAATAAATTATTAGCTTCTTTTTTATGAGAATCTTTAGTCTCAATCTTTATATTATACTTATCCCCCAGCTTTTGAGCCGCCTCCATAAAATCCAGATTGTAGTATCTTTTAGTAAACTCAATAACATCTCCCGTAGCACCGCAACCAAAACAGGTAAAAATCTGCTTTGTCTCGGACACCACAAAAGACGGGGTCTTTTCATTGTGGAAAGGACAACAACCTTTATAGTTGCTGCCTGCCCTCTTAAGCGGCACCACCTGACCAACCTCGTCCACTATGTTAGCAACGCTTTTAATTTCATCTATGAAATTGTTATTTCCTATTGCCATACATACCTACCCAAAATCTGTCTATTTGCCCTCTATATACTAATACCGTATTTTTTCCGACTTTCCTTTTTTAAATAATTTTTATTTAACTATTTCCATCCCTTTGGTACAAACAAGTCATTATAAAGATTCATGGCATATCGGTCAGTCATGCCTGCCACATAGTCTTTGACTATTTCAGCTATACCAAATTCATCTACAAGTTCTATGGATTCTTCAGGCATCTCATCAGGATGTTCGTTGAAATACTCATATAAAGATGAAATAAGGTTGGAAACATTTTTAAGATCTTCGTCTCGCTTTACCTTTTTGCTCTTATAAACGTTGGCAAACATAAAACGGCGAAGTTCGTTCATGGCCTCTTCACATTCCTGTGACATACATACTTGATTATTACCATGGCTTTCATTGACTATACTCATAACCATGGTGTTAATTCGCTTACTGTGAGAATCTCCAAGTATTTGAATACATTTGTAAGGTAAGTCTTTTTCACCTATAACGCGACTCCTTATGGCGTCGTCAATATCATGGTTAATATAGGCAATGCGATCCGAAAAACGCACGACCTGTCCCTCTAAAGTAAATGGGAGATTTGGTCCTGTGTGATTTACAATCCCGTCTCTTACTTCCTTTGTTAGATTCATACCTCTGCGACCGTTTGGTCCATAATGAGATTCCAGCACTTCCACTACTCTTAAACTTTGAAGATTATGTTCAAAGCCTCCCTGATGAATTTCATTTAAAACCGCTTCTCCGTTGTGTCCAAAAGGGGTATGCCCTAAATCATGACCCAAAGATATAGCCTCTGTAAGATCTTCATTTAAGCCTAAAGCACGAGAAATTGTGCGAGCAATTTGAGATACCTCTATGGTATGGGTTAATCTTGTTCTGAAATGATCACCCTCCGGTGCCAAGAAAACCTGCGTTTTATGCATGAGACGTCTGAAAGACTTGGAATGGATGATACGATCTCTGTCTCTTTGATATTCCGTACGAACCTGACAAGGTTCTTCATAATTGTCTCTTCCCAGCGTCCTGCAAGAAAGACTTGCATATTGGGATAAGGTTTCAATTTCCTTTTTTTCGGTTATTTCTCTGTAATTCATAAGTTTTCCCTATTTTCGTCCGGTGCTTCCGAAGCCTCCTCTAGTGACATTACTACTTAAATCATCCTCAATAAACTCTATGAAAGGCTGATTTTCAACTATTCTAAACTGTGCTATTCTATCATTTTTTTCAACTCTGATGTCTCTTGTTGCATATACCGGCATACGCCACATATCTTCAGGTCCGCAATATGACGAGTCTACAATCCCCATGGAGTTGGTTTGAATGAGTCCGTAATTTTTAAATGTGGAGCTGCGGGGTAGCAGATGTGCTTCATACCCTTTTGGCAGCTGCATAGCCACTCCTAAAGGAATAAATGCAAACTCTCCTGCCTTTAACTCTACCGTTTCACTGGCTCTTAAATCAATCCAATCGGATTTTCCGTCTATGTATCTAAGTCTTTCAATATCTTCACTAAAATATTTAATCTTGATAATTTGATTCATACCCTTAACCTTTATTTTTTACCTCATTGTTATTTGATAATTATTGATTGGTAACCGAAGCACCAACATGAATATTATTGATTTTTAGTATCAATTATTATTTTGAATTGTTAATCCGGTAATATAAATTTTTATTAATAAATACTAATCTAAAACTATATCTTTTAACTTAACTCTGTGATTTGATACAAGGGACGCACTATAATTTTCAATATCTGTAATCATGTCAATACACTGACTGATACTGTCCTTTGAAACCTTATTTATATCGGCTATAACTTCTTCCGGTGTAAAAATCTTGTCTAAAAGAAGCATATTTTTGCCGATAGAAAGCATACGTCCGTTCACATTTTCCTGTCCGTATATGTAGTTACCCTTGAGTTGTTCCTTACTCATAGAAATTTCATCTTCGGAAAGCCCTTTTGCTTTAAGGAGCTTTAGTTCCTCTTTTATGGCGTTTACCGCCTTGTGAATATTCTTATGGCTAACACCGGCATACATCATAAAGGCTCCTAAATCGCTATATGCAGCATTCATAGAGAATACCGAATAAGCTAAACCTTTAATTTCTCTCACATTCTGAAAAAGTCTGGAACTCATGGAACCGCCAAAAGCATTGTTTAACACTGCCATGGAATAGTACAATTCATTCCCTAAATCTATGCTGCGAGTTGCCAGCATAACGTGACTTTGTTCAATATCTTTCACTTTAACGGTGTATACGGGTTCATATGGAACTTTTTCTATTATCTTCGCCTGTTTGGATTCAGGTAGTGAAGACATAGCTTGATTAAAAAGCTGACAAACATGGTCTGCATTAAAATTGCCTGCTACGGAAATAACTATGCTGTCTTTGGTATACTCTCTGTCAATGTAGTCCCTAAGAACGCTACGACTGATACGTTTCAATGAAGAGCGATTTCCTAAAATGGAATTTTCCAAAGGATGACTCTTAAACACACTGCTGGTAATCATTTCATAAGCTAAATCATCAGGAGTGTCCTCTGACATACTCATTTCTTCATAAATAACATTTCTCTCACGATTCATTTCAACCGTATCAAATTGAGAGTTTAAGAACATATCTGTAAGTATCTCTACTGCCTTATCTAAATTTGAAGAAAGAGTTTTAATATGGTAACAGGTGTTTTCTTTAGCTGTATATGCGTTGATATTACCTGCAATACGGTCTACATCCTCTGCAAGCTGCTTTGCAGTACGTTTTCCCGTTCCCTTAAACATCATGTGTTCTATATAATGTGAAATACCTGAGTACTTCGCTACTTCGTCTATAGCACCGGCTCTGACAAAAATGCCTAATGCAACGCTCTTTACATATGGTATATCTTCCATAACAATACGAACGCCACAATCAAGTTTTCTGGTTGTAATCATAATCTTCCTTTCACTAATCCTTTGTTAAATTAATCCATAAAGCTCTGCAAACTTATAGATAATCGTTGCAGCCTGAGCTCTGGTGGCCTGACCCTGCGGCGCAAATTCTCCGGTATCAAAACCGTTGATAATTCCTGCACGAGCTGCGGTATTTACATACTCACGAGACCAACTGCTTATGGAAGCTGTGTCTGAAAAATTTGGAACAGGCTGTTTATTTGGAAGCATGAAGTTTACCGACGCTGAATACTTACAGAGCATAACCGACATCTGTTCTCTTGTAATAGGTGCATTAGGGGCAAAGGTTCCATCACCCATACCGCTGGCAATGCCCTTACTTGTTGCCCACTTTACATAAGGTGCAAACCATTCAGAATCCGGAACATCCTTAAAGGATATAGACTCTGCCGGATTGTCCGAGGATTCAGGAGTACCTGATATATATTCACCGCTTGCAGTGTCTCCTGATGTTGCTGTATCTGTATTTATTCCTGAATCAATTTTCTTCAACATTGCTACAAACTGCGCTCTGGTCAGTTGTCCGTCAGGCTGGAACATATTTTCTCCCATACCGTTCAGATAATTTTGACCTGCTAAAACTCC
>JBHBZU010000005.1:0-19840 GCA_041797745.1 Bacillota bacterium
AAGCAGCGGAGCATGCTGCTGTGCTCCGTATACATCCGTCTCACCCAAGTCACCCGAACATATCGCTCTTTTCATAGTGATTTTTATAGCCTTAGCCGGTTTAAACTCTACTATATTTATAATATCGGACGGCTTGATACGATAAAGTTCACAGACAAGTTTCTCATTTATCGCCTTTTTTCTGCAAGCTTCTTCAAAATCTTCAAAAGTTTTGAACATAATATCAAGTGTCAATTCATACGGTCCTGAATTTTTGCTTCTTATGATGTCGGTTACATCTAATAATTTTGTCGGCATTTCCCATACCTCCCTGTTAAAGCTCAACATAATCAATTTTAAAATGCTCTGTCGGGTCGTCTACTTCAATCAAGTGGTATATACTGAAATTATACACCTCTCCTGCATGAAAGTCACTGGGAGAATATGGAAACGCCAAATTCCCTGCCGTAGCTCTTCGCCCCTCGTATCCGTAATGCAGCATTGTAGAGCGAGCAGAAGCACAAATTGTATCAGCTTCTGCCTGTGTTTCGGCAACAGCTTCAATCAATACTCCGATTTCATGAATTCCAGCTATAGTCGGCGTAGGCTCAAGTCCCGCCATTACACCATCTCTTCCGTATATATTGAAATTCAGGTAATACTTCCTGTTTTCATCTTTAAAGTTATCTGCAACGCGAGCCTTAACACCCTCTACTATCTCATCAATTTTTTCAATCATAACGGGATCTCTTGCCCCTGCAATAGACACTGTCCTGTAGCCGATACATCTTGCCCCCTCGAGCTTAACGGTGTATGCAGGTGCCTCCACAAATTTGGTGCCGCTTACTCTCACGGTATTTTCCGTTTCTTGTTGAAATTTACAGTCTGTAAGGTCAATATGCCCTCCGGGACCGGGTAAAATATACGGATTTGTTTTTTCATACAAAGTGTGTGCCGCAATTGACAGTGTCGTGCATTTTCTTATTGGATTCAAAGGCTCCAACCTGAAGTAGTCTTCTCCTATATATCCGAACATACAGTCCGAACCGCTTCCCGGCGTTGCACAAATCGATGCACATTCAAGGATTTTTCCGATATGAGTAGCCAGCCCCTTATCATATCCTGCTCTCACTGCCGCTGCCGAAAAGCAGCAAGGGTCATAAGTTCTTCCTGCCAGTATGACCTCCGCACCTTCGTCCAAAGCTTTTATAAAAGGTTCCTCTCCCATCTGTCCTACGATTCTTGTAGTGTCTTCAATCATTTCCTCTGTAAGTTCCGGAGCAGGGTTCAAAGGTTTAACTTTCCCTTTTTTCAGGGCCTCTTTCACTTCATCTTTCGTAAATTCCGCATGGATAAGTGCCAATTTAAACTTCAAGTTGCCCTCTTTGGCAATTTCTCTGACAATCTCTTCGCACCATTTAAGGTGAGGCTCTGCACCACTTCCGCCTGCCGTACCTATTATTACAGGAATTTTATTTTCAACCCCTGCCTTAATCATTATTTCCAAATCTCTCTTGACTGCACTTCTGTCTGTAAAAGAAACTCCCGCCCCGAGGTAATAAGGTCCGGGGTCACTGGAACCTGCGTCTGCCGCAATCAAATGAGGGTTCCTTTTCATTCCTTCTTTAAAGGATTCTTCCGGAAATCCGTATCCCAGTATTGCTGTTGATGATAATATTCTGAATTCTTCTTTCATCTTTCTTACCTATTTTTCTATATTAAAATTTTATAAGTGCACTTTTCCTATGATATAGTTTTCTCTTTGTAATGCACATTTTGTATAATGCTTATTTTCTCAGAGCCTTGCGTAATGCCAGTATTCTCTGCATTTCATTGAAAACTATCATGTATCCCTCATCTACTCCCATGCCCGGTTTCGCTAAAATCTGAACAGGTTGAACAGCCATAGCTATGTTCACGCATACTTGTGCCGACCTGTCCGTCTCATTGCAAGTTCCGCCCTGATATGCTCCGATTCCTTTTCCCTTGCAATACAGCACCGCCTCAATAATATTGTTTACGCCGCCCAAATCGGGGGTTTTAATCTGAACCATATGACCCGCTTTGTTGTCGGCAAAGTATTTTATGTCATCCAAAGTATTACACCATTCATCTGCCACAAGCTCGGCTGAGATACCCTTTTCATCAATTTTTTCTGTAAGCTTTTTCAATGCAAGCATCTGTCCTTCTCTGTCTTCTACATCCATAGGGCCTTCGATTCTCAAAGCAAAGGGTTTCGCCGTTTCTGCCAGTTTGCCTATATAGTTTGCCATTTCCTCGTAGTTGTCATTGCCGAAAGCAGCTCCTATGGTTCCGTACACGTCTATATGCAAAATCGGATTGTAAGTTTCATCTATACGTAATTCCAAAATTCTCTTTCTGAGCCATGCTACATATTCTATAAGAAATTTCCCGTCCCTGCCTAATTTTGTGTCCACATTGTTTATAAGAGCATGAGGTAATATCTGAGCCCTTTTCATAATCATTTTATCGGCATTTTCATAGCGATTGTCACCGGACTGAGTAAAAATCGGTATCATCTTTTCGCTTACTGCACAACCGTATTCATCTGCCACTACATCACACATCAATCTTTTTGTTGCCTTTGCCACTCCATCGAGTATGGCTTGTGTCACGCCGTATCTTATGGCGGTGTGAAGTCTTTTGCCTTCTACTTCCATTTTATCCACTTTTTCTGCAAGGGTCTTAAAGGACTTCGCCTCTGCTCCGACCAGTACAGGCTTTATGTGCTTTTCAATAACCGGAATAAAATCTTTTGCAAGAAACAAAGGATCTCTTCCTCCTGCACCGCTGTATTGTACGGCAGCACAATCCCCATATGCCACCTGCCCGTCTTCAAGTATCAGCATTACAGATATGGATTCTCCCGCCTGTCTGACCGATGTAAAGCCCTCTGTCACAGGTCGCCCCTCATAAGCAGCTCCATTTGCTTTCGCCCCCGTCTTTATTGCCCTTTGGTCGTCAAAATAAAATCCTGTACGCCCCGCTGAACAAACTACATCCACAATTTTCATATCGGTCCTCCTTAACTAACCTCTCGGTCTGCCTACTAAAGTTCCCTTGCTGATAGCATATACGTCATCTATAACCATTTGGAAAGAAGCATCTCTTTTTTCATACTTTGCTCTCTCTTCTATTTTCTCCCTATGAAATTCCAAAATCTCTTTTGTAAAAGGTGCTCCTCCTACATCGAGAATCCTGATTGCTCCGTCATTGTCACGAGCGGGCAAAAGCTTTCCTGCCGTATGTTTGCTGGGTGCAAAAGGTATATCGAGTACCCCCGCCTGAAATGCCCTTACTGTACCGACTGCCAGATCACCTTCGCCAAGCTCCACACACTTGTCCAATATACTCCTTGTCTCAGCTCCAATCATATCCTTTTCCATTCTCACCTTATCAGTATCCAAGGTTTGGTCTGTCAACATGGATATAACTTGTTTTGTACACCTGAGTCCTTGTGCATTTGCATCCATAGTCGGCACACCCATCGCCTCATGGGGAGTTTTCACTATGACCTTAGTTGCCTTTGCCAATGCCGCAACAGCACTTCCCCATGAGATAACACCGAATGCCTTTGCTTCGTCTTGAGGAAAGCTTCCCATCCATTGATGAAGAACTGTAGTTACGACCACATCTTCATAGCCGTACTTTCTAAGATATTCTTCTGTCAATACCCCAAGAACTTGTATAGCCGCTACATCTTGTTCCAAGTTCCCGCACTGTCCGTATCCTACTGTGATATTCTTAACTCCCTGCTCCGCTGCCAGCAAGGCCTCTATAACTGCTACACTATGTGAAATGCAAGGTGGCACCAAAGTGCCTGTCAACGGTCCGTATGGTTCTCTGTTTATAGGTGCTCCCGCTTCTTCGTATATTCCTGTCAATCTGTCTACATACTGCCAGTCTCTGATTGTCTGCTCCAAGCTGACATTTTTTGCATAAGGAATATTATACGAAATACCTCCTCCCTCATAGCTTGTAAAGCCTGCCGCATATGTGATTTCTGTCAGAAGTCTTGCATCCGGTGTACCGTGTCTGACCTGTACCGGTGTATTTAATTCCTGTATTATCTTCCTGCATCCTGACACTCCGTGATTTACGGCAGGGAATCCGTTTAGCAGGGATTTGTTTTCTTTAATCGATTCGACGATGCCTTTTTGAGCATCTTCATATCTGTTCTGTCTTGTATAGCTGTCTATTGTAGTCGGCAGCAAGTCTGCTTCACCGCTATCCTGCAAATATTTCAATAATTTTATATGGTCATCTATCAATGCCACTCCGGCTCTCGGCTGCACAAGAGTTTTTCTTTCGTTTTTTGCCTTTGTCAATTTCTTTGAAAAAACTTTATGCTCCGGCAGGCTCAGATGAAAATCGATGCCTTCCTGCAATTCCACATCTTTTCCTGTATACCATTGTTCAAGGATTTCTTTTCGGATTGCCTGAAATTCGTCATTTGAAAGCCTTTTGTTTTTAAATTCCATAATGTACTAACTCCTTTTTCATGATTCTAAGTGCTATATCAGGATAATGCTCCGAAAGTACTCCCATAGCAGCCAAAATATATTTTCTGTCGACCCACAGATGTGTGCATTTCGGCCTTAGTGAGCTTTGCTCCGTTTTATTAAAACAGGCAAATTTTGACATTTTATCTGTATTTTTTGAATTTATCAATGCTCCGCCGGTAAATATCAGTTGTTCTATTGTGCGTAAATCTTTGCCCTCCTGAAGGAATGCTATTCCGCAAGGAGTATAGGTTTCTTCTATGGTTCCCGCATGCCTTTTAGCCGCGGTTTCCACTGCCACGCACGCAATAGCATAATCTATTTTCTCTTCCTCTTCGTCTTTAGGAATTGAATCTTTTCTGTTCTTAAATCTGTTTATGATTTCTTTCGTTTTTTCTTCGCTTAAATCTGCAAGAGTTCTCAATCGCTCCATAGAAGAAGCTTCTATAATTCCGTCTATGCCGTACCTCATGCCTATGTCACCTTCTACAGTTCTTTTGACGTAAGGCTCGGGAAGTCCTTTATATACTACGTTCAGTTCTTTAGGTTCTCCGTTTCCGACAGAATATACGTCTGTAGTGGCACCGCCCACATCTACCGCAAACAGTTCCCCTATGCCGTTTTCTTTTTCCGTGCCTTTTGCCAAAAGCTCCATCGCTTTCATCATAGCCGACGGTGTAGGCATCAGTATTCCCGAGATCAGTCCCGTCGCTTTAGATAAACCTTTTGCTTTTATTATTCTGTCTAAAAAAATTTCTCTTATTTTTTCCTGTGTCGGAAGAATATTCAATTCCCCAAATTTCGGCATTACATTTTCCGTAACAAAGACATTTTTATTTTTCAAAAGCCGCTCGCACTTCCGTGCTGCCGTTCTGTTGCCTGCTATTATGATTGGGCAGTTAAGTTTTGATGTGCCCAGAAGCTTTGCATTATGAAGAATGCATTGGCTGTTCCCTCCGTCGGTTCCTCCTGCCAATAGAAAAATTTCAGGATTTGTTTCCTCTATTTCTTCTATATCATCTTCATTCATCTCATAGGAGTATACCTTTATGAGTTTGGCTCCTGCACCGAGGCAGGCACGTCCTGCAGCCTCCGCCGTCAATTCGGGTACGAGTCCGCTTGCCATCATACGAAGACCTCCTGCTGCCGATGAACACGCAAATTGGTGCTTAAATTTTATATCAGGCTTTTTAATGCTTTCTTTCAATTTGCTGACAGCCTCTTCCAATCCCTGAGTGATGTCTGTTTTTGCCGTTGTAAATGCCGATGCCGTTCCCAACAGCTTTTCGTTGTCTAAATCCACTGCCGTTACCTTTGTATATGTACTTCCAAAGTCTATCAGCAACCCATAGGTACCCATTTAACACTTTAAATCCTTTCTCAAGAAATTCACTGTAACCATCGGATCTGTTCCCGGCGGAAATGCCCTGTCAAAGCCCATTTTTATAAAGCGTTCTTCCACTTCTCCGAAAGGTTGTTTTCCGACAACTATATTTCCGCCTACATAGAGAAGAATGTCTTTAAGTCCTGCTTCATCGCATTTTTCCCGAAGTCCTCTGCAATCCAATTCTCCATGCCCGTACAGTGAAGAAACCACTATGGCATCCGCATTTGATTCTATGGCTGCTGCTATATACTCCTCTTGTGAGACCATGACGCCCAAGTTTATAACTTCAAACCCTTCGTCGCTAAAAACCTTGTCCAGAATCTTATTTCCTACTGCGTGTACATCTGCACCGATTACACCGATAACCAACTTTTTCTTTTCCATTTCAGTCTCCTTTTCGCAGGAACAGAATAAATAAATATGTACTATATCATTACTATATATTGATATAGTACATATGTCAAGCTTCGCCGATTTTTCATTTTGCTTTTTGTACTTTCCTGCCGTCGTATCATTTAAAAGTACTTTCCCTCTCAACAAGTATTTCTACTTCCGATGGGGTTTTCACTTCACAAAAAAAGCAACCTTATTCACGGTTGCTTTGCTCACATACTTTTTTATTTTCTCTCTCGTACCCTGTCAATACGATTTTGCAGGTACAGCATCGATCCTCTGTCCACCTGATACTCATATACTATAATCTGCTTCTTCTTTGAAAATTCTCTGATGATTCGTTCTTCATTGCTGCTGCAAAAAGTTAAATATCTTGGAGGAACGATTACCACATCTGTTTCCTGCGGTATTATGAACCTTTCTTCGGTACCGCCGAATTTAAGGCTGTCAATTATACGGAAAGTATTATTTAAAGACATGCAGCCGTCCGAGACAATTTCCGCAAATCTTCTGCTGGCAGTTATTATGCAAATGTTTGTATGCTCAGGCAGCTTGGCTATATCAACTATAGTCTTTTGGGCAGGAGACAGAACTACAGCCACAGCCTTTTCCTGTTCCTTCAGCATGTGTAAAACCTGAGGCATATGAGTATGAGTAGTTACAACTATATCCACTTCGTCGCCCAAAGATACCGGATTCTTAGTTATATCGTCTAATAACAATCTATATACTTCCACCGAGTGATTCTTTTCGATTTGCCAAGTCATAATACTCAAAGCTTCGGGATTGCAATCAATAACCGTAATTTTAACTTGCTGCATTGCCGTGCCGTCCCACTGAGTCATTTTCAATTTGAAATATATTTCGATTTCATTCAGCGAAAAATTTAAGCCGTGAAGTTTTTCAATCATATGGTCAATTATGTCCATAGCCTGATCTTTCCTCGACAACATCGGTTTTTCTTCCTCAAAAGCAATGAAAGTCCCCCTGCCCTGTCGCATATCTATAATTCCCTCTTTGTGAAGTTCTTCATAAGCATGCTTTACAGTGCCTTTCGCTAAGTTTAATTCTTCCGCCAACTCCCTTACAGTAGGAAGCTTGTCTCCCTGTTGCAGCTTACCCTCAGCAATATTTCTTTTAATCTCCGACTCTATTTGCCTGTAAATCGATGTTTTGTTTTCAAAATCAAGTGTTATGTTCATAATTCACTCTTTTCCCGTATCTTTCTTTTCCGTGGTTTGACTTGTATTGCGGTTTTCTTTCCTTCCATCGTTTATGATTAGACTCCGTTTTTCTGTCGGTTTAAATACGCACGTCTTCCCTGCTCATATAAATTATTGCCTTCACTGTCAATCACCACAGTTACCGGCAAATCTTCCACTTCCAATCGTCTGACAGCCTCCGCTCCCAAGTCTTCATAGCAAACCGTTTCCGCTTTCTTTATGCATTTTGAAAGTAATGCCCCTGCTCCGCCTATGGCTCCGAAATACACCGCACCGTATGTTGACATTGCCTTTATCACTTCCTCACTTCGTCTGCCCTTTCCTATCATAGCTGTCTGTCCCATAGCAATAAGTGTGGGGGCATAAGCATCCATTCTGTAGCTTGTTGTAGGTCCCGCAGAACCGATTACCTGTCCTTCCTTTGCGGGAGTCGGTCCCACATAGTATATTGCGGCATTTTCTATATCTATAGGCAGTTCTTTCCCCGATTTTGCCAAATCTGTCAATCTTTTGTGAGCCGCATCCCTTGCCGTATAAATAACTCCTGACAGCAGAAGATTGTCACCACATCTGAATTCCCTTGCCATTTTTCTCGTAATCGGCAATCTAACTCGTTTTTCCACCTTCGACCTCCTGTTACCTATAAAGTTGCCGTTTTATGTCTTGTGGCATGACAGTTGATATTTACCGCACAGGGCAATCCTGCTATATGCGTCGGCATTACCTCTATGTTTAATCCCAGTGCCGTCGTTCTCCCTCCGAAGCCTTGCGGTCCTATGCCTTTTTCGTTTATTTTAGCCAGCATTTCTTTTTCAAGTTCTCCGTAAAAAGGATTCTCATTGTGTTTGTCAAGAGGTCTCAATAATGCTTTCTTTGCCAACAATGCCGCTTTATCAAAGGTCCCCCCAATGCCTACACCCACCACTATCGGCGGGCACGGATTCGGTCCCGCATCTTCAACAACCTTAAGGATAAATTCTTTCACACCTTCAAGGCCGTCAGAGGGCTTCAGCATCTTGATTTGGCTCATATTCTCACTTCCGAAGCCTTTAGGTGCAACGGTAATGGATATTTTGTCGCCATCTGTAAATTCCATATATAGCATGGCAGGAGTATTATCTCCCGTGTTAACTCTCTCCAAGGGGTCGCCCACCACAGATTTTCTCAAACAGCCTTCTGTATATCCTCTTCTGACACCTTCATTTATTGCTTCTTCAAGGTTTCCCTCTATGAAAACTTCTCTGCCGATTTCCAAAAAAACGCACGCCATGCCGGTATCCTGGCAAATCGGTACATTTTGTTCGTCTGCGATCTGATAGTTTTCCTTAATTTTATCCAAAATGGTTTTTGCCATATCCCAATCTTCATTTTTTTTGCAATTGCTTATGGCATCTTTCACATCTTGCGGCAAATGACAGGATGCCTCTATACACAGTTCTTTAACCGTATCTGTCAGAGCTTCCGCTTTTATGATTCTCATAGCTGCCTCCTTTGTTAAAAACTTGTATTCCCTTTAAAAAGCGGCAGTATTTTTTCTTCAAATTCTTCTTTTTTCATAAAATGGTCTATTTCTTCCACTTTAAACCCTAACTTGTCCAGAATTTCCTGAACCTCTTTCTTATATACGTATGCAGCCTTTGAAAGTGTCCAGCTTGTATCCTCGGGAACCATCTGTGCCATGCACATGCCGATATATACTCCACAGGCAGTCTGCCAGCAAGTAGCATTATGCCCGTACTTTTTAAAGCTCTCCGCATGGTCTACGGTGTTTACCACGTATCTTATATTGTCACTTCCGTCATAAAAGATAATGCCTACACTTTCCGTTCCCCCAATATCGTGCAATACAGGTATATTGTTTACATAATCAAGTTTACTGTAATCTTTATAGTTATCTTTAGCAAAATTTTGCAGTTTTGTAGGAGCATGGAAAATAAAGGCACTGCCCTCACAATAAGGATTGTCTTTCGTCATATTCAGCACCTCTTCGTGAGGAACGATGCAATATACATGAGTTTCGCCATTCCCTGTAAGCTCTATGTCATAGCGTTCCTCTTTTGTAAGTCTCATGTACGGCTCTTTCTTCGTTGATACATACGCATCCGTTAATGCAGCCTCCACGAAATATGTATACGGACTCCAAGTAGCAAACACTTCATTTGAATTTAAAACATTTTCATCCACCACAGGCTTATCAGTTTCAAACTGGCAAGCTATGTGCGGTCTGTCAGGTCCGTATACAGCCGTTAGGAACTCCGCAATGCCGGGATTCATGCCGAATCCCAAGAAATGCTTTGAGCCCTTTTTATCTTTCTGAGCCTCAATAAAAAGCTCATGCCATGTATCCTCACAGTTTTCAGGATATTCATAGCCTGCATCTATGTAGGTCAGTCCGTATTTATCGCAAAGAGCCTTGAAAGGTGCCACATCTACATATGTCAAATTTACGATTACATCAAAATCCTGATGTCTTTCCTCTATTACCTCCTGACCTGTTTTTCCTCCGTCTTTTATGTCACAAATCTCGATATTCCACTTTTCTCCCATCGACTCAATGATTGATATAAGGGTTTTCGCTATATTTCCATAGCCCACAACAAGATATCGTGTGTCAAAGTTAAGCTGCATTTATGTCCTCCTATAATGCCTGTCCTTTTTTGTTACGCTTTTGCACTCAATTTATTTCCATACTTAAAACCGAATTCAACAAAATCATCAAAGCTTTTTATGTTATTCATATCCGCAAATTCCTGCTTTTTCTTTGCATTTCTTCTATACATATGGTGTGCCGCTTCGATTTTTGAAGCAGCCCCTTCAAAATATGCCTGTGCCTTTTTCGTCTTTACATCAGTTGCCTCTTTCGTTTTTTCTGTTTCCGGCTTTTCCGTCTGTTGGATTCCGGTCATCGCTTCTTTCGTGTCTTCCGTTTTATCAGAATAATTTTCTTCTTGTTTTTGATTCTTTTGCCGATTTATCTCAAATTCCGCTCTTTTATCATTTTCCGCAGCTTCTTTTTGTTCGTCAAGGGTTGTGTCTATTTCTTTTTCTGATGTTTCTTCCGCATTCTGCCTGTTTTCGCCGGTGCGTTCCGCTTTTTCCGCTTCCGCTTCTTCGTGCCTCTCTTCATTCACTTCCGCCTCTGTAGGCATTTCGCTGTATGCTCCCGACCGGATAAATTCCTCTTCCACCTTTAATTCCACTTGAACTTTTCTATGCTCTTCCAAAACATATTCCAGCTTTTTGCCCTCAGGAATATTGGGATTATTTATAATGCTCTTAACCGTGGACAAATGATGTCCCATTTTCTGCTGCTTTAATCTTTGCACGTCTTCTTTAGTTTTGCATCTTTTCAGAGCTTCGGCGTAAGCTTTTTCCTCTTGTTCTGATTTTTGCACAGCTTTATATTTATCAGGTGCATTTTTCTTTAAATACTCTTTTTCTTCGTATGTCAAATCGGCTCCGCTCTTTATCTTTGCCTCTATTTTTGCCATTTTATGGTCTTTTTTCTCAGCCATTTCCTTCATAAGAGGCAACATTTCTTCTCTTTCTTTTTCATGCTCGGCTTTAAAATCTTTTCTTAAGATACTTTGCTTTTCCGTTAAATCCCCTGTTTTTTGTTTCTTTTCCCATTTTGCAGACAGACTTACATGCTTCATATGCTGACCTATCTGTCCTATTGATTTGTAATCCATAGCCTTCCCTCTCTTTCTCCAAATACAATGCAACATCCCTGTCACATTTTACCGTATACTGGAATAATACTAACAATAAATACATCGTCAAATGACGATATATTTTAACCTGTTTGCTTTATTTTCATTTTCTGAATATAATACGAAAACGTTGATTTAAAGCTTGTTTTCCCTTTACAATTTAATTTTTCAAAATTTTGTCCACCCTGCTTACAATCAGAGTTCCCAATATCCCCAGTATTGCCCCTGCTATAAGACCTGAAAAAATCAGCACAGGAAAATAAGCAAAAATTTTCAGATTTTCTATAATCAAAGCTGCCACAATCAGTTGTCCGAAATTGTGCATTACTCCTCCTGCCATGCTGACTCCCGCCATACTGAACAGGTTCGTTCTCTTCATCATCACCATAGTCGAGAAACTGAAAATTGCACCTGTCAGGGCATAAATCCCGCCAAAAACCCCGTTGAACAGAAGTCCTGCAACGATTATTCGTATAATGTTAATAGACAATGCTTCTTTATTTCCAACGCTATACATGGTTACAAGAACTACCAAATTCGCAATACCCAGTTTCACACCCGGCATCCCCAACGTCACAGGAATAATCGCTTCCACATATGAAAACAAAAGTCCCACTGCCGCCAAAAGTGCTGTGGCTGTTATCTTTTGTGTTTTAGTTTGAAATCGCATCAAAGTCTGCCTCCTTTTCACCTTGAATTTGAACCATTACATGGTTCGGAAGGCAAGTTATGACTTGAGATGTATTCCGAATCGCTCCCGAATGCACACAAACTTGATTTTGGCAATCTGAAAAAGACATTGAAACTGTTCCGTCTTTTATGGTAATCTCATTGTGATGGTTATTTTGAATGATTTTCACCGTTTGATCTTTGCTCAAATCATATGTTCCGTATTCTTGACCGTCAACGGTTACCACTGCTTTCGTTCCCTGATTTCCGAACATAAGCCCGTAGCCTGTCGCTAAAGTACCTAATAAAATAAGTATTATAGCCAAAACAATATCCGCTTTTTTAAATATATTAAACATGGGAAAGGACTGCCTCCTATGAAAAAAATATTACTTATATTACTTTCCGTCTCTTTAATTATATCACAAACAAGCTGCAATGAGAAAGAATCATTGCCGATAACCGATACTGTTTATGACTTGCTCGACACGACCTGCACCATTTCAATTTACGATATGGATGAAACGGATGCCTCCGACATAATCTCGGGAGCTTTTAATTTGTGCAGAGAATACGAGCTTATGTTTAGCAAATCAGTTGAATTCAGCGATATATACAGGGTGAATCACAGCGGTACCGTGCCTATCGACATATCAAAAGATACGGGAGCATTGATTCAGCTCAGCCAACATTATTTTTTGCTGTCCGGAGGCAAATTCGATATAACTGTCGGCAAGCTTACAGATTTGTGGGATTTTAAATCCGGTAATGCCATTGTTCCCGATTCTAAAAAGATTGATTACGCACTTTCAACGGTCGGCATGGGAAATATTACCATCACTCCGAATTCTGATATCGAAAGTGACGGATTTATTTTGACAAAATCAAATTCACGAACCGCTCTTGATGTCGGCGGAATTGCAAAGGGATACATCGCAGACCGTGTTGCAGAATATATCGAAGCCCGGGGTTCACACCGTGCAATTATAAACCTTGGCGGAAATATTGTGGCAATCGGAAGTAAATCAGATTCCGACAAATGGAGCATAGGCATTGAAAAACCTTTTTCAGATAGACGTGATATTATCGGTTCAGTAAAAGTTGAAGATAAAACAGTTGTAACCTCCGGCATATATGAAAGAATGTTTATGCTTGACGGCAAATTGTATCACCACATACTTGATGTAGATACAGGTTTCCCTGTCGAATCCGATGTGGAACTGGTTACACTTGTGGCAGATAAGGGACATTCCGCTGACTGCGATGCACTCAGCACCATTTGTCTGCTGCTTGATACAGAAAAAGCTATGGAGATAATAAATGCACAAGAAGGAATCGAAGCCCTATTTTTGAGTAAATCCGGCAAATTGAGCCTCTCTGACGGAATGGCTGAAATGTTCAGTGAAGTGTAAAATTTTACACCGGTAATACAGATTGTTTCTGCATATATTTTACATATTTTACATATAAAAAGCACATCACATAATGTGATGTGCTTTCTTTCCAACCGGCAACGACCTACTTTCCCAAGCAGCTGCCCGCTCAGTATCATCGGCGCTATGGAGCTTAACTTCTGTGTTCGGGATGGGTACAGGTGGGTCCTCCATGCTATTGTTACCGGATTAATTCTTTGAGCTAACACTCAAAACTAAATAATATGCAACCTCTCCTTCTCTTGATCAAGCTCTCGACCTATTAGTATCAGTCCGCTTCATACATTACTGCACTTCCACCTCTGACCTATCTACGTGGTAGTCTTCCACAGGTCTTATCTTTCGAGGGAAATCTCTTCTTGTGGGGGGCTTCGCACTTAGATGCTTTCAGCGCTTATCCCGTCCATACTTAGCTACCCAGCTATGCCCTTGGCAGAACAACTGGTGCACCAGAGGTATGTCCATCCCGGTCCTCTCGTACTAAGGACAGCTCCACTCAAATTTCCTACGCCCACAGCGGATAGGGACCGAACTGTCTCACGACGTTCTGAACCCAGCTCGCGTACCTCTTTAATGGGCGAACAGCCCAACCCTTGGGACCTACTTCAGCCCCAGGATGAGACGAGCCGACATCGAGGTGCCAAACACCCCCGTCGATGTGGACTCTTGGGGGGTATCAGCCTGTTATCCCCGGGGTAGCTTTTATCCGTTGAGCGATGGCCCTTCCACTCGGAACCACCGGATCACTAAGCCCGACTTTCGTCCCTGCTCGACTTGTAGGTCTCGCAGTCAAGCTCCCTTCTGCCTTTACACTCTTCGTGCGATTTCCGACCGCACTGAGGGAACCTTTGGGCGCCTCCGTTACTCTTTAGGAGGCGACCGCCCCAGTCAAACTGCCCACCTGACAATGTCCTTATGCCGGATTACGGCACAAAGTTAGAAGTCCAACGCTACAAGGGTGGTATCCCAACGGTGACTCCCTGAATGCTGACGCACTCAGTTCTCTGTCTCCCACCTATCCTGTACATGCAACGTCGAAATTCAATATCAAGCTACAGTAAAGCTCCACGGGGTCTTTCCGTCCTGCTGCGGGTAACCGGCATCTTTACCGGTACTACAATTTCACCGAGTCTATTGTTGAGACAGTGCCCAGATCGTTACGCCTTTCGTGCGGGTCAGAACTTACCTGACAAGGAATTTCGCTACCTTAGGACCGTTATAGTTACGGCCGCCGTTTACTGGGGCTTAAGTTCTATGCTTCGGTTGCCCTAACATTTCCCCTTAACCTTCCAGCACCGGGCAGGCGTCAGCCCCTATACTTCAGCTTTCGCTTTCGCAGAGACCTGTGTTTTTGGTAAACAGTCGCCTGGGCCTTTTCACTGCGGCCTGCCATTGGCAGGCTCCCCTTATCCCGAAGTTACGGGGTTAATTTGCCGAGTTCCTTAACAATAGTTTCCTCGCTCACCTTAGGATTCTCTCCTCATCTACCTGTGTCGGTTTGCGGTACGGGCACCTACAGTCTCTCTAGCGGCTTTTCTTGACAGCATGAAATCAGCAGCTTCGGTACTATATTTCCCTCCCCATAACGCCTCAGAATTGAGCTGACGGATTTGCCTATCTGCTCTCCCTTGACGCTTAGACGCACTCTTCCAATCGTGCGCTCTGCTTATCCTTCTGTGTCCCCACTTCGATGTTAACGACTTTCGGTGGTACAGGAATCTCAACCTGTTGTCCATCGCCTACGGCTTTAGCCCTCGGCTTAGGTCCCGACTTACCCTGAGCGGACGAACCTTCCTCAGGAAACCTTAGATTTTCGGCGGGCAGGATTCTCACCTGCCTTACGCTACTCATGCCAACATTCTCACTTCTATGATGTCCACCTCGCCTTTCGACAAGGCTTCTGCCCCCATAGAACGCTCCTCTACCAATTATGCTTAGCATAATTCCAAAGCTTCGGTAGTAAGTTTAGCCCCGTTTATCTTCGGCGCAGGGTCACTCGACTAGTGAGCTGTTACGCACTCTTTGAATGAATGGCTGCTTCTGAGCCAACATCCTAGTTGTCTGCGCAACCCCACATCCTTTCCCACTTAACTTACATTTTGGGACCTTAGCTGTTGGTCTGGGCTGTTTCCCTTTCGACTATGAAACTTATCTCACATAGTCTGACTCCCAAGTATAATACTGCGGCATTCGGAGTTTGATAGTTTTCGGTAACCAGTGAAGGCCCCTAGAACATTCAGTGCTCTACCTCCGCGTATCTCTTCCTTGAGGCTAGCCCTAAAGCTATTTCGAGGAGAACCAGCTATATCCGAGTTCGATTGGAATTTCACCGCTATCCACACGTCATCCCAGCCTTTTTCAACAGACACGGGTTCGGTCCTCCATAACCTTTTACGATTACTTCAACCTGCACATGGATAGGTCACCCGGTTTCGGGTCTACAGCATGCAACTCTTCGCCCTATTAAGACTCGCTTTCGCTTCGGCTCCGGTGCTCCAACACCTTAACCTCGCTACATACCATAACTCGTTGGCCCGTTCTACAAAAAGTACGAGGTCACTTGCGCTCCCTCTGCTTGTAAGCATAAGGTTTCAGGTTCTATTTCACTCCCCTCCCGGGGTTCTTTTCACCTTTCCCTCACGGTACTGTTCGCTATCGGTCACTGGGTAGTATTTAGGCTTAGGGGGTGGGCCCCCTTACTTCAAACCGGATTACTCGTGTCCGGTCCTACTCTGGTGCCACCTCGGGCATTTCAGATTTCCCCTACAAGACTTTTACTTCCTTCGGTGCGACTTTCCAGTCGGCTTCGGGTATCTTCCCTGCTCCTTTTCGGTGGTCCTTAACCCCACGATCGCTCGTGGTTTGGCCTCTTTCCCTTTCGCTCGCCGCTACTTAGGAAATCGATGTTTCTTTCTTTTCCTCCGGGTACTTAGATGTTTCAGTTCTCCGGGTTTCCCTCTCTAAGGCTATGTGTTCACCTTAGGATACCTACGCATTACCATAGGTGAGTTTCCTCATTCGGATATCTACGGGTCGATGGATATTTGCTCCTCACCGTAGCTTTTCGCAGCTTGTCACGTCCTTCTTCGGCTCCCAGTGCCAAGGCATCCGCCTTATGCCCTTTCTTACTTGACCTTTTTCGTGCTTCGAATTCCTCTCAGCACTTGCCTACCTTAGCGTTAAGATAGGTCTTTTCACTATTTGTTAGTTTCTCTTAGTGATTTTTCTGGTTTCTCGTTTAACTCTGAAATTGTATCCCACTCGCTTCTCTTTGCGCTCAGCGCGCTTGCGAAAAGACTTCGTTTGATACTCGATTCGTAATCTTCCGATTACTTCTCATTCTTTCGTTGTTATTTTTGTGTTTTACACTTCTTATTCAGTTTTCAAGGTACTCGCCGGCGCTCTCTTGCACCGCGCATTGACATTTTCATGCCTGTGGTGGAGAATAAGGGGCTCGAACCCTTGACCCCCTGCGTGCAAGGCAGGTGCTCTCCCAGCTGAGCTAATTCCCCATAAACTAATAGTACAGAAAATATGAGTCTCCTTAGAAAGGAGGTGATCCAGCCGCACCTTCCGATACGGCTACCTTGTTACGACTTCACCCCAGTCATTGGTTTCGCCTTCGGCAATCTATTCTTGACCGACTTCGGGCGCCCCCAACTTCCATGGTGTGACGGGCGGTGTGTACAAGACCCGGGAACGCATTCACCGCAGCATGCTGATCTGCGATTACTAGCAACTCCAACTTCATGCAGGCGGGTTTCAGCCTGCAATCCGAACTGGGATCGGTTTTGGAGATTGGCTCGGCCTCGCGGCGTCGCGACTCTTTGTACCGACCATTGTAGCACGTGTGTAGCCCAGAACATAAGGGGCATGATGATTTGACGTCATCCCCACCTTCCTCCGAGTTGTCCCCGGCAGTCTCACTAGAGTGCCCAACTTAATGATGGCAACTAATGACAAGGGTTGCGCTCGTTGCGGGACTTAACCCAACATCTCACGACACGAGCTGACGACAACCATGCACCACCTGTCTCTTCTGTCCGAAGAAGGGCCCGATTAAGGACCTGTCAGAAGGATGTCAAGCTCTGGTAAGGTTCTTCGCGTTGCTTCGAATTAAACCACATGCTCCGCTGCTTGTGCGGGTCCCCGTCAATTCCTTTGAGTTTTACTCTTGCGAGCGTACTCCCCAGGCGGAGTACTTAATGTGTTAACTTCGGCACCGAGCTCTCGCCCGACACCTAGTACTCATCGTTTACGGCGTGGACTACCAGGGTATCTAATCCTGTTTGCTCCCCACGCTTTCGTGCCTCAGTGTCAGTTACGGTCCAGAAAGTCGCCTTCGCCACCGGTATTCCTCCTAATATCTACGCATTTCACCGCTACACTAGGAATTCCACTTTCCTCTCCCGCACTCAAGTATCGCAGTTTTAAAGGCTTACATTGGTTGAGCCTATGCTTTTCACCTCTAACTTGCTATACCACCTGCGCACCCTTTACGCCCAGTTATTCCGGATAACGCTTGCCCCCTACGTATTACCGCGGCTGCTGGCACGTAGTTAGCCGGGGCTTCCTTTTAGGGTACTGTCATTTCTTTCTTCCCCTACTACAGAGTTTTACGACACGAATGCCTTCTTCACTCACGCGGCGTTGCTGCATCAGGGTTCCCCCCATTGTGCAATATTCCCCACTGCTGCCTCCCGTAGGAGTTTGGACCGTCTCTCAGTTCCAATGTGGCCGTTCACCCTCTCAGGCCGGCTACTGATCGTTGCCTTGGTGGGCTTTTATCTCACCAACTAGCTAATCAGATGCGGGCTCATCTTTGTCCACCTCAGTTTTGATATACTTTGGATGCCCTTAGTATATGTTATATGGTTTTAGCTATTCTTTCGAATAGTTATTCCTTTGACAAAGGCAGATTACCCACACGTTACTCACCCGTCCGCCACTAACTTCTTATCTCTTTGTCCCGAAGAACTCCAACATAAGTCGTTCGTTCGACTTGCATGTGTTAAGCACGCCGCCAGCGTTCATCCTGAGCCAGGATCAAACTCTTCGTTTTAATCTCTCTCTCAGCTTTTTCTCTCCGATTTCTCTTCAAAGTTATTCACTGGTTTGCTTTTTGTTTCGTTTCCCTTTTTCAAGGGTTTTGAAACTTGGTTTTTTTCGCTTGTAATATTTCTATTACTTTTTTATCTGCTGTTTAGTTTTCAAGGTTCTTTCTTACTTCTTCTTTATTGCTTTCTTGTTTCTTCGCTGTCTCTCTTGCAAAACAGCTTGTTTATCTTACCATCTCTCCTATGTTTTGTCAACTGTTTTTTTTATTCTTTTTTCTTTCTTTTCTCACAGTCTTTTTCACGGGTCTTAAGGAGCTTTTTTTCTCTCCCGACGGTGCTTATTAATTTATCATACTTCTTTCTTCTTGTCAATATCTTTTCTTCTTCTTTTTTTCTTTTGTAAATTGCAACAGTAAGTGTCATATTTTTTTCAAGAAACTTTCTTGACCTCATTCACTCTGCAGTCAAGATAAATTTCATTTGCAAATTTACCGTCAACTATTTTTCTTGGATATATGTCTATATAATTCTATGTCGCTTTGGGATAAGACTTACTTTTTTCTCTTCTTTTTTTCCTTTTTTTATATCTTTAGAATCTCTTCTGCTTTTTCCACTATCTTATCTGCTTTGTATGTTTCTAATTCTTCTCGGTCTCGAAATCCCCAAAGAACTCCTACTGTATATGCTCCCGCACTTTTCCCTGTCATCATATCCGTCTTGGTATCTCCAATATATGCACACTCTTGCGGTTCAATTCCTATTTCTTCAAAAATGGAATACAAGGCTGCCGGATCGGGTTTTAATGCAATGCCTTCTCTCTGCCCATAAATTCTGTCGAAGGTTTTTTCTCCAAAGAGTGCTTCTACAATTTTCACAGTTGTACTATGCGGTTTGTTAGATAATACAGCTATTATATCCCCCCTGTTTTTTAATTCGGAAATTAATTCTCTTATCCCCTCATACACTTCACACAAATACAAATAATTTTTATCGTAAGTTTCATTATACATGGCACACACTTTTGTAAAGTTATCTTGTGTATCGGCATTTTGATATTCCAACAAGCGATGCACTAATTTAGCTGCACCATCTCCCACAAATTGTTTGTACCTCTCTGTATCCACCTCCTGAAACCCATAGTGTGTTAGTGCCTTATTGCCAAAATAAGAGATGGACGGAATCGAGTCCACCAACGTTCCGTCTAAATCAAAAATATATGCTTTTATCATGTTTCATTCTCCTGTTCTTTTTCGAAAATTTACATCCTTTTTATAGATTTATTATAATTTTTTTCTTTCCCAAAATCCTTCGCTCAACAAAAAAATTCAAACAGTTTCATCAATTTAAGAAACTACCTGTTTTTGTTATACCTATTTTATTATTAAAATTATTTTATACGATATCTAAAATAAAAATAGGAATCCTGTAAGTAATCACTGATTAAAGTTATAATAAAATTTACT
>JBHBZU010000006.1:0-24280 GCA_041797745.1 Bacillota bacterium
AGCATTGGAATTGTATGCTTACTTATTTTCGGAGCATGCATTCTTATTGTTGCAATCAGCATTCAATCGGGGATGAAATCCCAAATCGAAGAAAATATTCAGACTCAGGTTAGTCTTACTGCTACACAGGTGAATACTTTCTTTACCAAGTATGAAACTATTGCTGAAAACTTTAACAACAACTCAGTAAATCGCTCCGCAGTAAAGGAAAGTATTGCAGCTGATATAGAGTTCATTAATCATGCAAGAGGCAAGGATATGATGGCACAGCTGACTTCCACTGCAAACAGTGACGATCAGATTATGGCTTATTATATAACCTCTGAAATAAACAATGATTTATTGATGAGCGGCGATGTTTGGCTGTCTAAGGATGCGGCAGGCACGATTGTAGGCGAAAGACCTTGGTACAGGGACTGCAAAAATGCAAAGGCATTAATCGTCTGCAATCCTTATGTGGACGCTATTACAGGAAAGGTGGTTACCACAGAGGCTGTTCCTATGATGGAGGGGGACAAGGTAATCGGTGTAACGGCTTTCGATATTACCCTTGACAGTGTAAATTCGATTTTAAAAGAATGTTCTATTGGAAACGACAGTGAAGTAGTTACTTTGCTTCCTGACGGGACGGTTTTTTATTCAACCAGTCCGGCAGACAAAGAGGGCACATATACTCCCGTAGAAGAGATGTCCCAGGATTTAGCTGCATATTGCAACAATCCGGAGGCTACAGGCATTGTAGAATACAAACATAACGGAAAAACCTACCTTGGAGCGAAAGAAGCAATCGGGAAAACAGGCTGGGTTGTATTTGCTTCTATAAATAAATCAGAGGCATATAGTGCAGTTACTAGCTGTACCTTAAGACTGGCGGCTATGTTGCTCTTAGCATGGCTTGTTACCTGCACACTTGTTTCCTTTGCTTTCAACAAGTTAGCGGTAAAACCTGTAAACGCACTTAAGGAAAAGGCTGACATGATGGCTAACGGCGTTGTGGATTTAGATATTCAGCGCTATGAAAGACCTAGCGATGAGATTCAGTACATGACAAACTCCCTTTGCGATGTTCTTGATAACAGCAAGAATCAGGCGGTGGCGCTTGAAGCGGTTGCTGCCGGCAATATGGTAGATATTGACGTACGTTCAGATAAAGACATTGTAAACCTTTCTCTCCAAAAGGTTATAGATACTTTAAGAGGCGTGGATGGGGAAATTGAACGAGTAAGTGACGCTTTAGCGGAGGGGACTGCCTCTGTAAGAGCTGAGGATAAGGACTTCCGGGGAATGTTCCGTAAGCTTTTGGGCAGCGTGAACGGTGTTATAAACAACATCATGACTCCGTTAAAGAAGATTGCAGATTCAGTAGATTCTCTTGGCAAAGGGGAATTGCTTACTATCGAGAATGACCAAAAGGGTGATTTTGAAACTATCCTAAACGACATTCAGGTTTCAATTAATAACGTTAAGGCTTTAGTTCATGATACGGAAGAACTGGCAAATGCAGCCCTCACAGGAGACCTCAATAAGAGAGCGGAGGAGGGTAAGCATAGCGGAGAATTTAGAAACGTAGTTTCGGGTATCAATAAAACGCTGGATATGGTAATTGAAAAGTCCGGCTGGTACGAAGATATTATTAACGCAGTAGACGCGCCTATTGTAGTTTCAAATCTGGACGGCTCTGTTGCCTTACTTAATACAGCATTTAACAATTCAGCCCTTAAAGGCTCCCACGCAGATGTGGTGGAAATGTTTAAGCAAGGGACTACCACTTCTCAAGTTGAAGCCGGCGGAGAAATTTTCATTCAGAAGACCATGGAAATTAAGAATATTTTAGGAGAAGTTATGGGATACGTAACCTCCTTAAATGAAGTAACCGCTATTCAAAAACCTGCTGCTTATTCAGCAAAGGAAATTGAAAGACTTCAAGGGAACTTGGCTAAAATGGCGGCAGGTGATTTCAGCTTTGATACAAACAGGGAAGAGCCTGACAAGTATTGTGAAGCGGTTGCCAGACAGTATGGAATGATTGAGGACAGTATCAATAAGGTGGCGGCTTCCGTATCCGGCTTGGTAAAGGATTCCAGAGCTATGGCAGAAGCTGCGGAAAGGGGAAACCTTTCTTACAGGGTGGACGCTACTGTTCATGAGGGTGAATATAGAGAAGTTGTCGAGGGATTAAACAATACCGTAAATCTTCTGCTGAATCCTGTGGAAGAAGCTGTGAACGTTTTAGAGCAGATGGCAATAGGAAATCTCGACGCTCACATGGAGGGAATATACGCAGGTGACCACAATAAAATAAAGGCTGCCCTAAACGGCACTCTCAAAAACTTGCGTGGAACCATTCAGGAAATCGACAGAGTTCTTGGGGCTATGGCAGGCTACAACTTTGCAATCAATGTAAATTCGGCAGAATTTATCGGCGACTTCGGAACTATCGGAATTTCTCTTAGCAACATCATTGCAAGTATCGGCGGAGCCATAAAGGAAATCAACGACGCGTCGGTTCAGGTATCAGGAGGTTCAAGACAGTTGTCCACTGCGGCGCAAAACCTTGCAGACGGTTCAACAAAACAGGCTTCCAGCATAGAGGAAATTACAAATGCTATGAAAGAAATTGCCTCTGTCACTGAAAGCAACACCAAGGACGCTGCAACCGCTTCTGAAATGTCTAACAATGTAATGAATAATGCCAAAGCAGGAAATGCAAAGATGAGGGATATGCTGGAGTCAATGAATCAGATTAATGAGGCCTCCGCGTCTATTTCCAAGGTTATTAAGGTTATTGACGACATTGCGTTCCAGACTAATATACTGGCACTGAATGCAGCGGTTGAGGCGGCAAGAGCAGGGATTCACGGCAAGGGCTTTGCGGTAGTAGCGGATGAAGTTCGTAATCTTGCAGCCAAGTCAGCCTCTGCCGTAAAGGATACGACAGCACTCATTGAGGGTTCCATTGCCAAGGCGGAACAAGGTACTGTTATTGCAAATGAAGCAGCGGCGGCTTTCGCGGAAATCGTAAACGGTATCACGGAAACTTCCCATTTATGTGACGCTATTTCCGAAGTATCCATGAGTCAGGAAAGCAATGTTGTAAATGTAAACGGCGCTATCGAAAATGTATCGGGGGTTATACAGAGTAACTCCGCAACAGCTGAAGAATCTGCGGCTCAATCCGAAGAGCTTTATGCTCAGTCCAGCAGATTAAGCGAACTTGTTGCAAGATTTAAAATTGCAGGAGTAAGTAACCTTAAGCTGTCGGAAAAAGCAGATTCCGTATCGGCAACGGTGAAAGACACTGAAACTTCTGTTCGTAGTATTGAACTTTCGGGTTTAGAAAACATGGATTTTAAAGGGTCGGATAAGTATTGATATGAAAAAAGTAATTCCACGGGAAAGCGGTTTTTTCCTTTCCCTGTGTCTCAATTTAGCATTTCAGTTTGAATGGATTATAATTGGATCCTTGTTACTGGTGGTTCATTTTATCTTTGGGCTGTCCATATGGTTTGCTGTGGTTGTATACGGGCTTTGGCTTTTGCAAGCCCTGTTAGTTACCATAACTTTGACTATGGCAAACCGCTGTGGAAATCAGGAGCCGGTAAAGGAAAAACCGAATGTAAATCCATATTCTGTAGGGGCTAAAATAAAGGCTGAATCGGAACAGGAGGAGCAGAAAAACTAAATACAAATTATGTATAAATCCGCAGGGGCTCTCGGCTTTGCCGAGGTCCCCTTTCATATTGTATAAAGACCTCTTTTATGCTATACTTTAATTTGGTTTATTATATGAAACCTGAATAAAAAGGAGTATTAAATGTTTTTTGTGATTCAGCTGATGTACACACTCACCATCTTTATTATGGTGGCAGCTTGTACCGTCAATATGACAGTAAGACTTAAAAACTTAACAGCTATCAGTTCCATTTCCAAGCAAAAGAGCACATCCTTTGCGCTGGTTTTGGTTTTGGCATTTAACCTCATAGATTATTTAATAGTTTCGGTAAACGGCATGGGATTTAAAAATGCTGTTACCGCTATGTACATTTTGGAAAATATACTTGAAATTGCTATTGTTTATGTAATCATTTGGATGGGTCGTGAGTATAAAGGAAAAACGCAACCTCGATCTCTTGAGGGAGTGTTCCTTTTAACCATGTTGATGGCTTTGTGCGGAGACGGTTTTTATGCAGCCAATTCCGAAAGCGTAGGGGATATAGTCTATGCTCTATATATGGCAGGTCTAAATATGATTCCCATTGTCATACTGGCAGTAAACGTATTTTCTTTCTGGAGACACAATAAGGGCGGCTGGAAATTAAATTTCGCGGATACTTATATACTTATATATTCTATATTTTGTATAATGCTGGCAGTGGCTATAACCTGCAACACTATTGACTCACGAACCTCATACAATTTCTTCGTTTACGATAACGAAATATATATCAGCTTTTGGCTGGTTTTCAATATATACAACTTCATCTTCGTTTGGAAAACTCTCAGCGTGGATGACAGGACGGAGGCGGAAAGAATACAGTCACCTGAAGAAAAGATACGGTTTTTAGCAGAAAAGTACCTACTTTCTCAAAGAGAAATTGAAATTGCCCAAAGACTTTATGAGGGTAAGAACAATAAAGAAATTGCGGCTGAACTGTATCTGTCGCTAAATACCATTAAAGCTCATGCTTCAAACCTATACAAAAAATTGGGTGTAGCTAACCGCATTCAAGCCGTACAGATTATTCGAGGGGATGGAGTTCCCACAATAAGCAGTACAGTTAATTTTGAAAGTGAAAGCCAAATTTAAATAAAAAGCGATATATTCAGAAACAGATATATTCAGAAACAAAAGCTTCTGAATACATATAAACAGATTAACCGAAAGGATATTTCCGACATGGCAAGAATATTAAAAGGTGCTCCTGTTACCGCAGGTCTAAACGAAAAGATGAGCCGGCAAGTTGAAGAATTAAAGTCCAAGGGAATCGTGCCCACCTTGTGTATACTTAGAGTAGGGGCTGAACCTGACGACCTGACCTATGAAAAGAGCGCAAAGAAAAGATGTGAAAAGGCAGGGGTAGAGGTTCAGGTGGTGGCATTACCTAAAGACGTGGATCAGGCTACTTTCGATGAAGCTCTTATGAAAGCTAACAGCGACGACAATATTCACGGTATACTTATGTTCAGACCTCTTCCGGAGCAGCTGGACAGCGAGAAAGCCAGACAAATGCTCGATCCGTCAAAAGATGTGGATGGTTGTACAGACGCCTCCCTTGCCCATGTATTTGCGGGATACGAAAATGGTTTCCCACCGTGCACCGCAGAAGCGGTTATGGAAATGCTTCATCATTATGATATTCAAATTAAAGGTAAGAAAGCGATGGTAATAGGCAGGTCTTTGGTTGTAGGTAAACCTGTATCTTTCATGCTTCTTTCAGAAGACGCGGCGGTTCAGATTTGTCATAAAAAGGCACCTTGCGCCGAGGCCTTTGCCAAGGACGCCAGCCATGCGGACATATTGGTGGTGGCTGCCGGCAGTGCCAAGCTGGTTAGACCTGAATTTACAAATCCGAAACAAACCATTATTGACGTCGGTATAAATTTTGACGAAGAAAAGGGCGGTATCTGTGGAGATGTGGATTTTGCCGCGGTGGAGCCGATGGTTGAAAATATTACACCGGTTCCTGGAGGCATAGGTTCAGTTACCACTTGTATCCTTGTAAAACACGTTATTGAAGCTGCACAGAGGAGGCTTTTATGTTGTTAAAAGATAAGACAGTTTTACTGTGTATTAGCGGCGGTATAGCTGCATATAAGATTGTGTCACTGGCCAGTATGTTGGTAAAGCAGGGAGCTACCGTTCATACTATTATGACTGAAAATGCGACTAAATTCATCGCTCCTCTGACTTTTGAAACTCTTACCAAAAATAAGTGTATTACGGATACTTTCAATAGAGACTTTGAATATGATGTAAAGCATATCTCGCTTGCAAAGGCAGCGGATATCGTAGTTGTAGCACCTGCCACTGCAAATGTGATAGCTAAAATGGCACACGGCATTGCAGACGATATGCTTACCACTACCGTCTTGGCGTCAACTGCTCCTAAACTGGTGGTGCCTGCTATGAACACCAATATGTACCGCAATCCCATCACACAGGACAATATTTGCCTGCTTCAGCAGTATGGCTTTGAGGTGATGATGGCGGAAAGCGGACTGCTGGCTTGTGGAGATGTGGGAGAGGGTAAAATGCCTGAACCTGAAGCGATTTTAGAAAATATTTGTCAATTTATTGCGCTTCCTCATGACCTTGAGGGCAAAAGGGTCTTGGTTACAGCAGGACCGACTCAGGAGCCGATAGACCCTGTCAGGTACATCACCAACCATTCCACAGGCAAAATGGGCTATGCTCTGGCCAATGTGGCGGCTTTCAGAGGCGCAGAGGTGATTTTGATTAGCGGCGAGACTTCTTTGAAGAAACCGACATTTGTTCATACCATTTCTGTTAAGTCTGCCCAAGATATGTATGAGGCGGTGATGGCTCACGCTGGAGAGTGTGATTTCATCTTCAAGGCGGCAGCGGTTGCAGATTATACCACAGTGGAAGTGGCTGACAATAAAATCAAAAAAAAGGAGGGGGATATGTCTATTCCTCTCAAACGTACGAAAGATATTATTAAGGCTTTGGGAGAAAACAGAAAAGCGGGTCAGGTAATATGCGGCTTTTCTATGGAAACTCAGAACATGGTGGAAAATTCCAAGAAGAAGCTGGAAGCTAAAAACATAGATATGATTGTTGCAAACAATCTTAAGGTGGCAGGCGCAGGCTTTGGAACGGACACAAATGTCATTACTATTATAACCAAAGATAATTGTCATGAGCTGCCTATTATGAGCAAGATGGATGCGGCATCTGCCATTATTGATGAAGCGATTAAGATACAAAAATAATATTTTCAATATCGGGGGATATGAATGAATAATATATTACAAGACAGTATCAGAGGGGTTTTGGAAAATGCCAGAGCCGATTTTGGCAACCATGTGGCTTTCAAACTGCGAAACAAGGCTTCTGCAAGCGGCTACAGGGAAATTACATATACCGAGTTTTTAGAAGATATTCGTACTTTGGGTACAGCCTTAATGCACCATGGGTATGAAAAGGTAGCGGTTATAGGAAAGAACTCATACGAATGGTTGCTTTCCTATTACGGAATTGTTTGCGGAGGTATTACAGTTATTCCGCTAGATAAGGGGCTTCCAATAGACGAATTGGTTTCATGCCTTGAAAGAAGCGAAGTTGACGCTATTATCTTTGAGGATGATATTATCGGAAATTTGGCGGAAGCTCTTTCAAAATCAAATTTAAAAAAGCGGCCCGATTTGATTTTCTGGGGAGAAGCTTTGGAAAATACGGAGTTTAGCGACTTTAATTTAAGTTTAGGCTCCGAGGAAATGGAAAAGGGTCGTGAACTTTTGGGAAAGGGCGACAGCCGTTACGACAACAAGAAGATTCATAGAAATCATTTAGCCAGTATTCTTTTCACTTCCGGTACTTCGGGAACTTCCAAGGCGGTTATGTTGTCTCACCACAATATAGCTTCCTGCGTTTATGATATGAATAACTATATTTCATTCAGAGATACCGATGTGAATATGGTGTTCCTGCCACTTCATCATACCTTTGGAAATACAGGAACCCTTATGATGCTTTCAAACGGTGTTTGTAACGTGTTCTGCGACGGGCTTAAGTTTATTCAAAAAAATATGCAGGAGTATAGAGTGTCCGTTTTTATCGGAGTACCTCTACTCATTGAAAATATTTATTCAAAGCTGATTAAGCAGGTGGAAAAGCAAGGTGCTTATGGAAAACTTAAAAGAGCTGTGAAGCTTTCAAATTTTCTTAGAAAGTTAGGTATTGACGTAAGACGTAAGCTCTTTCGTTCTATATATGAAGCTTTCGGAGGCGAACTTCGCATGATGATTAGCGGAGCTTCTGCATTAAGTCCTGAAGTTTCCAAAAGCTTCAATGAAATGGGTATCATCGCAATTCAAGGCTATGGGCTTACCGAAACTTCACCGACTATTTCTTCCCAACCCATAGGGCATACTTTCTACGAATCCGCAGGAGTTCTCATGGGCAGTGTCGAAGCGAGAATAGAAGATCCGGACGAAAACGGAGTAGGGGAGCTTGTAGTTCGTGGACCTAACGTAATGCTGGGATATTATGAAAATCCTGAAGAAACTGCCAAGGTGTTAAAAAACGGCTGGTTCTATACAGGGGATTTAGCGTATATTGACTGGAAAAATGATAAAACGGTGTTCCTTAAAGGACGGAAAAAAAATGTCATCGTACTTAAAAACGGTAAGAACGTATTTCCGGAAGAGCTGGAAGATATCATAGACAGGCTTCCATATGTAAATGAAAGTTTGGTGTACGGTGAAAATCGTGCCGAGGGAGATTCCACAGAAAATTTGGCGGTTTCCGCAAGAATAGTGGTTAACATGGACGAACTCAAAAAAAGTGCGGTGGCGTCAGGGGAAACTATTAAATCCGATGCTACCGAACAGGAATTGATGGACAGCTGTCAGGCTTTTGTCCAAAAGGATATTGATTTCATTAATTCAGAACTTCCAATATATAAAAAAATCCTCAGAATTTATATAACCGAGGAAGCCATGGAAAAGACCACAACTATGAAAATTAAGAGATACAAGGTACTGGAACAGAAATAAAGGGGAAGTGGTAGAGCGTACTATAAAACTCTAAAGAAAAAAGAATTTAAATAATAAAAAGAGGCTGACGGTTAGTCAGCCTTTTCTTCGAGTGCCTTTTCGTATTCTGCGAAGATTGCATCCTTAATCTTGTTTCTGGTCTCGGAAACCAGTGGATGTGCGATGTCTCGGAAGTCGCCCTCTCCCATCTTCCTAGATGGCATAGCTATGAACAGTCCATTCTGACCTTCGATGATTTTGATATCATGTACAACGAACTCGTCATCAAAAGTAATGGAGACAACAGCCTTCATCTTACCTTCATCGTTTACTTTGCGAACTCTTACATCTGTGATATTCATATTATAGAGACACCACCCTTTCCAGTAATCATCCAACTATATTCTAGATGTCGCTATCATTATATAAGAAGTCCCCTCAAAAATCAAGCAGAAAATATCAAAAAATCTGACTATTTGGAATTACTTGAATAACCTTATTTTCCTCGTCTACGGCATTCATTATAATTAAAGGGGTATAATCGCTTACTTTTTTCTTTTCAGGCTCTGCACTTGCAATGACTATTCCCGTTCCTGCTACGCTGACATCAAATTCGGAGAGAATCTCGGCGATACCTTTGATGGAGCCGCCCCCACGCATAAAGTCGTCAATAATTATGGCTTTAGTGCCGGGAACGACAGAACGCTTGGCAATGGACATCTTTTGAACATGATCGTAGGAACCGGAAAAGTAGTTTATGGAGATGGTGGAACCCTCGCTTATTTTTGTTTCTCTTCGTATGATTACCAAAGGAAGATTGAGAGCGTGAGCTGTCATCATAGCAACAGGTATACCTTTAGTTTCGATAGTTACCACATAATTTGCCCCGCTGTTATAGAATTTCTTCGCAAAGACCATGCTGGCTTGTTTCATTAGATTTCCGTCACACATAATATCGGAAGTATACATGAAGCCGCCACCGAGGATTCGGCTTTTATCGGAGAGTCTGTCGCAAATGTCTTGTTGAAGAGCTGCAACTGCTGTATCTGAAATGCCGGGAACATATCTTACGCCGCCACCCGCACCTGCGGTGGTAGTAATGTCGCCCATTTTCATGGAGCGTAAAATTTCTCCAGCCATATGAAGATCTTCGCTGATACTGGATTTAGCCGCGTCAAACAAATCGCAGAAATATCCCAAAGAGAAGTCTTTACAGGGAGAGTCGGTTAATATCTTAATAATTACACCTACGCGTTCGGTTCTTTTCATTATCTGCACCTGCTTTCATATATAATTACTTTTTCATTGATACGCATTTACACATTTTTAACAATTTTTCGCAACCAGTTAAATATTTCTTTCTATACTTCTGTGGGTATATGAAAATATATTTATAAAAAATACGAACGAAAAAATAAATACTATTTAATAATATTCGGGAAAAATAAGGTTGTCAAGGCGTTTCGCCTGATTTAATCTTCGGTAAACCTAAATTGTGAAGCTGCTTTTTCAAGCCACAGGTCATCAATGTTTTGTGAAAGCATAATTTCCCCATTAGAAAACTGAACTGTGAATTTACTTTTGCAAGTTTCATAAGGGAATTTCAGAGCAATTTGTAGGTAATTTCAAGGCAATTCCAGTTCCATTTTTCGACTTTTTATGTTATACTATTATGCGCATATGCGTGTGCGTAACGAATATGCGTGCCTGTATTTTAATTACAGGAAGTTTGAAAATTACGGAGGTATTGGACGTGATTGATTTATCAAAATGCAATCAGGTGCATTGCATAGGGATAGGCGGTATCGGTCTATCTGCTATTGCTGAAATCTTTTTAAATAGAGGAAAAACGGTGACGGGTTCCGACATGAAAGAAAGTGATATTACAGATCACCTTATCAGCAAGGGCGCAATCATTTTCCTCGGACATAGAGAAAAGAACGTTGAGGGTGCTGATTTGGTAATCTATTCTGCTGCTGTGAGCACAGACAATCCTGAACTTAGACGTGCAAGGGAATTGAATATTCCAACTGTAACCAGAGCGCAGGCTTTAGGAGCACTCATGAGAGAATATGATAACAGCATTGCTATTTCAGGGACTCACGGTAAGACTACAACGACTTCAATGGTCTCTCTGATATTAAAAAATGCGGAAAAGGACCCTACCATTTTAGTGGGAGGAACTTTAGAAGAGCTTGGTGGAAATGTGGCGGTAGGTAAAAGCGATTATTTCGTTACAGAAGCCTGCGAATATATGGACAGTTTCCTTTCCTTAGCTCCTAAAATTGAAATTATATTAAATATTGATTCCGATCACCTTGATTATTTTAAGGATATTGACCACATTGCCAGCTCTTTTGAGAAGTTTACAAGTTTAGTTCCAAATGACAAAGGCATGATTGTGGCTTACGACGCAAATCCTTTTGTGCACAGCGTTATTCAGGGAAAGCCGGGGGTGGTTACTTTCGGGCTTTCCGACCAGTGCAAATATTATGCTGAGGATATCAGTTGGTCAGCAGAGGGAAGACCCGGGTTTAAGGTTTACTGTGAGGGAAAGATACTTGGGGAAGTTCAGATGGCTATTCCGGGAGAGTACAATGTATTAAACGCATTGGCAGCCTTTGCCTGCACTCATGAACTGGGGGTAGAGGCGGGTGTTATCATTAAAACTCTAGAAAGTTATACAGGAACAGACCGTAGATTTGATATTATCGGCATTACTGAAAAGGGCGTGCAAATTATAGATGACTACGCTCACCATCCCACAGAAATTTGCGCAACGCTTTCGGCGGCGGTCAAGGTTCCTCACAACAGACTCTGGGTTTGTTTCCAGCCCCACACATATACGCGCACAAGAGCGCTGTTTGAACAGTTTGTAGACGCCTTTGAACAGACGGACTGCTTGATTTTAGCTGAAATTTATGCTGCAAGAGAAAAGAATATCTACAAAATCAGTTCAGCATTGCTGGCAGAAGAAATAAAGAAAAAACATCCTACAAAGGAAGTTCACTTTTTCAAAACTTTTGATGAAATTACGAATTTTGTTTACGAAAATGCTGAAAAAGGCGATGTAGTTATTACTATGGGTGCCGGAGACATTTATAAGGTCGGGGAGGCAGTTTTAGCCAAGGACTTTTAACGAAAGCTTTTCAGGAAAGAAAGTTCAGCAAGGCTTTTCAGACAAGAAAGTTCGACAAAGGACTTCTAAAAGGAGAGAAAATGACATACGAAGAATACAAGATTAAAGAACAGAAAAAGATAGAAATAAATTTGAAGCACATGGAAAAGGGTGTAGAATTTATTGATATAAACCAAGCCTATATTGACGAAACAGTTAAAATCGGCAAGGGAACTGTTATATATCCCTGCGTAGTGATTCAAGGGAACACTGAAATCGGTGAGAATTGCCTTATAGGTCAAAACAGTCGTATTGTGGATTCCAAGATTGGAAATAATACAGATATTCAGTCCTCTGTTATCACTGAATCCACTGTGGGAAATGATACCCATGTAGGACCCTTTGCTTACATGAGACCCAATAGCCATGTGGGCAGTCATTGCAAGGTGGGAGATTTTGTAGAAGTTAAAAATTCTACCATGGGTGACGGAGCCAAAGCGTCACACCTTACGTATATTGGGGATTCCGACGTGGGTAAGGATGTTAACCTTGGCTGCGGAGTTGTCTTTGTGAATTACAACGGACACTCTAAAAGTCGCTGCGTAGTAGAAGACGGAGCATTCATAGGCTGCAATACAAACTTGGTGGCACCTGTAAAAGTTGGCGAGAAAGCCTATATTGCCGCAGGAAGCACCGTTACAAAGGATGTGCCGTCAGGGGCATTAAGAATTTCCAGAGTAAGAGAGCAAAAGGATATTGAGGGCTACGTAGAACGAACAGGCATACTAAAAAAGGACAAAAAATAAGCTCCTGATTCCTTGAAAAATGGGTAAGTATGTGCTAAAGTCAAATTGTCGTTAATTATAGTTCAATTTTAATTGAGTAGAGAGGATATAAATAATGAAAGCAGGAGCATTCACAGATTTTAAGGTATTTGCAGGTAATTCCAATCCGGAATTAGCAGAAGAAATCGCGGCTATTATGGGTAAACCCCTTGGAAAAGCTTCCGTAAACAAGTTCAGCGACGGAGAAGTGTCTGTCAGTTTATGGGAAACGGTTCGCGGAGTAGATTGTTACATAGTTCAGTCCACATGCGCACCTGTAAATGACAACCTTATGGAAATTCTCATCATGATTGATGCCATGAAGAGAGCCTCCGCAGGAAGAATCAATGCAGTTATTCCTTATTACGGTTATGCCAGACAGGATAGAAAAGCCAAGGCGAGAGATCCAATCACAGCTAAACTTGTTGCAGACCTTTTGGTAGCAGCAGGCGCAGACAGAGTTGTTACTATGGATCTTCACGCTTCGCAGATTCAGGGCTATTTCAATATTCCTGTGGATCATTTGGTGGGTATGCCTATACTTACTAAATATTATAAGGAAAAGGGACTTAAGGATTTAGTAGTCGTATCTCCTGACCACGGCAGTGTTACCAGAGCAAGAAATGTAGCACAGTATTTGGACTGTCCGATTGCTATCGTAGATAAGCGTCGTCCTGAGCCGAACAAGAGTGAAATCATGAATATTATCGGTAACATTGAGGGCAAAAATTGTATCCTTATTGACGATATGATAGATACTGCGGGTACCATTACCAATGCGGCAAATGCACTGAAAGAATTAGGCGCTAAGAGCGTATATGCGGCTGCAACTCATGCAGTGCTTTCAGGACCTGCTTTTGAAAGAATCGAAAAATCAGCTATTGAAGAAATGGTTCTTCTGAACACTATTCCGCTTCCGATGGAAAAGCTGCTTCCTAAGATGAAGACCATATCCGTTGCTCCTCTCTTTGCAGAGGCTATGATTAGAATCTTCACTAATGATTCAGTCAGCAAGTTATTTGACTAGTATTTGTGGGGCGCAATATTGCGCCCTATATTTTTTACGATATACGAGGGAAAAATATGTATGTAATCGCAGGCTTGGGTAACCCGGGGAAAAAATATGAAAACACTCCACACAACATGGGATTTATTACGGTAGATCATATAGCTGAAAAGCTGGGAGTTAAAATAGACAAAATTAAATTCAAGGGGCTCATTGCTGAAACTAACTATGCAGGGTCTAAGGTTATACTCTTAAAACCTCAAACCTTTATGAACCTTTCAGGGCAGTCCATCAGAGAAATTATGAATTTCTATAAGCCGGATATTGAAAATCTCATAGTTATTTACGACGATATAGATATTGAAGTGGGCAAGCTCCGCGTTCGGAGCAAGGGCTCGGCAGGTTCCCATAACGGCATGAGAGACATCATATATCAGCTTGGGGAAGATGGCTTCCCCCGCATAAGAGTAGGTATCAAGTCTTCGCGAAGTCAGAAAATGCAACTTAGAGACTACGTTACAGGAGACTTTGCCAAAGAGGATGTATCGCCTCTTGAAGAGGCAGTGGAGAAAGCGGCTCAGGCTGCCCTTTGCTTTATTGATGAGGGTATTGATAAAGCTATGAACAAGTACAATGTGAAAAAAGAAAAGAAAGAAAAACCATCGGATAACAAAGAAGTATCATCGAAAAACCCACAAAAACCGAAAAAATCACAACAAAATGATTTAGAAACGGAAAATGAAAGTGTAATTTCAAGGGGAGAAAGAGATGAATAAAAAACCTATTGGTATAACGGGAATATCAGAGAGCAGGGTGGCGCCCATTGCCGCCCGTATCATAGAAGAAAATCAAGGTCAGGTCCTAATAGTAGTTTCTTCGGCAACACGCGGGAGAAGACTGTCTGAGGACCTTGCTTTTTTTGTAAAAAAACCCATATATGTACTGCCGGAAGAAGAGGGTATCTTCCTGCACTATGAGGCTCGCAGCAAGGAACAGCTTTTCGAGAGAATGAAGACCTTAAAGGCTTTGGAAAGCGGCGAAGAATGTATTGTCATTGTTCCTGCAACGGCAGCGGTAAGGAGACTTGCTCCCGCAGAGGCTTTCGCCGAAAGCTCCGTAAGAATTGAGATGGGCAAAGAAGCGGATTTTGAGAAAATCAAGACCGCTTTAGTTAAGATGGGATACGAAAGAGTGGGAATTATTGAGGGGCAGGGGCAATTTGCGGTGCGAGGTTCCATCCTCGATATTTTTGCGGCGGATGCTCAAGAACCTTATAGGGTAGAGCTCTTTGACACGGAAGTTGATTCCATAAGGAGTTTTGACCCTGACACTCAAAGATCAGTTGAGGCTTTGCAGAGCATTGAAGTATATCCGGCAGAGGCCATTATTATTGAGAGGGAAACCTTTGAAAAGGCGGCAGAAACCGTAGACAAGGAGTATACGAAATTTATTCGTAAGCTGGGAGCGGGTGAAACTGCTGAAAAGCTGGCGCAGCGCCGAAATGAACTGGTGGAGTATATTCGCAATGTCTCAAATATTCAGCTTTTAGAAAACTATATCCATTATTTTTATCAAGACCTTTCTTTTATTTGGGATTATCTGGGTGATGGTTCAAGGATTATGGTAGACGATCCTGCGAGGGTTCATGAAGTTTTAGAGCTTCGGGATCGCGAGCTTTCCGACGATTTTCAGCTTTTGGTGGAAAAGGGGCAGGTAATCCCAAAGGATTTTGAATTTTTTGCAGGGAAAAAAGAATTTAGTCATATCTATGAAAGAGAGGGAGTATATGTATTTACTCCGCTACCAAGGACTATAAAAGAAATTCCCATATATGATGAGCTTCGTTCTGTTTCCGGCAAACAGACTCCTTTTTTTTCAGGCCATATGGAACTGTTGGAAAGCGAGCTCAAGAACTATGTGAAAAACGGTTACAGGGTAACGATTGCGTGTTCCACTGCCGACCGCCTCGCAAATATGAGGGATTATTTGGATAGACTTGGACTTTCAGGCAAAATCATACTGGCGGAGGGGAAGCTCTCTTCCGGAATAGAATATCCTGAGGAAAAACTGGTATGGATTAGCGACGGTGATATATTTTCAGAGAAAAGAATCAGAAAAAAATCGAAAAAGAAGTCGGGAAACCCTATTCGCAGCTTCGCAGATTTAAAAGTTGGGGATTTTGTGGTTCATGAAAACCACGGAATCGGTAAATTCATCGGAATCCAGCAAATTTCGGTGGAGGGGAAGCAAAAGGACTACATTAAGATTAAGTATGCAGGGCAGGATATGCTTTATGTGCCTGTGGAACAGATGGATATAGTTCAGAAGTATTCAGGTTCAGAAACTGCTGCACCCCGAATCAATAAGCTTTCAGGCGGAGAATGGAAAGCAACCAAAGCAAAGGCAAAGGCTGCCATAGCCAATATGGCAAAAGAATTATTGGCGCTTTCCGCAGCACGTCAGGCTGAAGCGGGATTTGCCTTTTCAAAGGATGGAGAATGGCAAAAGGAATTTGAAGAGAGCTTCCCATATGCGGAAACCGAGGATCAGCTTAGATGTATTGAAGAGATTAAAAAAGATATGGAAAACAGCAATGCCATGGACAGACTTCTCTGTGGCGATGTCGGTTACGGTAAGACGGAAGTCGCGGCAAGAGCGGTATTTAAGTGTGTAGCAGACGGTAAGCAGGCGGCAATTTTAGTACCGACCACACTTTTGGCAAACCAGCATTATTATACACTAAAGGATCGTTTCGAACATTTTCCCTTTAAGGTGGATGTAATGTCACGCTTTAGATCAGAACGGCAGCAGGATGAAATAGCTACAAGAATTTCCAAAGGTGCGGTGGATGTGGTTATAGGAACCCACAGGCTTCTTTCAAAGGACATAAAATTTAAAGATTTAGGGCTTTTAGTGATTGACGAAGAACAGCGTTTCGGAGTTCAGCACAAGGAAGCAATTAAAATGCTTAAGAAAAATGTGGATGTACTGACACTGTCGGCTACGCCTATTCCAAGGACACTTCATATGTCCTTAACGGGAATTAAGAATATGTCGGTGCTTGAGGAACCGCCCAGCGAACGATTTCCTATTCAAACCTATGTTTTGGAACAAGAGGAACAGATTATCAGGGAAGTAATAGAAAGAGAACTTTCACGAGATGGTCAGGTGTATGTTCTTTTCAACAGAGTAAGAGGTATCAACAAAATTGCTTCCATGATTTCCGACTTGGTGAGCATGGCAAAGGTGTCCGTAGCACATGGGCAGATGAAAGAAAATGAATTAGAACAGATTATGGTGGATTTTATCAACGGGGAAAGCAATGTTTTAGTTTCCACTACCATAATTGAAACAGGTATTGATATTCCAAATGTAAACACCATTCTTATATTGGAAGCCGACAAATTGGGACTTTCCCAGCTTTATCAGCTTAGGGGAAGAGTAGGCAGGTCGAATAGAATAGCCTATGCCTATCTCATGTATAAAAAGGACGCTGTCCTAACTGAAATGGCTGAAAAGAGATTGCGTGCCATTAAAGAATTTACAGAGTTTGGTGCAGGCTTTAAGGTTGCCATGAGAGATTTGGAAATTCGAGGAGCGGGAAACTTACTTGGAACAGAGCAGCACGGTCATATGGTCGATTTGGGATATGAACTTTATTGCAAACTGGTGGATGACGCAGTCAGAGCATTAAACGGCGAAATTGTAAACCCCGACAGAGAAGAAACCTCCGTTGAAATTCGAACCTCTGCTTTTATTCCGGATACTTATATATCGGACGAAGTCTTAAAACTCCAGATGTACAAGAAAATTGCGGCAATCACCTGTGAAGAGGATGAAGATGATGTTATAGAGGAAATGCTTGATCGTTTTGGGGATGTACCTGTTGAAACTCTTAACCTAACCAAGATTAGTCGCATTAAGTCTTTGGCGGAGAAGCTTTGCATTTCAAAGATTACTGAGGAGCAAAGCAGTCGCAGTGCCAAACTTATCTTCAACTTCGAGGCAAAAAATCCTTTAAAGCCTGAAAAACTGGCTATTATGATGGAAAAATACGGCTTAAGGGTTTTAGTGCACGGGGGAGTAAAGCCCTTTATTAAATATAACATTGAAAAAGACAAGCTGAAAGAGGCCATAGAAGTCTTGGAAATCTTGATTTAAGTCGGGATTTATTATATATTGTTAATGGAAATGTTATTAAGTGGAAAAAAACTGTTTTCCCTGTTTTGCTAAGACAGCAGGAAGCCTTAGCTAATATAGAACTTATTAAAGGTGCGAGGTATAGAAATGTTATTTAAGAACATCACTATTATGGATGAAAATTTCCGGATTAAAGAAAATATGTATGTAGGTGTAAAAGCTTCTAAAATCGCTTACATTGGAGAGAATATTCCAAAGGAAGATTTCGGTGAAGTGTATGAGGGAAAGGATCGTCTCCTTATGAGCGGCTTTTACAACGCCCATTCCCATTCACCTATGAGCCTTATGAGAGGTTATGGTGAAAACCTGAATCTTCAGGACTGGCTTAATCAGAAGATATTTCCTTTTGAAGAGCATTTAGACTCAAATGCAGTATACTGGGGTACTCTTTTGGACCTTGCGGAAGCAACACGTTTTGGCGTAGTTTCCACTTCTGATATGTACTATTTCTGTCCCGACATGGCAAAGGCTTATATGGACATGGGAGCAAAGGGCAATATCAGCCGTTCGATTGCGGCTTTTAGCGATGAGCCCCTGTTTGAAACTACTCGCGGCAGGGAATGTATAGAATTTTATGAAAGCTGGAACGGTGCGGGAGAGGGTCGCATTATTGCGGACATGTCTCTTCATGCGGAGTATACATCAGTGCCAAGTGCTGTAAAGGAGCTGGCGGAATACACCAAGGAAATTGGTGCCAATATGCAAGTTCACGTTTCCGAAACAAGAGCGGAACATGAAGAATGTATTATTCGACATGGAAAGACTCCGGCTGCATATCTTGCGGACTTGGGACTCTTTGATACCTCTGCGACAGCGGCTCACTGCGTATGGGCTACTTCTGAGGATATGGACATATTTAAGGAAAAGAATGTAACCGTTGCTACCAACGCAGTGTCCAATTTAAAGCTTGCCAGCGGGGTTTGCAATGTTCCGGAACTTATGAAACGCGGTATAAATGTTGCCATAGGAACGGACAGCGTAGCTAGCAACAATAACCACAATATCTTGGGTGAGCTTAAGTCTTTCGCAATTACGCAGAAGATGTATTGGAAAGACCCTACCCTCATTACTCCTAAAGAGGCTTTCTATGCAGCAACACGTGCTGGTGCGTTGGCACAGGGGCGTAAGGACTGCGGCCTTTTAAAAGTGGGGAATCGTGCAGATATTATTGCTATAGACTTGTCTTGGCCAAACCTTTATCCTGTTCATGACCTTACAAACAATCTTCTATTCTCAAGCTGTGGCGGTGAGATTTGCATGACTATGGTGGATGGTAAGGTGCTTTACAAGGATGGTGAATTTACTACCATTGATATAGAAAAAGTTAAGTTTGAGGCTGATAAGGTAAGAAAAAAGATTCTGTCAGCGCTCTAAGAGGAAAAAATGTCAAAAAAATCTTTTGTTCAAGGTGCAGCTGTATTAGCGGTTGCAGGTATTATTATTAAACTCTTGGGGGCGTGTTTCCGCATTCCCTTAGGAAACATGATAGGTGATGAGGGTATGGCGTACTATCAGGCGGCATACCCTGTGTATGTGTTATTTTTAACCTTGGCAACAGCAGGTATTCCCACAGCAATTTCCAGAATGGTTTCGGAAAGAATTGCGGTGGGTAACCATGCGGAAGCCCATAGGGTTTTTAAAATATCTTTCTTGTTGCTTGCGGGTATAGGTGCGGCTTCCTTTATCTTTTGCTTCTTCGGAGCGGAGATGATTGTAAACAGTATCGGAATGCCGGATGCTGTGCATGCCATGAGAGCGGTAGCCTGTGCATTGGTTTTGGTTCCCACAATGGCAGCCTTTAGAGGTTACTTTCAGGGACAGCGGGACATGAAACCCACTGCGGTTTCGCAGGTGGCTGAACAGGCTTTCCGAGTTGGTCTCGGACTGGCGCTGGCTTACATCTTTTTGGCTAAAGGCGTGGAGTATGCGGCGGCAGGCGCATCTTTCGGTGCAGCGGCAGGTGCCATCGGTGGACTTTTAGCAATACTGTTTATTTATTATCGGCGCAGAGAAGCGAACCGTGCTGTTATTGAAGAAAGTCGCCGAAGCTTTCAGGATAAAGAGAAAGCTTCTTCTGTTTTATGGAAGATATTCGTTATAGCCGTTCCGATTACCATCGGTGCAGCTATTATGCCAATCATGAATTCCATAGACGCGGCAATGGTTGTAAGGCGACTTCAAGCTACGGGCTGGTCGTATTTGGAAGCGAAGAAACTGTATGGACAGCTTACAGGCTTTGCGGGTTCCTTTATCAACTTCCCGCAGGTATTGACTCAGGCGGTTGCAATGAGTATTGTGCCGGCAGTGGCGGCTTCGTATAAACTTAAAGACTATTTGACGCTTCGCAAGGATATTCAGGTAGGGCTTCGGATTTCCATAGCGGTAGGTATGCCTTGCGCCTTTGGACTGATGTGTATGTCAAAGCCCATATTGCTGTTGCTGTATCCTCTGCAAAAGGATAGTGCAATGGGGGCGGCAGACTGTCTTTCCATTCTTGCTTTCGGCGTTATCTTCCTGTCAACCATTCAGACTCTCACCGGCATACTTCAGGGAATCGGCAAGCAGATGATACCGGTAAGAAATCTATTCATAGGGGCATTAGCCAAAATAGTTGTAACCTACAGCCTAACGGGAGTACATTCCATAAATGCAAAAGGTGCGGCCCTTGGAACCATTGCTGCCTATGTAATTGCAGCAGTGCTTGACATCTATGCCGTAAAGAAATATACGGGAACAGACTTTGACCTTATAAAGACTTACTTAAAACCGCTGCTTTCCAGCGTGATTATGTCTGTGGTTGCCATGGGTTCATATAGACTGCTGGTGGGCTTTATAGGAAACAGCTTGGCTTGCCTTATTGCTGTGGGTCTAGCTGCCATGACATACAGTATTTTGCTTTTCGTAACCAAGACTATTACAAGAGATGAGGTTATTAATTTGCCAAAGGGTCAAAAGCTGGTGAAAATTGTTGACAAGCTTGTCAGATAGGAGTGATTATGGCAGAGGAAATGAAATACCCAAAATTAAGGGAGACAGCTGTTACTGATGAGGCTGCAATCAGACGGCTAATTGATATTATCGAAGTTTTACGTCGTCAATGTCCTTGGGACAAGGTTCAGACTCACGAATCTTTGAGAGGCTGTATGCTGGGAGAGGCTTATGAAGTGGCGGATGCCATAGACAGCAGTGACATGGAAAATCTCAAAGAAGAGCTGGGAGATGTGATGTTACAGGTGATTTTTCATGCTTCTTTGACTAAAGAGGCTAACAAGTTTGCACTTGTTGACATAATTAATGAAGAATGTGAGAAGATGATAAGACGTCACCCTCATATTTTTTCGACAGAAAACGCAAAAGATATTGACAAAGTCCTTGAAAAATGGGAAAATGTCAAAAGGAAAGAGAAAGGACAGACTACTCAGGCACAGCGCTTGGATGCAGTACCTAAAGCATTGCCTGCGTTAACACGCAGTTTTAAGCTTCAGGCTAGGGCAGCAGAAGTCGGATTTGACTGGGACGATGTGTCCGGAGCTTTCTCAAAAATTAAAGAAGAGACTGAAGCGCTTATTCTTGCTTGTGGAAACAGTAATCGTATGGCAATTACGGAAGAACTGGGAGATTTGTTGTTCTCAGTGGTAAACGTCGCCAGATTTCTCGAAGTGGATCCGGAGTATGCATTAACTCTTACATCAAACAAATTCTTAAGAAGATTTAGATACGTAGAAACTAAAGCTTTAGAGAGTGGACGTCATCTAAAAGATATGACGCTTGGCGAGATGGACGTTCTGTGGGATGAAGCGAAAGCAAAGGAGCAGGGCGGTCTCTGAATAAGGTATTAATTAAGTCTATTATTATTTAAGGAGGATTTATTCATGAATAAGGCTGAATTAGTTGCTGCAGTTGCAGAAAAGACAGGTTTTACTAAGAAGGACGCTGAACAGGCAGTTAACGCTTTCGTTGCTGCTGTTGAAGGTGCACTCGTAAAGGGTGACAAGGTTCAGTTAATCGGATTCGGAACATTCGAGACTAGAGAGAGAAAGGCTCGTCAGGGCCGTAACCCTCGTAAGCCTGGCGAAGTTATCAGCATCCCAGCATCCAAGGCTCCTGTATTCAAGGCTGGAAAAGCTTTAAAGGACGCTGTAAATAAGTAATTAGATTTACAAACCCTTAGGAGTAGCATAGCTACTCCTTTTTTCTTTGTAAAAGAAAGGTATAGGGGATAAAGATTGGGTAAAGCTTATCTAAATAATAGAAAGCTTGGGCAAACAAAAGAAAGGTGTATGTAAAATGAGAGTAGATAAATTTCTAAAAAATTCAAGATTAATAAAGCGCCGCACCATTGCCAAGGAAGCCTGCGACACAGACAGAGTGTTTATAAATGACAAAGTGGCTAAGGCGGGAACAGAGGTAAAGGTTGGAGACATCATCCAAATAAATTTCGGTAACAGTTCTATTCGCGCCAGAGTTTTGGCATTGACCGAGTCATGCAGAAAAGAAGACGCGGTCAATATGTATGAAATTGTGGAATAGAAAACAGGGAGGATTGCAGACTGTTGCAGACTGTTTTTCATAAAAGCCTTGCGAAATGGTGGGATAACTGTTATACCGAATATGAAAATATAAACTAGCGCATAAAAATCACTTTTAAGTGGCGTTTACAATTATTGTTTCTAATGGTTTTATTGAATATCTCGACGCTGAACTGCTGTCAAGCAGCTAGGATAAGACTTTTTACTTCTTGGCGGAAGAGCCGCGCTTTTAGTTTATGAAAACAGCCTACACATCCTTGAAGTAAATTACAGTCTTGAGGTTATAAAGTCAATAGTAACATATATGATACCGCAGATTTTGTTTCTTTGTTTTTGCTACTTAAAAATGCCCGTGAAAAGAATAAACTAAAAAACTTTATAGGATAGTGAGGGCTTTGCAGACGAGATATTGTGTGCAGAAAGTGGGTTTCGTTATACCATTATAAAGCGTTTGCTAATATTCGATGTAAAAGGTAGAAAGGCAATTAAGATTAAAAAGAGAATAGTGCTGGCTATTGTAATCATACTTTTATTTACTGCGGTTCCCTCTTTTGCGGGGGAAAAATTACAATACTCAACACATAGCATAGCAAAAGTAAACAAAAAGCCTAGACAATATACTCGATATGTCTAGGCTTTGCTTTATAAATAATGAACTAATTTGCGCGCAGGGATTTGATGATATTGCCAACTGCAAACACTCTATCCCAAATCAGCTTAATAAGTATAGTCTCTGCCGGAATAGCAAAGGCAACTTTTATGATTCGGGTTGGCAAAAGCGCCACATAAGCTTTTCCCATAAGGATACTGAGCCAGAATGTATTCAGAAGTAAGTCAATGAAGATTACCACAATGAAGCTGGCGAGCAGGCTGCGCTTCCATGTTATGTCATGCTTGTAAAGAACGACTCCGAAAATCAAACCTGTAAGCATAGCGGAAGCAGTGAAGCCTGGGAAAAATGCTCCGGATGGGAAAAGTGTTGCCCCGATGATATCGCCTATGGCATAGGTGACTCCTGCCCATATAGGACCATAGAGAATTGCCAATATAGCAATGGGTAAAAAACCGAAGCCTAAACGAAGAATAGGTGTGTTGATGGATAGGAATCTTGTAAGGACAATCTCCATAGCAAGAAGTAATCCAGCAACAACAATCTTTGTAGTGTTGTTGTTACGCATAGTAACTCCTTTCTTAAATAAAAAATGTAGCCAGTCGTAGTACCTACATTAAATAAGAAAGGTTCTCGTTTAATGCGGTAGCGGACGCAATAACACACCGCAAGCAGTTTGCAAATTGGTGCAATTCCTTTTCGTTCTAGGGCGACATCCCATCCCTAGACACTTTACGCATGTTATTTACTCTACGAATGACTGTATTCTAGCACTGGAGATTGATATACGCAATAGATATTCGTAAAAAAGAGGGTCAAAATCAACTAAAAAAGTTCGTATTGCGAAAAGGTGTTTCGCGATATGAAATTACTAGTAGCGAGACTGTTATAATATTTTTAAAAAATTAGAATTGATTTATATATTTCTTCTATTATTATATTGTGATTTATATGGTAATTTTCGCGGGTATGTTTCGCGTGCTTATATTACGACTTTTGAAAAGCAATTTCATTATGAAAAACAAATAGGGGGTCAAAGCCCTAGTCGAATTTTTAATTGTGAGAATTAATCAAAAAAATGAAATTTTTATAAGTAATTAAAACCCATTGACATTAGTCCATGGTTTTGGTAATATATAAAAGCTGTCGCAAGTACGAAAGTAAAGGCGAAAAAGCTACTGAAAATCAAGTTTCAGATAACAAGCAGGGTGCTTGAAAACAAGAAACAAAAATGATTAAAAAAGTAGTTGACACAGCAAAGTATCTTTGGTAAGA
>JBHBZU010000007.1:0-2853 GCA_041797745.1 Bacillota bacterium
ATACCGGCAATTCCCGGCATGCTTGCCAGACAAAAGTCAAGCAGCTCCCAGTGGCCTTTGCTGCTGCCGTAATTCAGAGTGACCAGAATATATTCCGAATCACAAAACAGTTCCTCAAGATGGATACCGACCTGCTGCTGGAAAGTGTTCGATTTATCCGAAACTAAAAAAAGGATGAATTTTTTGGAGGTCGATGCTGCAAAGTCTTTCTTCTTTTTGCGTATAAAATTAGGAGGATGATCCAGATTTTTGATAGCTGCCTCCACTTTTTCAACCAGCTCGGGGCTCACGTATCTTGTTTTATTTACAACATGTGAGACGGTGGATGTGGATACGCCTGCTATTTTTGCTATATCGTGAATGGTTGCCATATGGTTGCTCCCCTTGTGAAATAATATCAATATGCATTCTATTATAAGGAGTGAAAAAAAGAGTGTCAATTAAATTTGCGCAAATTTATCAAAACCAAATTTGACAAAAGATAGAGTCTGTTTGGAACGATAAAAAAAGGATAAAAAACACAAAAAAAGTCTTCTAAGATGTAAAAATATGGTATGCTGGTAGAAAAGCATGCCAATAAAAATCTCAACTTCGGAAGCAAAACTGGCGCAAACCCAGATTCTATCAGGGTTTGCGCCGTTCTGTCTGTATAGCGTTTTGGGAGTTGTTCTGACGTGAAAAATATTTTTTCGGGCTCTTCTCGTGGGTATCATGGGATCTGTCCGCAGCTGTCCTGATGCAGTATAGGATACCCGCCTTCGAGCCCGGTCCTTTCGCGCTGAGTGCACCGGGAGATTAGTACCTGAGGAGCCGTTGTATTTCCTGCTGTGTCCGATACTTGTTGTTGAGCGAAATGTCGAATGCCTTTCCGCATGCGTCCATCACTTCATCATAATACGTGAACTGCCACCTGTTCTCACTTAGATGGGTACAGTTGTAGTTCTTTAGAGATTCCAGCATCTGCCCTGTGGGAAACTTGTGATCCAGTTTCGCCTCAAGGAGGCGGATCAGCACAAGAGCCAGGAAGCAGGTGGCAAAGTGTGCTTCGATATGGGTATTCGTCCGTACATAAACGGGCCGGGATTCAAAGCAGGTTTTGGTCACCTTGAATGAGTCTTCAATTCGGCCAAGGCCTCGGTAGACCTCCCTCATTTTCTCATCGCTCATATTTAATTCGCTGGTCACGATAGAGTAATACCCGTCATACTTTTCTTCTTCCCGGATCTTTTCCAGATCAAGCAGCAGTTCTCTTCCTTCTATGATTTCACCGGTCGATGTATCGAAGGCGATGTTCTTGACATAAGAACTGCTTCCTTTTGCGGTGATCCGGTCATATTTTTTCGGGTGGTTGATGAGATCCTTTGCCCGATCGATCATAGCCTGCCTGTCAGCCTTCTGTTTCTTGGCATATTTCTCAGAGTAATAGGCCATCTGTTTCTGGTCGATGCTGACTTCTTTTTTCGACGGCTTTTTCTGCCCGGGTTTTGTTACATTTACATGTATCTTCTTTGGGTAAATGCGGGACTTGTGTGTGAAGATACTCTCATTCCCGTCACTATCCGTTACTTTGTCCCTGCTGTAACCGCCCCCAAGAACCCATTGCTTGAATTCTGCATCCGCTCCCCGGACAGACTGTCCATACACATAACCATCAAGTCTGTTGTGTTCTCCTTTGTTTGTCCCATTGAGCCAGTAAATGTTATCGGAAGTATTGAGCCCCCTGTCGGCGACAAAGATGATTCGGCAGTCTTCGAAATCATGTTTCACCCTTCTTATGATCGGGCGCATATGTACCTTTTCTGATTCATTTCCGGGAAATAGGTCATATGCGACAGGAATGCCGTTTCGGTCTATCAATAGGCCCATCTCAACAATCGGATCAGGGCGGTGGTTCTTTTCCGGGCCGCGTTTGCGATACTTCGCATCCGTCTTATTTCCCTTGTCATCGACCGGATTTCCGTCTTGGTCAAAGGTGTCCACATCAGGACGTCCAATGTCAAAGTAGTAGTTGGTGCAGTCGAAATAGGAGACGGACAGGTCGCGTTTACAGATCATTTTGGACTTCTCATAGATCCATTCCTGCAGGGCATTCTGATTCTCCGCGATGATGTCAAGTGCATGATAAATATCATCAAGAGAGAATCGGTCGAAGGGCTCGAAGAAAAAGTCCTTGCTGTGGAGCGTATATCGTTTTGACCCGGGGTTAAGCGCCCTGGAAAAAGTCAGGAGACGAAAGATCTGGTCTGTGCTGAATTCTGTTTTTCTTCCGCGTGTTTTCCAGTTCCAGAACTTATCGAGCTGCAGATTCTTATAGAGTAGCTTCAATATTCCGTACCCCACATTTCGGGTATCATTCGTCCCGACTTCAAGCTTTTCGTTAACATTGATCTGGAACGTCGCTGTCTTTTCCATTTTTTTAGCAGCGGTTAGATCTTTTGCACGCTGAGTAAAGAAAGCAATTGGGTCATCGTATTGTTCTTTCAACACACTAAGGTTTCCAATAGGCTCCACAAGTCTTTCTCTGGCGCCAACTTTTGGGACATGATATTTCTCTCGGATGGATAGATATATGTCTCCGTCTGGTTTTTTCTGTTTATTTAGATACATTTGTGTATACCTCCAGAACCATTATACCACACATAGCCATAAATAGCTATAGTAAAAATAAAAAATATTGACAAAAAAATCCCGCTTCCCACAAGGGTTAGCGGTTACTTTATGGATTATTCAACTTCGGAACTCAGGTGCGGTATCTGCGGAGCATATAAAGGAGCCGGCGCGTTTCCCGAGGAGGAGATAAGGCTTCTGGAGCGTGTCAACGGGCTGGATTTTGAGAAAATGGCGGACAGGACG
>JBHBZU010000008.1:0-124965 GCA_041797745.1 Bacillota bacterium
CCATACAATGTTACGGAGCTTGATTTTCCTGATGAACTCAAAGAAGCGGTAGTTGCAGGAGAGGTTGGAAAAGTAATTAATTTTAAAGATTATACAGGCACAGAAATGGTAGCTGTAACTCAAGTAGTTCCGACTACAAACTGGAGAATTGTAACCTGCATACCAAGGGCGGAAGCATATGTTATGACTAAAAATATTGTAGCTCTTGAGGCTGCTATTCTGCTGCTTACATTATTTGCAATTATTTTAGCCCTTTCCTACATAACTCGTAAGGCTATCGCTCCGATTGAGAGCGTTGCCACTACTGCACAGGCTATGGCGGCAGGTAAGTTGGTGGAGGGTATCAGGCGCAGAGAAGAAGAAACTGACGAGGTTGACACTCTAATCAACAGCTTCGCAGATTTGCTTGAAAACAGTCAAACTCAGGCACATATTCTTGATGAGGTTGCAGTAGGAAATACCGAATTGGATATCAATATCAGAGGTGAGGGCGATGTTCTCAACATTGCCATGAAGAAAGTAATCGACACCTTAAAGAGTCTGATTACAGAGACGGAAGACCTTACCCAGAACGCTATTTTAGGTAATACCTCTTACAGAGGTGACGAATCCAAGTTCATTGGTGGCTATCAGCGCATTGTTCAAGGCTTCAACGGCACTATGGAAGCTGTACAGACTGAAATCAAGGTACTGGCGGACGCTACAGGTGCCATCGGACGTGGTGAACTTCCTGAAATCACAAGCAACAGCCAAGGTGATTATGCTGAAATTCACAAGTCCCTGGAGGGCGCTATGAGCAATATCAGAAGCTTGGTAGAGGACGCAAACAAGGTATCCGAAGCAGCCAAGAGAGAAGACTATTCCGTCAGAGCGGATGAAAACCAGTACGGCGGTCAGTTCAGAAAGGCAATCGAGGGAATTAATCAGACGTTGGAACTCATGGCAGACAAGAAAATGTGGTATGAAACTATTCTTGACTGCGTACCGGCTCCGGTGCAGGTAATGGACAACGACTGCAAGTGGACATTTGTAAACTATGCGTTGGCAAATCATTTCATAGACAGAGGACTTGCTACCAAGCCATCCGAACTTGAGGGCAGAAAGTCTGAACTTGATGGAAAGGATTTCTCCGGAGTTCCTGAATTTGCAGCTGGCGAAAAGGAAGTTTTATATTCCTTTGACGGTAGAGAATATGTCCGCAGCACCAACAAGCTTATCGACGAACTCGGTAAAGACAGAGGTTACATCGGTATCTTCCAAGATATCACTGCGACTGCAAGTATTACGGAGTATTCAAACCTTGCTGTTGAGAGACTTCAGGCTAACCTTGCCAACATAGCGGCGGGGATATTTACCTTTGAAGATAAAGAGGATGAGCCTAACGAATATCAGCAAGACATTGCGAAGCAGTTCGACTCCATTGACCAGAGCATTATGGAAATGGCGGATTCCGTACAGGCACTTGTTAGAGACGCTAAAGAAATGGCGGTATCTGCGGTTGCGGGAGACTTATCAAAGAGAATTGATGAGAGCCTGCATAGAGGCGAATATGGCAATGTAGCTCGCGGTATCAATGAAACCGTAGACGCTATCATTAACCCGATTAATGAAGTGATGACAGTTCTTCACCATGTGGCTGAGGGTGATCTTAATCAGATGGTGGAGGGCAATTACGAGGGTGACCACGCTAAATCCAAGGACGTTATGAATACCACCGTCGTAGAACTACGTCGTGTGATTGAGGACATCTCCGCTTCACTAACGGCTATTGCAGGTGGAGACCTTTCAATATCAGTCAATATGAACAACTATGTCGGTGATTTCAAAAAAATCGGCATAGCCTTAAATACTATTTTATCCAAGCTGCAATATGTAATGAAGAATCTTAGCGAATCCTCATTACAGGTTACAAGCGGCTCCAAACAGCTTTCCGAAGCGGCACAGGTACTTGCTACAGGCTCAACTCAGCAGACTTCCGCTGTACAGCAGCTTACTGCCACTGTGGGTGAAATTGCTACTCAAACTCATAAAAATGCAGATGACGCCCGTGAAGCTTCAGACCTTGCAAACTGTGTTAAGAACAGTGCGGCTCGTGGGGACAAGCAGATGAAAGATATGTTGGCTTCCATGGGTGAAATCAACGAATCTTCCGCGAATATTTCCAAGATTATCAAGGTAATCGACGATATTGCATTCCAGACAAATATTTTAGCGCTTAATGCGGCGGTAGAAGCTGCAAGAGCAGGAGTACACGGAAAGGGATTCGCGGTAGTAGCTGATGAAGTGCGTAATCTTGCTGCCAAGTCTGCTGAAGCTGCAAATGAAACCACAACTCTTATCGAGGGCTCCATCTCAAAGGTTGAAGCAGGTACTAAGATTGCCAACGAAACAGCTTTAGCTTTGGCGGAAATTGTTGAGGGTATCGGTAAAGCGGCAGAGCTGGTTGAGGGTATAGCCAAGGCTTCAACGGAACAGGCAAATGTAATAGGCGAAGTTAACAAGGACATTGAAACCGTATCCAGTGTTATTCAGTCAAATTCAGCAACATCTGAAGAGTCGGCGGCTTCTTCCGAAGAGCTTTATGGACAGGCAGATATGTTAAAGAGACTTGTAGCCGAATTTAAATTGGGAAACAATGCCATAGGAGAACCTGAAACGGCTCCTACTTTGCCAACACCTGTAAAAGAGTCTGACTGCAAGATAGACCTTGATTTAGATTTCGACGACAAGTATTAATTTTCAAAAGGTTTCAAAAGGTTGATAAAACTTAGATATTACTTTCAAAAGCCTATAAAATCAGCTTTTAGAAATTGAAAAAGTAAATATTAAACAGCCGAAAGCACTCTCCTTACTGATATATATCCAAAATCTCGGATATATATCAAAGGGTAGGGAGGGTGCTTTTTTCTGTGCTTTATCTGAAATTGTTTTACAAAAGCAGTCATTTGTAATTAAAAAGTCACATATTTCACCCATAAAAGATTGAAAGGAATAGCTTTGTGATGTATAATATACATTGATATATATTAGGTACATTTAAGAGGTGTTAAGTGTCAAAAATAGAAAGAGATGAACCGTTAAAGATAAATATGCTGGGAGGATTTTTCATATCAAGGGGTGGAAAAATTCTCTTGCAGGACGAGGGGCGCAGCCGTAAGGTTTGGAATCTGCTGGCCTATCTGATTGCAAACAGGCATAGAACTCTTTCAGGAAATGAACTTCCTGAATTACTTTGTTCGGATGAACGCAGTGACGATCCCACGAAAGCGGTAAAAAATTTAGCATACAGACTTAGAATTATGCTTGCAGACAGTGACTTACCAAAGGAAGACTATATTCTCCAAAAAGGTGGTACTTATCACTGGAACAACGACATTCCCATTGAAGTGGATACGGAACTCTTCCGCGGATTTATGCAGAAAGCGGGCAGAGTTGTGGATGATACCGCTAAGGCAAAAAAACTTTATTTTAATGCTATTGAAGAGTATCATGGCATATTTCTCCCCAGCTTTTCATACGAGGAATGGGTTATTGACAGCGCAGTCAAGTTTCAAAGGGATTTTTTAGAATGTATAGAAAAAGCCCATCGTTATTCCGAAAGCGAAGAGGATTACAAAAGACTTCTAGAAATTTGCGAGGTTGCCATCACTTACGATGTTTATGAAGAAAAAACTTATTGCGTATACATTGAACTTTTAAATAAGCTCGGACGCCAGTCGGAAGCACTTGTTGCATATGAAACCATTACCAACAGACTTTATTCGGAACTTGGGGTGAATCCCTCCGATGAACTTTTGGCATTACATCGTGAGAGCCTGAAAGCCGTTAAAAATATTGAAACTGATTTGCTTGCGATTAAGGACGGGCTAAATGAACAGGGACAAGTGGACGGCGCATTCTGTAGCGAATATGAAATTTTCAAGGACGTATATCGTTTTGTCGCAAGAGGTGTAGAGCGTACCGGCTCATCTATCTTCATTGTTCTTTGCACAGTCACAGACAGAAAAGGAGAAATTCCCGAACAGGGATATCTCACAAACGGCATGAAAAAGGTAAAGGATGTTATAGGAGCTACGCTACGAAAGGGAGATTTGTTTGCACAGTACAGCGCAACACAGTACGTGATTATGCTTCCCAATATAAACTTTGAAAATACAAACATGGTAACGGATCGCATTGAAACAGCTTTCAAAAAGCTGAGCATTTCCAGACATATAAGAATAAATTTCAAATTACAACCACTAGACCCTCAGGGGAAAAATTAAGGAGGAACGGGACTTATGAAAAGAAAGAGTTTTAAGAGAATAACAGCATTAATCATGTGTACTGCTGTTTTAGTTGCAGGAAGTTTTGCCTTTGACGGTTTTACAGAAAGTGATGTTGCTTCTGCTGCCAAGATTCCGGCTGCAACAGGAACGGTTACCGATGGTAACTCTAAAGTTGCCATTGACGTATCTAATACAAATCAGGGCTACATCATGATTAAATATCTTGGCACAGTTGCTAAAGTAAAAATTCAAATTACCAAGTCAGGATGTGAGACCTATACTTATACGGTTTCAAAGAACGGACAGTATGAAGCATATCCGTTTTCTTTGGGAAGCGGTTCATATTCCGTTAAAGTTTTTGAGAATATCTCAGGAACCAAGTATGCCCAGGCATTTTCAAATACCTACAACGTAGCCTTGGCAGGTGATTTCCTCCCATTCTTATATTCAAATCAGTATGTGGATTTTACCGACACTTCCAAGACCGTTGCCAAGGGTGCAGAGCTTTGCAAGGGAAAGACTAAGACTTTGGAAAAGGTAACCGCAGTATACAGCTTTGTGGTTAAGAACTTTACATATGACAAGGAAAAGGCGGCAACAGTTAAGTCAGGATATCTTCCAAATGTAGACAACGTGTTAGCTGCAAAGAAAGGCATTTGCTTTGACTATGCGGCAGTTATGGCTGCTATGCTGAGAAGTCAGGACATCCCTACTAAACTTGTAGTCGGTTATGCAGGCAATGCTTATCATGCATGGATTAACGTATATTCGGCTGAAGAGGGATGGATTGAAAAGGTAATCTACTTTGACGGAAAGACATGGAAACTTATGGACCCTACTTTTGCGTCTTCAGGTAAGGAGAGCGCTTCCATTATGAAGTATATCGGTGACGGCTCCCACTATACCATGAAATACGTTTACTAATATCTGATACTGAAAATATTAAATTTAAATACATTAAAATAAATCAAGGAGTATCTTATGACAACTAAGGAATTATCCGTATTTTGCACGGAAGTCGCACTTCTTTTAGAGGCTGCGATTCCATTAGATGAGGGCTTTTATACTCTGGCGCAGGATGCTCCGGATGAAGCCGCTAAAAAGATGATACATACTATCGCAGAGGATTTAGAGCTTGGGGATAGCCTTTCGGTTTCGCTGGAACGCACCCAAGCTTTTCCGGATTATGTAGTTAAGATGATACGCGTAGGTGAGCAGACAGGTAACATGGAAAGAATCATGAAAGAGCTGGCTGCTTATTACGAAAAGGAAAATCGACTGGTTCAGACCATGAGAAATGCCTTTACCTATCCTATTGCCATGGTATTTGTTTTATTAGTGGTTTTCTTTGTTTTGTTTACAAAGGTAATGCCGCTGTTCAAAAATATTTATGAGCAGATTGGTACAAAACTTTCTCCCAGCGCTGAAACCGCTATTCAGGCAGGAGGTATCATTTCGGGAATTTTATTGGTTGTAATAGCGGCAACTGCTATTTTTGCGGGTTTTACCATATATCTTTCAGGCAAAGGCAAGGGCTTTACCTTTACAGAACGTCTTCTTCAGTCATTTAAGGAAAGAAGCAGAATATCTGCCATCGTTTCAAAGCGTAGATTTGCTGAAATTGTTTCTATGGCAGTGGGTAGCGGACTTGGCATTGAAGAGGGGCTGGAACTGGCTAAGGGTATCATGCCTCAAGGACGTGCCACCGGAAAAGTTTCAAAATGTATAGAGTTCTTTTCCAAGGGTCGCGAATTTCATGAAGCCTTGGAAGAATCACAACTCTTTGAGGGCATGGACTTGCAGCTTTTGAAAGTTGGAAGCCGCGCAGGAAAACTGGATGTTACTATGGCACAGCTTGCTGAAAAATACGAACAGCTTACAGATGATACCGTTGACAACATTATAAATAAATTTGAACCTACTATGGTAGCCATTTTAGCTATTATTGTCGGTCTTATTTTGCTTGCAGTTATGATGCCTCTTATCGGCATTATGTCTTCTATGGGCTAGGTGATGATATGAAACAGTTTATTATCTCAATTCTGGCATGTGTGACGGTTTTGGGCTTTGTTATTTTGGGGACAACTAATCTGCAAGCACAGGTCAGTGATGAAAGTGCCAAGGTACTTGAAGACGCTATCAGAAGAGCAACTGTTCAATGCTACGCTTTGGAGGGGGCTTATCCTGAATCTGTGGACTATCTGGTAGATAACTACAGCGTCAGAATAGACAAAGCGCGCTACAATGTCTTCTATGAGGGCTTTGCTTCCAACGTTATGCCGAACATTACCGTGGTGCCAAAGGAGAATGAAGATGAAAAGTAGAGAGAACAACAGAACCAGTAATATAGGACTGCTCTTTATCCTACTGCTCTTCTTATCCCTGGTTCTGTGTGCATTGTTTACCATGCTCATCGGCTCGGGGGTTTATGAAAATATCAATGGCAGAATGGAAGAAAACTATTCGGGTCAGACAGCCCTTTCTTATATTTCCAATCAGTTTAAACAGTCAGATCAGGCAGAATCCATATATGTAGAAAATGTAGATGGAACTAGCGTTATGGTTCTTGAAGAGAATGTGGAGGGCACCGTCTACCAAACCAGAATATATTTCCACGAGGGTCATATTTGTGAATATTATGCGGAGAAAACATTAGGCTTCGATTTGGTCAACGGACTGGATATTATTGAGGCAAAATCCCTTGAGTTTACTGAAATTCATTCAGGGCTTATAAAGGTTGCTCTTGAACCGGAAAAGGGATATCCGCAGGAAATGTACCTCTCAAGGCGAAGCAGAGGAGGTAGACATGAACAGAACTAGAAGCAGTAAATCCGAAGTGTTCCTGTTGGAGTTTATCTTCGTAGTATTGTTCTTTGCCATATGTGCCGCTGTCTTTGCCATGGCTTTTGTTAAGTCTGACAGTCTTACGGAGAGCAACAGCATTAAAAATCGCGCCATGATTCAGGCTCAAAGCGCTGTGGAAATCATAAAGGCTTCGGATGTAGGCAGTGAGGGAAAGGCTTTAGAGGAGAAGCTGGGGGCAAAAGCTGCACCAAGCGACAAAGCCGATTTGCAATACTATATAGTTTCATATGATGAAAACTTCATGCAGACCGATGAGGGAAAAGCGGTTCATTCAATGAGTATAATTATGGAAACCGATTCTTATAATATATTAAATATTCAAGTTAATTTCGACACGGATTTATTTAGTTTGTCAGCGGGAAAATATTTGGGTACTATGTAAGGGAGGTTAAGCATGGCAAAAGGAAATCGCGAGAGCGGTATTCAGATTGGCACAGCCTCTCTGATACTGATATTTGTAGTATTGACCTTGGTAATATTTGCGCTGCTTTCTGTTACCAGCGCACTGGCTGATAACAGATTGACGGAGCGTACGGAGGCATGGATTACAGGATATTACAAGGCGGATTTGGAAGCGGAGCGCCGTATGGCAGCTTTGGATAAGCTGGCAGAAGAGGGGGTAAAGTCCGGTGGAGACTTTGCTACATATATGAAAGAACATTCACCCTATGATTATGACATTACTACGGGTATAGCCGATTTTAAGGTTAAAATAAATGAAAATGCAAACTTGGAAGTGCAGGCAAGATTTTTCCCCGACTATGTGGAGGGAAAACATTTCGAGATTGAAAAATGGCAGGAAGTAAATGCCAGAGAGTATAATATAGACGATTCTATGCCTGTTTGGAATGGCGAAGAGCTTTTAGAAATGGAGGAATAATATAAAATGATGACTGCAAAAGAAATTTTGGAAGTAGCTGTTCAACAGAACGCTTCAGATATTTTCCTAATTCCAGGTACTGCATATTCTTTGAAAATTAATGGTAAGGTGGTAATTAACAATGAAGAAAAATTGCTGCCGGCACAGATTGTAGAGCTGATAAGTCAGATTTATGAAATGGCAGGAAACCGTTCCATGAAGAGAGCGGAAGAAAAGGGAGACGACGATTTCTCTTTTTCAATAATAGGTCTTTCCCGTTTTAGAGTTAATATTTTTAAACAGAGAGGCACGATGGGTGCGGTAATCAGAGCAGTATCCTTTGATATTCCTGACTATAAAGAAATGCACATTGACGAAAGGGTTATGAATGTGGCAAATATTCAGTCGGGACTGATTTTGGTTACAGGCTCTGCGGGCAGCGGAAAGAGTACTACCCTTTCCTGCATTATAGACAAGATTAACAAGGAACGTAATGCACACATTATTACTATTGAAGATCCGATTGAATTTCTCCATAGACACAGCAAGAGCATAGTTACACAAAGAGAAATTTCCACAGATACGGAAAATTACGTAACAGCACTCCGTGCAGCTTTGCGACAGGCTCCCGATGTTATTTTATTAGGAGAATTACGTGATTTTGAAACCATCAAAACTGCTATGACTGCGGCAGAAACCGGTCATTTGGTTATTTCCACTCTTCATACAATAGGAGCTGCAAATACCATTGACAGAATTATTGACGCATTTCCACCGAATCAGCAACAGCAGATTCGAGTTCAGCTTTCCATGGTGCTTCAGGCTGTTATTTCTCAACAGTTGGTTCCAACGGTAGATGAAAAAATAGTTCCTGCTTATGAAATTATGTTCTTAAACAGCGCTCTTAGAAATATGATTCGTGAATCAAAAATTCATCAAATTGATACAGTTATTTATTCTTCGCAGGAAGAGGGTATGATTGCTATGGATATCAGCCTCATGAATTTATATAAAGAGGGCAAAATTTCAAGGGAAACAGCTCTCAAATTCTGCACTAATCCTGAAACTATGGAAAAGAGACTTGCAAGAGTCTGATTTTGAGGAAAAGTCGAAAGAATTTGCAGAAAATGTCAAGAAATAGGCAAAAAGGAACGAAAAACGAATATAAATTAAATAATTTATAATAAAAGTTCGTCATATGACGAACTTTTGCTATTTAATTCATTTTTTGAATGAGGAAAATTCCTCAAAATACTTTACCTAATATACTAAGATGATATAATTACAATATGCGTTGGATAAATAATATTTTACGCAAGAAATTATCGATTTATTTAAATGAAAGGGAATTTAAGATGAAAAAGATTTTATCTGTATTACTCGTATTGGCAATGGTATTTAGCTTTGCTGCATGCGGAGACAAGGACGGTGATTCCAAAGAATCTAATCTTAAGATTGGCGTTATTCTTTTGGGAGACGAAAATGAGGGCTACACAGAAGCACACATCGAGGGTATTAAGGCTGCGATGGAAGCTACAGGTATAACTGATGATCAGGTTACTTGGAGATACAAGATTCCTGAAAATGAACAGTGCTACGACGAAGCTGCTGCATTAGCAGATGACGGCTGCAAGTACATTTTCTCCAACTCTTATTCTCACCAGACTTATATGCAGCAGGCAGCAGAAGAATTTCCTGATGTAACATTTATTGCACTTACAGGAGATACAGCTGCTACAAGCGGTCTTGACAATCTTAAGAACGCATTCCCTCAGACATATGAATCCAGATACGTATCCGGCGTTGTTGCAGGAATGAAGATTAAGGAATTAATTGATACAAAGCAGTTAAAGCCTGAAAACTTTGACGCAAACGGAAACGTAAAAATCGGTTATGCAGGTGCATTCCCATATGCAGAGGTAGTTTCAGGCTACACTGCGTTCTACCTTGGAATTAAGTCCATAGTTGAAAACGTTGTTATGGATGTTCAGTATACTAACTCATGGTTCGACTTGGTAGGCGAGGGCGAAGCAGCTAACGCGCTCATGTCCAACGGTTGTGTTGTTGTAGGTCAGCATGCTGACTCCACAGGAGTTCCTGCTGCTGTTCAGGCTGCTCATGACAATGGCAAGCTGGCATTCTCGGTTGGCTATAACGTATCCATGCTTTCTGTTGCACCGGATGTTGCACTGGTATCTGCAACTAATAACTGGGCTGTTTACTATACTTATGCGTTTAATGCAATTCTCAATGGTGAAACTATTGCTACCGACTGGTCCCTCGGCTATTCCGACGGTGCTGTGGCTGTAACTGAACTGGGTTCCTGCGTTGCACCGGGAACTGCTGAAAAGGTTGCAGAGGTTGAAGCAGCTATCAAGAACGGTGAACTTCACCCATTCGATGTTAATAACTTTACAGTTGGTGGAAAACACCTTACTTCTTACAAAGATGCATTCGGCATGAACGGTGCAGAAGCGATTAAGGATGGATATTTTGCAGAGTCTTCCATTCATTCCGCACCTTACTTCGATATCAGAATTGATGGAATCAAGGAGCTCAACTAATCGTTCGTATAGATTAAGATTTCATGATGATACGGAGACGCAAACGCGTCTCCGTTTCACATTGTTAGGTAAAATAGAAAATTCTCTTAATTTTTCAAAATTATAACAAAATACAGGAGGCTTAAATTGCAGCAGAATTACGCAATTGAACTTTGCAACATAACTAAAAGATTTGGCGAGGTAGTTGCAAACAACAAGGTTTCACTAAATGTTAATAAGGGTGAAGTCCTTTCACTTCTGGGAGAAAACGGAAGCGGTAAGACTACACTGATGAATATTTTGTCAGGTATTTATTTTCCCGATGAGGGTCAAATTTTTGTAAACGGCAAGGAAGTTACCATACGTTCGCCTCACGATTCTTTTGAGCTTGGTATAGGAATGATTCACCAACATTTCAAATTGGTGGATATTTTCACTGCGGCGGAAAATATCGTTTTAGGACTTCCGGGCAAAGCTAATTTGAACATAAAAAAGGTGGAGGAAGAGGTTAAACTGCTTACTGAAAAATATGGTTTTGAGCTGGATCCATCTAAAAAAATATATGAAATGTCAGTGTCTGAAAAGCAGACTGTGGAAATTATAAAAATGCTTTATCGCGGTGCCAAGGTTCTGATTTTAGATGAACCCACCGCTGTGCTTACTCCTCAGGAAACAAGAAAGCTTTTCAAGGTATTAAGCAATATGAAAGATGACGGCAAAGCCGTTATTATCATAACTCACAAGCTAAACGAAGTAATGGAAATCTCCGATAGAGTTTCAGTTCTTCGCAAGGGAGAATATATTGGAACTGTAAAGACCTCCGAAACCAATGAGAATGCATTGACAGAGATGATGGTGGGTAAGAAAGTGAGTCTGGATATTGCAAGAACACAGCCCGTGGATCCAAGAGACATTCTTCGTATCCAAAATCTGACTTGTATCAATGCTGACGGTCTAAAGGCTTTAGACGATGTGTCCTTTAGCGTGAGAACGGGAGAAATTCTGGGCATTGCAGGAATTGCAGGAAGCGGACAGAAAGAGCTTTTGGAGTCCATTGCGGGACTCCAACATCCTGTGGGGGAAAGCAGCATACTCTATGAACCTACCCAGCATGAAAGAGTTCACGAATTGGTGGGGAAAACTCCAATGCAGATTAAGGACTTGGGTGTTAGCCTTGCTTTCGTTCCGGAAGACCGTTTAGGCATGGGGCTGGTAGGCAACATGGGCATGGTAGGAAATATGATGCTCCGAAGCTATCGTAACGGAAAATCAATCTTTGCCCGCAAACAAGAACCTACGGAGCTGGCGGAGAAACTCAAGGAGAAGCTGGAAATTGTTACTCCGGGAATAAACACTCCTGTTAGTAAACTTTCAGGAGGAAATGTTCAAAAGGTATTGGTGGGTAGAGAAATAGCATTGGCGCCAAAGGTGCTTATGACTGCTTATGCGGTGAGAGGTTTGGATATAAACACCTCTTATGCCATCTACAATATTTTGGCTGAAGAAAAAGACAAGGGAGTTGCAGTAGTTTACGTAGGGGAAGACTTGGACGTTCTGCTGGAGCTCAGTGATAGAATCTTAGTGCTTTGCGGAGGCAAGGTCAGCGGAATTGTTGACGCAAGAACCACCAGCAAGGAAGAGATTGGCTTAATGATGACGAAAATTTCAAGAGAGGGGGAAAACTAAAATGGCAAAGGCAAAAAGTTTAGGCTCTAAGGAACCGCTTATAAGAATCGCTCGCCGCTTGGATATGCCGAAATGGCAGTCTTGGTGCATTCGTATTGCAGCTGTTGCTTTGGCGCTTGTGGTTTGTGCAGTTTTAATTTTCGCTCTTGTTCGTATGAATCCCTTGGAAGTTTACGGAGCAATGTGGAAAGGTGCTTTCGGCACTGCTCGCAAGACTTGGATAACTTTAAGGGATACGGCATTGCTCCTGTGTATAGGCATAGGACTGGCACCTGCGTTCAAAATGAAGTTCTGGAACATAGGTGCAGAGGGTCAGATACTTATGGGGGGGATTGCCACCGCGGCTTGCATGATTTACTTAAAGAATTTGCCAAGCGTGCTGTTATTTGCGTGCATGTTATTTTTAAGTATGCTTTCGGGAGCTGTCTGGGGCTTCATTCCGGCTTGGTTCAAGGCTAAATTCGGGACTAATGAAACGCTTTTCACTCTTATGATGAACTATGTGGCGATTTCACTTACTTCATATTGCGTATCAAAATGGGAAAATCCTTACGGTTCAAACTCCGTAGGAATTATAAACCCCGGAACTAAAGAGGGATGGTTCCCTATACTTTTCGGGCAGCAGTATTTGTTGAATGTTCTTTTGGCAATAGTGTTGGTGGTAGTTGTTTATATCTACCTTTCCCGCACGAAGCACGGATACGAGCTAACAGTTGTGGGAGACTCTGAAAATACGGCAAAATATGCAGGAATTGATGTTAAAAAGGTTATCATCAGAACTATGCTTGTATCGGGAGCTATTTGCGGACTTTCGGGATTCTTGGCAGTTTCAGGTGCTAGCCATACCATTTCCACAAAAACTGCGGGAGGTCGCGGCTTTACAGCTATCATCGTTGCATGGCTTGCGAAATTCAATACTTTCACCATGGCATTGATAGCGCTACTTTTGGTTTTCTTGGACAAGGGAGCTATTGAAATCGCATCCCAGTTTAATCTTAATGATTACGCTTCCCAGATAATTACGGGAATTTTACTTTTCTTCATATTAGGAAGCGAGTTTTTCGTGAATTACAGCCTTATTTTTCGTAAGAAAGAACCTAAAGCGGAAAGCCTATCGGGTGTAGAAGCTTCAGGGAACGTAGGAATTGACGGAAAAGAAGATTTTGCAAATGCAGAAGCTGATTTAAATAAAAAAACCGTTGAAAGTGCAGAAAGCATATCTGATACGGAAGAAAAGGAGGCGTAAAAGATGACAGGTATTATAACTTTAATTCGTACAGCAATAGTTTTCGGTACCGTAATCATGCTTGGCGCCACCGGAGAAATTCTTGCTGAAAAGTCAGGCAGCCTGAACTTAGGCGTTCCGGGTATCATGTACATCGGCGGAATTTCAGGACTGGTGGGGGTATTCTTCTACGAAGCTTCAACAGAAAGCCCAAGTGCAATGCTTTGCCTTTTGATTGCGCTTACTTGCGCATTGGCGGCGTCCTTTTTGGCAGGTTTACTTTACAGCTTCCTGACCATCACCTTAAGAGCCAATCAAAATGTAACGGGTCTCACTTTAACCATCTTCGGTTCAGGAGTTGCCAACTTCATTGGTGGCTCTCTTAACAAGCTGGCAGGCGGCGTTGGGCAAATTTCCGTAGCAGCGACTTCCGCTGCTTTCAGAGCTTCCATTACAGGAGTGGTGAGCATGGGCTCCATCGGCAAGCTCTTCCTGTCTTACGGTTTTATGGTATATCTGGCAATCCTCGTAGCTATTGTTATGCAATGGTACATTTTTAAATCACGCCAAGGTTTAGCGCTTCGTTCAGTGGGAGAAAATCCGGGAACAGCCGATGCCGCAGGTATCAATGTTACTTTGTATAAGTATCTTTCCACTTCTGTGGGTGCGGCTATTTCAGGACTGGGGGGACTTTACTACGTAATGGACTACACCAAGGGTACATGGGCAAATGACGGTACTATTGAAGCTCTGGGCTGGCTGGCTGTTGCCTTGGTAATTTTCGCAACATGGAAGCCTATAAATGCTATATGGGGTTCTTACCTTTTCGGTATTCTCTATTGGATGTATTTCTATATAAGCGGACTTACCCGCAGTTCACAAGAACTGTTCAAAATGTTGCCTTATATCGTGACTATTTTGGTTTTGATTGTTGTCAGCACAAAACGTAAGAGGGAAAGCCAGCCGCCGGCAAGTTTAGGACTTTCCTATTTCAGAGAAGAAAGATAAAGCGATAAAAATATAAAAAACACATTAAATTAGCGCCTCTCCTATTTAGGAGGGGCATTTGTTAAATATGGAAAAATATAAATAGTAGAGGAATTAGAGTTTTATTGTGATATTGCTCTTGTCATATTACACTTGAAAAAAAACTTATATTGAAGTATATTAAGTTATGTACCATTAAAACAGATAGTAGTGAGGATGGGATATGAAGAGAATTATTAAAATTATTCTGTCTTGGTTTTTGGTGATTTGCATTCCTGTAACGGCACTTGGTCTTTCTGCCAATGTGCTGTTTAGATTGCCGGATACATATCAATATGTATTAAATTCCACAGGGCTTCTTTCGAAGTTCAACTCCATAGGTCAGGAAGAGAAAGTGGCGCGGTCCATAGCAAATTACCTGCAATACAGACAGGCGGAATTTCAATATCAATATGATGAAGAAGAGGAGATGTCCCTACTTTTTTCAAAGGATGAGCAGGCAACTATGGAGGGGCTTCGCAGTTTGTTTGATATTATAGGTATCGTTTCTATAATTTCATTTATAATCGTAGTGATAGTATACATAGTTCTGATACGGGATGAACATATAGAGGTGGTGAGGTTGCGATTTAAGGCATCTTACATAGTCTACACGATTTTGACGGTATCGGTATCTATCTTTTATTTAGTGCCGGTTCTAAAGGCTAAAATGTGGCTGACACTGTTGCCGCAGTTAAACGAAACGGATTTAATGTACATGATTTATGCGGGTAGTTTCTTTAAACTCACAGGTGTTTTGAACATTGTCATATCGCTTGTGGCAATGCTCATATTCATGTATTTTACTTGGAAATATACAAAGCCAAAGAATATTTTTTGGTAAAGGGGATATAAATGGGAATGGGCTCAAAAACGGATTTTCATATTCACACTAGCAAATCAGACGGTACTATGACGCCGGCAGCTGTTGTCAGGAAATTCAAAAATGAAGAATATGATATCATTGCTATAACCGACCATGACGGTATTGATGGCGTTCGCGAGGCAAAAATAGCGGGAGAAGCTATGGAACTTACCGTTATTTCAGGCGTGGAATTTGCCACCTGCGTAAGATTGGAAAAGGCTATAGAGTGGGGAGTGGACTTTCCTTTTACATTGCCGAAAAATCGAAAGCTGCCTGAGGTGGACGAAAACGGCATAGTTCATGACACCGGATATGAGTTGGATTTACATCTTTTGGGTTATTATTTCGACATAGATAATGCAGAGCTTAATCGTATTACGGGGCTTTTAAAGGAATATCGTTATGAAAGAAACTTAAAGCTTATTGAGGCGCTAAATGAAGCAGGCTATGAGATGACCTATGAAGAGATTCTGGCGGGTAAAGCCGGAGACTATGTGGGGAAGCCTGTAATAGCCAGATACATGGCGGAAAAGGGTTATCTGAAAGAAGCAGCGGAGGCTTTTAGCAAGGGACTTTTTGACACACCGGAAATGAAGCAGGTAAATAGGCGTAAGCTTGATGTGGTAAGCGCCATGGAATTGATAAAGCAAGCAGGCGGCATTTCGGTAATGGCACATCCTATGAAGTTGAAAGGGATAGGAGAAAGAGGTAGCGACCTTTTTTGGCACAATTTGGACGGGCTGATTTTCGGACTTAAGAAGAACGGGTTAAAGGGCTTGGAATGTGCACATTCAAACCATACCCGCGAAGAAATGCTAAAGCTGGTAGATTTGGCGGAGAAATATCATCTCCATATCACCAAGGGTTCAGACTTCCACGGAGACGGCGTAATGGGTGAGGAAAACCTGAAAATATAAGAAAGCAATTTTATGCGCAGCAGTTATGGCAACTGCTGCGTTATTTTGTGCCGTAAAAGTGCAGTTGTTAAAGAGTGATTTCTGACATCTGCACTTATTTTTTATGCTATGAAAAAAATATCTTTGGAGTTACGGTTATCTTTATACCATTTTTATGACATTTTATGCTACCTATGGATTTAGAATAAACTTTGCATGACGATTTCCTTTCCGACATATATGTCATCAAGTGTAGATTTAACCAAAGGAGTGCTTTTCATTCTAAAGATTATGAATTTAGTTAAACAAGTAATTTTATGCCGGTAAGTCTCTAAAAAAATACAAAATTTGAAAACTTATATGTCGTTGGAAATAAAGAAAAAATAAATGGAAAATATTGGTTGACAATATATGGCAAAAGATGTAATATAATGTCAACATATGGAAAACGAATTAATGCTTAAGCAGAAGTAGTAGTCAGAAAGGAGATTAGAGAATGACTGGTAACTACAATAAAAACGAAAGAAGCGGAAATGGGAATAATTCCTTTACTTTCCAGCGCTATAAGACTTTTGCGCAGATTGGCGAAAGAAAGGATACGGGTTTTGCAAAGGAGATTAGCTATATCAGTTTTCAGGGGGGACAACCCAAATGGGATATCAGAGAGTGGGACGAAAAACATCAGAAAATGTCCAGAGGCGTTACTTTTACCGATTCGGAGTTTGCTGACCTTTGCGCTGCCTGCGAAAAAATCGTAGAGGAACTTCAAGCCTCCGACTTTAATATTACTGAAGTTAAAAGACCGGAGGATTCGGAAAAATACTTAAAACTTTTCCAAAAGGCTCGCAGTGAAAATGAAGCTGAAAAGGAAGATGAAGAAAGAGAAAAGCTAAGGGATGAAGAACTGCCGCCATTTATGACTGAAGAAGATACCGATGAAAAAAGCGTGGAGGCGGATATGGTCTTTTCCAAAGAAGCTGTTAATTAAATGTAAGTGAGAGGCCATTTACAAACTATTAATTAAAATGAAGCCAACAAGCACAGCCATAGCTTAGCTTATTTAGCGTTGCATAAAACTGTGCGAAATAGGCATATAAACATTAAATGAAAAGGAGGTAAAAACTTTCTAACTGATTACAAAACACCTTAAACTAAAATATTCTTTAACAATAAACTATAAAATAATAAGCTAAAACAATAAGCCTTAAAAATAATTGTTTTAACCGTAATAAATAATAGTATAACTTTACAACAATCAATTTTTACGCCCCTAAACAGACCCAAAGGGGCGTTTTGCTTATTATCACTGGTTAACGTTAAACAAGAACAACTACAATCAGTTTTATTTAGTTTGAGCTTCAACTAATTAGTATTTTTGCCATTTTCGCTTTCTTGACAAAAAAAGAAATACGTGGTACGATACTCTTTCAAAAACGTTTTTTAGTGCTTATGTACACGTTGAGAAAGTGAAAAAAATATGACAGAGACCAAGATTATTAAGATTAAACTTATTAAGGAATTGAGAGCAGAACCTGTTGAAGTTGAAGTGGCTGTGGGCTCCACCATAGAGTCGCTGGTTATGGAGTATCAGAATGAACTTGAGTATAGAGTCATTGCAGCCAAATACAACAACACTTTAGTAGATCTTTTAAAAAGAATCTATGAACCTTGTACCATTTATTTTCTGGATATCAGAACTCAGGCGGCAAACCTTATTTATGAAAAAAGCGTATCCCTCATTTACCTAAAGGCTATTAGAGACGTCTTGGGAAAGGATGTTGTGGTACAGATTGAAAATGCTCTTAACAAAGGGCTGTACACTGAAATTAAAACAAAGGCGCCTATTACAGCAGAACAAATTAAAGACATTGAACAGCGTATGCGCCAGCTTGTATTTCAAGACGCGCCTTTTGAAAAGCAGATTTGCGACGGGGAAGAGGCAAAGCAGATTATGGAGCAGGACGGATATCCGCAGAAGAAACGTTTAATTGAAAACAGAGGTCTGCATAAGTTTAAGTTTTACTCCCTTAACGGATACCGTAACTTTTTCTACGGACTTATGACTCCATCCACCGGCTACATTGAATTTTTTGAATTGATGAAGTATCGCAACGGCGTACTTTTAAGATTTCCTCATCCGTCAAATCCTAACAAAATTCCGGAGTATGCGGATGAGAAGAAGATGTATGCCTGCTTTGGAGAAACAACCCGCTGGCAGAATCTTCTGGGAGTAAGCTATGTGGATGACCTCAACGAGAAGATTCGTAAGGGAGAACACAAAGACCTGATTCAACTGTCGGAAGCTCTTCATGAGAAAAAGATTGCGGAAATTGCGGATATGATAAAGGAACAGAAGAAGAGAATTATTCTGATTGCAGGACCGTCTTCTTCGGGAAAAACCACCTTTGCCCGCAGACTTTGCGTGCAACTTAGGGTTAACGGACTTAATCCATTGTACCTTGGTACCGACGACTATTTCGTGGAAAGAGAGTACACTCCGCTGGATGAATTTGGCGAAAAGGACTTTGAACGTCTGGAAGCTGTTGACGTGGAGTTGTTCAACAAGCACATGAACGCATTGCTGGCAGGTGAGGAGGTGGATTTACCTACCTTTGATTTCCTGACAGGACACAAACAGTACGGACAGCGAATCACTTCCATCAGCAGTACGCAACCTATTGTTATTGAGGGCATTCATGCATTAAACGATGCCTTGACGCCTTATGTTAATAAGGATGAAAAGTTTAAGATTTATATTAGTCCGCTGACCCAGCTTAATATTGACGAGCATAACAGGATTTCTACAACGGATTCCAGAATGTTACGCCGCATGGTGCGCGACTTTAAGTACAGGGGGCATGATGCACAGGAAACTATCAGATCATGGCCAAAGGTTCGCAAGGGAGAAGACAAATATATCTTCCCGTTTAATAATGAAGCGGATGTGTTCTTTAACTCTGTACACATATATGAGTTTGCGGTTTTGAAAAAGTATGCAGAACCCTTACTCCACAGCATAAAGCCCGAGGAACCTGAATATATGGACGCAACCCGTATGCTTAAGTTTCTCGACTTCTTTGAAATAATAGAGGATGACAGCATTATCGTCAACAATTCCATCATCAGAGAATTTATAGGTGGTAGCGTGTTTGTTGACTAGTTTTGGAGGCAAAAGAATGAGTGAAGTTTATGTAGTTGGCGGAATGGCAATGGATATCGAGGGGATTTCCAAGGCGCCCATCGTGGCAAGAGATTCAAATCCGGGCAATGTGAATACCGCAGGTGGAGGCGTAGGCAGAAATATTTGCGAGAATTTAAGAAGACTGGGAGTGGATTGTGGCATGGTTTCCGTCGTAGGAAACGATGATATGGGACATTCCTTAATAAAGAACCTGATTAAATTAGGCATTAATACAAATCATGTATTGGTTCTTGAGGATGAGCCTACGGCTATGTATATATCCATCATGGATAATGAGGGTGAGATAAACGTGGCTATTGCAGGCATGGATATTCTTGAAAATATTGACAGAAAGCTGATTGACAGGGCAAAGGATGAGCTGCTTAAGGCGAAATTTGTGGTTACAGATACCAACATGACTTCGGAAAATCTTGAATATCTCTGTGATACCGTAGGGGCGCATGTGCCTATTTTGCTGGACGCAGTATCTTCTCCTAAAGCTATTAAGGCAAAGAACTGCATTGGTAAGTTCCACACTGTTAAGCTGAACAAGTCTGAAGCGGAAATTGTTTTAGGAATTAAGGTTAGCACTCCGGAAGAAGTTGAGGCTGCGTGTCGTGAACTTTGCAGGCGCGGTGTAACCAGAGCCATTATTACAATGGGAAGTGAGGGCGCTTGCTACTGCGAGGGCGACAGAGTAGGCTTTGTGCCGGTTATTAAGACGGAAGAACTTGTTAGCACCACAGGAAGCGGTGACGCGTTCTCCGCAATGCTTGTTAAAGGCTATCTTGAGGGAATGGATATTGAAACTACTGCGCGTTATGCCACAGCAGCTTCAAGCGTAGCATTAAGGAGTCTCTCCGCGGTGTCAAAAGATATGAGCTTTGACAGAGTTAAAAGTCTTTTAAATGAAAGCGAAATTTAAGCATATTGTTTTTTTATGATATTCAGAAAAGGTTTGTTAGAAATTAAAAATCCAAAAGCACAAACGGATAATTGAGCAAAAAGTTAAAAAAGCAAAAAGACACATAGATAAGTGGATGTGTAAGTAAAACAACAATCAAAAACAATTAAAAAGGTTTTTTAGGGGGTAGAAAAATGTATAAGGATTATTTGGATATTAAACCTGAAGTGGCGGAAGCATTGGCAGCAGGGAAGCCTGTTGTGGCACTGGAATCAACAATTATATCTCATGGTATGCCATATCCTAAGAATGTTGAAACGGCAAAGGCTGTGGAAGATGTTATCCGTAAAAACGGCGTAGTTCCAGCAACTATTGCTATTATCAAGGGACGTATCAAGGTAGGTCTTACTGATGAAGAACTGGAATATATCGCAACAACGGAAAATGTGGCAAAGGTAAGCCGTAGAGACTTTCCGATGATTCTTGCGGCAAAGGCAGACGGCGCGACAACAGTTGCGACAACTATGATTTCTGCTGAAATGGCGGGGATAAGACTGTTCGTTACAGGAGGCATTGGCGGTGTTCACAGAGGCGCAGGGGAAACTCACGATATCTCCGCTGACTTGGAAGAGCTTCACAGCACCGATGTTGTAGTAGTGTGTGCAGGTGTAAAGTCCATCTTGGATATTCCGGGCACTCTTGAATATTTAGAGACAGTGGGAGTACCTGTAGTTGGCTATGGCACAAAGGATTTTCCGGCGTTTTACAGCGTAAAATCAGGAAGCAAGCTTGAATATGCCTTTAACACTCCGCAGGAAGCGGCAGCAGCCATTAAGGTTAAGTATGATTTGGGACTTCACGGGGGCATGGTTATTGCCAATCCTATTCCAAAGCAGTTTGAAATGCCTTTTGAGAAGATGGAAGTTATTATAAATCAAGCTCTCAAGGAATGTGAGGAACAGCATGTTACAGGTAAGCACATTACTCCGTTCATGCTTGACAGGGTTAAGCAGCTTACAGACGGTAACAGTTTAGAAGCGAATATCCAGCTCGTTCTCAACAATGCGGAAATCGGTTCGCAGATTGCCGCACTCCTGTAATTTCAAGGTAAACTACGAAAAACTACAGAAAACTATAGAATTTTATTAAGGGCCCGAAAAAAATTCGGGTCCGATTTATTACAGCGAGAAAGAAACACACGGAGCCATGTAAAACAAAAGTATATAGACGCCTTGAAATGACTTATTTGATATCTAAAAAAAGTGAAAAAATATGAAAAAATTTTTCAAAAAGTACTTGTAATTACTCAAAAGATAATTTATACTATAAAAGCTTGCTTTAGGCGATGAAGTAGGAAGTTGCTGAGCTATCAGGTAATTTCTACTGAGAATTGTCCCTGCTTGACAGGGGCGAGGGGATCGTCGGTTTTTTGTGTTGTGTCAAATATAAAGAAACACACGACAATGTGTACGGCGCAAGCAAAGAGGCATAAACGTTGAAATTTAGAGAGCTTGACAGAAAACAGAATTTTCTAAATTTGACAGCCTCACACAATGTGCCAAAGTTTTTCGGGTCGCTTTCGAAGAATTAAGGCAGTACACATAGCCGAGGAAACACTGAGAGTTGCATTACAGTGTGAACGACCCTTGTGCGAGAATAGCGAAAACACACAAAATTTTAGGAGGATTAAAATGAGCGAATTACAGAAAATCAGAATCAAGCTTAAGGCTTATGATCACGCATTACTTGATCAGTCAGCTGAAAAAATCGTTGAAACAGCAAAGAAGACAGGTGCAGAAGTTTCCGGTCCTATTCCGCTTCCGACAGAGAAGCAGGTGGTAACCATCTTAAGAGCGGTACACAAGTACAAGGACAGCCGTGAACAGTTCGAACAGAGAACACACAAGAGACTCATCGACATCACAAACGCTACACCTAAGACAACAGACGCTTTAACAAAGCTTGACTTACCTGCGGGCGTTGATATTGAAATCAAGCTCTAAAGCAGGAGATTGCGAAAGCAGTCATTAACTTTGATTAAGGGTACTCCCCTTAGTAAGAACTCACGAGAGGGATTCCATGCTGTAAACATAAGTATTGGGAGCCAAACCGGAGGGTTCCGCTGTAAGAGATGTCGCAATGCGGCAGAAAAGGAGAAAAAAATATGAAAATGATTCTTGGAAAGAAAATCGGAATGACTCAGATTTTCTCAGAAGCAGGAGAAGTAGTTCCTGTAACAGTAATCGAAGCTGGTCCGGAAGTCGTTACTCAGGTAAAGACAGTTGATACAGACGGTTACAATGCAGTACAGATTGGCTTTGGTGAGACTAAGGCTCACAGAGTAAACAAGCCAATGACCGGACACTTTGAAAAAGCAGGCGTTGCTCTTAAGAAGCACGTTGCAGAATTTAGAATTGAAGATGGTGAAACTTATGAAGTTGGTCAGACTATCACAGTTGCCGATTTCGAAGAGGGCAAGAAACTCGATATTACCGGAACTTCCAAAGGTAAGGGAACTCAGGGTAATATCAAGAGACACGGCCACCGTCGTGGACCTATGACTCACGGTTCCAAGCACAAGAGACTCCCTGGTGGTTTAGCAGCAGCTACTTATCCATCAAGAGTATTCAAGGGCAATGACGCTCCGGGTAGAACTGGTAGAGATACAATCACAGTTCAGAACGTAGTTTTAGTAAAAGTTATCGCTGACAGAAACCTCATGCTCGTAAAGGGCGCTGTTCCAGGCAACAAGGGTGGCCTGCTTCGCATCCAGTACGCAGTAAAAGGTCAGGACAAATAAGCGTAAGGAAGGAGGAATAAAAAATGGCAAAGTTAACAATGCTTAACATGGCAGGAGCTGAAGCTGGTACAATCGAACTTATGGACTCCATCTTCGGAATCACTCCTAACGAAAACGCTATACATGAAGTAATCAAGAATTACCTTGCTAATCAGAGACAGGGTACTCAGTCTGCAAAGACAAGAGGCGAGGTAAGAGGAGGCGGACGCAAGCCTTTCAGACAGAAAGGAACAGGTCGTCACAGACAGGGACACTCCACTGACCCGTCACAAGTAGGCGGTGGTGTTGCTTTTGCACCAAAGCCAAGAGATTATAGATACACTATTCCTAAGAAGCTCAAGAGACTTGGAATGCTTTCAGCTCTCTCTTCAAAGGCTCAGGAGAAAGAACTTATCGTTTTAGACGAACTTAAGTTTGAAGCTCCAAAGACAAAGGAAATGGTAAAGTTACTCCAGAACGTTAAGGCTGAAAAGAAAGTTCTTATCGTTACTGCAGAAAAGGACGAAAACGTAGTTAAGTCCGCAGCAAACATTCCTGGTGTTAGAACTGCATTAGTTGGTACTATGAACGTTTACGAAATCATTAACCACACTAACCTGATTCTCACTAAGGAAGCTGTTCAGAAAATTGAGGAGGTTTATGCATAATGAAAACTCCATATGATGTAATTATTAAGCCGGTTATCTCTGAAATGTCCATGGATAACGCTGCTGAAAAGAAATACACATTCAAGGTTGCTCCGGATGCAAACAAGACACAGGTTAAATTAGCCGTTGAAGAAATCTTCGGTGTTGAGGTTGCTAAGGTAAACATCATGAACGTTAATGGCAAGATTAAGAGAATGGGAAGAACCGAGGGTCGCAGAGCCGATTCCAAGAAAGCTATCGTTACTCTTACTGAAAAGAGTAAGGAAATCGAGTTCTTCACAGGACTGTAATAGGAGGTAGGCAGAATGGGAATTAAGAAATACAATCCAACCACTCCTGGTTTAAGAGGAATGACAGTCTCCACATTTGAGGAGATTACAAGAAGCACCCCTGAAAAATCTCTTACAGTAACACTGAAGAAGCACTCCGGTAGAAACTTCAGAGGTAAGATTACTGTAAGACACAGAGGCGGCGGCACAAGACCTAAGTACAGAATTATCGACTTCAAGAGAATTAAGGACGGTATTCCTGCTAAGGTTACAACTATTGAATACGATCCAAACAGAAGCGCTAATATCGCACTTCTCGTTTACGCAGACGGACATAAGAGCTACATCATCGCTCCTGATGAGTTAAAGGTTAACGATGTTTTATACTCAGGTCCTGACGCAGATATCAAGGTAGGAAATGCACTTCCAATTGCAAACATTCCTGTCGGTACTATTATCCACAACATCGAGTTAAAGCCGGGTAAGGGCGGTCAGCTTGCTAGATCCGCAGGAAACGGTGCTCAGCTCATGGCTAAGGAAGATAAGTACGCTCAGGTAAGACTCCCATCCGGTGAAGTACGCAAGGTAAGCATGGAATGCAGAGCTACAATCGGTGAAGTTGGTAATGTTGAACATGCTAACATCCAGATTGGTAAGGCCGGAAGAAAGAGACACATGGGATTCAGACCTACAGTAAGAGGTTCCGTAATGAACCCTAACGATCATCCACACGGTGGTGGTGAGGGTAAGGCACCTGTAGGACGTAAGAGCCCTGTAACACCTTGGGGTAAGCCTGCTCTTGGTTACAAGACCAGAAAGAAGAATAAGGCTTCCAATCAGTATATCGTAAAGAGAAGAAACGAAAAGTAGGAGGGAGCATAAATAATGGGTAGATCACTTAAAAAAGGTCCTTTCGTAAGCGCTAAGCTGCTCAAGGAAGTTGAAACCATGAATGCAGCTAACGAAAAGAAAGTAGTAAAGACTTGGTCAAGACCGTCCACTATTTTTCCACAGATGGTTGGTCACACAATTGCAGTGCATGATGGCAAGAAGCACGTGCCTGTATACATTACAGAAGATATGGTAGGTCACAGACTCGGAGAGTTCGCTCCTACTAGAAACTATAGAGGTCATGCGGCAGACAAGACCTCTAAGAAAAAGTAAGAAAGGAGATAAACAATAATGGAAGCAAAAGCAATTGCAAAGTATGTTAGAATGTCTCCAATCAAGCTTAAGCCTGTTACAGATTTAGTAAGAGGTAAGGATTTAAACGAGGCACTGACTATCTTAAAGTTCACTCCCGGTAAGGGAGCGGAAATCGTTGAAAAAGTTGTAAAGTCAGCAGCTGCAAACGCTGAAAACAACTTTGACATGAACCCAGACAACTTATACGTTGCGGAAATCTATGCTCATCAGGGTCCAACCATGAAGAGATGGAGAGCAGGTTCACAGGGTAGAGCATCAATCATCCTTAAGAGATCCAGCCACATTGGATGTACTCTTAAGGAGAGAAACTAAGGAGGTTACGCATGGGTCAGAAAGTAAGTCCACACGGTCTCAGAGTTGGCGTTATTCAGGACTGGGATTCAAAGTGGTATGCAGACAAAAAGAACTTCGCTGATAACCTCGTAGAGGATAACGAAGTTAGAACATATGTAAAGAAGAAACTTTATGCAGCTGGAATTTCTAAGGTTGTTATCGAAAGAGCAGCAGGAAATCAGCTCAGAGTAATTGTTCTCGCAGGAAAGCCCGGTATGGTTATCGGAAGATCCGGAGACGGCGTTGAGCAGTTAAAGGCTGAACTTGAGAGAAAGACAAAGAAGTCCGTAGCAATCGAAATCAAGGAAATCAGAAGAGCTGAGCTTGATTCACAGCTTACAGCTGAATCCATTGCTCAGGCTCTTGAAAGACGTGTTTCTTTCAGAAGAGCTATGAAGCAGGCTATCGGTCGTACTATGAAGTCCGGCGCAAAGGGTATCAAGGTTCTCCTTTCCGGTCGTGTAGGCGGTGCAGAAATTGCAAGAAGCGAAAAGTATGCAGAGGGTAACGTTCCCCTCCACACAATCAGAGCAGACATTGATTACGGTTTCGCGGAAGCAGACACTCAGTATGGTAAGATAGGCGTTAAAGTTTGGATTAACCATGGTGAAATTCTGGACAAGGGTCTTAAGAGCCCAATTCCTGAAGAAAAGCAGGAAAGACGTGGAGATCGTAAGCGTCGTGACGGAGACAGACCTCGCAGAGATGGGGAAAGAACTCGCAGAGATGGGGATTCACCTCGCAGAGACGGCGACAGACCTCGTAGAAACGACAGAAGAAATGATGCTCAAGAAGCTCCAAAGGCTGTAAACCCAAGAGTTCGCAAGACTCCAAAGGTTGAGCCAGTTAAAGAAGAACCACAGGTAGAAGCACAGGCAGTTGAAACTGCGGAAGCTCCTGCTGAAGCATAGACAACGGAAGGAGGAACACGCTCATGTTAATGCCAAAGCGCGTTAAGAGAAGAAGAGTCCACAGAGGAAGAATGAAGGGCGTAGCTACAAAGGGTAACAAGATTACTTACGGAAGCTACGGACTCGTTGCAAATGAATGTGGATGGATTAATTCAAATCAGATCGAAGCTGCCAGAATTGCGATGACAAGATCCATCAAAAGAGGCGGTAAGGTATATATCAAGATTTTCCCACACAAGCCGGTAACAAAGAAGCCAGCTGAAGTACGTATGGGATCCGGTAAAGGTGCTCCTGAATACTGGGTAGCAGTAGTAAAGCCAGGTAGAGTAATGTTCGAAATAGATGGTGTTACAGAGGCTCAGGCTAGAGAAGCTATGAGACTTGCATCACACAAGCTGCCTGTAAAGTGCAAGTTTGCCATCAAAGAAATCGCAGAGGGTGGTGAAGCATAATGGAATTAAAGAAAATGAGAGAAATGACAGTTGTTGAACTCAACGCAGAGCTCAAGAAGCAGAAGAATGAACTCTTCAATCTAAGATTTCAGCATGTGACAGGACAGCTGGAGAACCCTATTAAGATGAGGGACACAAAGAGAGATATCGCAAGAATCAAGACTGTAATTAGAGAAAAAGAGTTACAGAACTAGTAGAAAGGAGGATGTACTATGACAGTTGAAAGAAACAGAAGAAAGACTAAAGTCGGCGTTGTTGTAAGTGACAAGATGGACAAGACTATCGTAGTCGCAATCGAAGACTTCGTAAGACATTCCCTCTACGGCAAGTCTGTAAAGAGAACTAAGAAAGTCAAGGCTCACGACGAAAATAACGAATGCCAGATTGGCGATACAGTTAGAATTATGGAAACAAGACCATTATCCAAGGATAAGAGATGGAGACTTGTTCAGATTGTTGAAAAGGTTAAATAAGGAGGCACCGAACAATGATTCAGACAGAAACAAGATTAAGAGTCGCTGACAATTCCGGTGCAAAGGAACTTTTATGTATCCGTATCTTAGGCGGTACTTACAGACAGTACGCTAACATTGGAGACGTAATCGTATGTGCTGTTAAGGACGCTACACCTGGTGGCGTTGTTAAGAAGAGCGACGTAGTTAAGGCTGTAGTAGTTAGAACAAAGCATGGCGCTAGACGTCCGGATGGCAGCTATGTAAAGTTTGACCAGAACGCAGCAGTTATCATCAAGGATGATAAGACACCGGTTGGAACACGTATCTTCGGACCAGTAGCAAGAGAGCTTCGTGAAAAAGGCTTCATGAAGATTGTATCTCTTGCGCCAGAAGTACTCTAGGAGGTGCAAGGAATGAAGATTAAGAAGAATGATTTGGTAATGGTAATTACCGGAAAAGATAAGGGTCACAAGGGCAAGGTTCTCAAGGTAAACCCTGAAAATAACACTGTTTATGTTGAGGGTGCAAATATGCAGACAAAGCACCAGAAGCAGACAAGAACAGCTAAGTCAGAAATCAAGCACGTTGAGGGACCTATCAATGCTTCAAACGTTATGGTTTTCGACAAGAAAGCAAACGCTCCTGTAAGAGTTGGTTACAAGATGGACGGAGATAAGAAAGTTCGCGTATCCAAGAAGACAGGCGCTACAATAGATTAGGAAAGGAGGAGACTGTTTTGACAGCTAGATTAAGAGAAACTTACAAGAACACTGTATATCAGGCTTTACAGGAAAAGTTCCATTACGAAAACGCTATGGAAGTTCCAAAGCTTACAAAGATTACTATTAATATGGGTCTTGGCGAAGCAAAAGACAACGCTAAGATGCTTGAAACAGCTGTAGAAGAGCTGGCTCTCATCAGCGGACAGAAGCCGGTTATCACTAAGGCTAGAAAGTCCATTGCTAACTTCAAGGTTAGACAGGGAATGCCGGTTGGTGCTAAGGTAACTCTCAGAGGAGACAATATGTATGACTTCGCTGACAAGTTCTTCAACCTCGCACTTCCAAAAGTTAGAGACTTCAAGGGTGTTTCCAACAACTCCTTCGATGGTAGAGGTAACTATTCCATGGGTATCAAGGAACAGCTTATCTTCCCTGAAATCGAATACGATAAGGTAGACAAGATTAAGGGTATGAACATCGTATTTACTACAACTGCAAAGACAGACGAAGAAGCTGCTGAACTTTTAAAGCTCCTCGGACTGCCTTTCGAGAAGTAATTAAGGAGGATTAAAGATGGCGAAGACATCATTAAAAGTAAAGCAGGCTAGAAAGCCGAAGTTTACTACTCGTGCATATACCAGATGCAGAATTTGCGGAAGACCTCATTCAGTACTGAGAAAGTATGGAATCTGCCGTATCTGCTTCAGAGAGCTTGCTTACAAGGGTGAAATTCCCGGCGTTCGTAAGGCGAGCTGGTAGTAAAAGAGACGTTATTTTTGCCAAGGTCCCTAAAGAACAAGAAGTAAGGGAAACCGGGTAGAGAAAGGAGATATAAAAGTTATGTCAATGACAGATCCTATAGCAGATATGCTAACTAGAATCAGAAATGCTAACACAGTGGGACACACAGTTGTGGAAGTTCCTGCATCAAAGATTAAGAAGTCCATCGCAGGTATTCTTCTTGAAGAGGGTTACATTGCAGGCTACGAAGTAGTTGATGATGGAAAACAGGGTACTATTAAAATCGAAATGAAGTATGGTGCTCGTAAAGAAAAGGTTATCAGTGGAATTAAGAGAATTTCCAAGCCGGGTTTAAAGGTTTATGCTAAGGCTGACGATGTACCAAAGGTACTCGGCGGACTGGGTATCGCAATCATCTCTACTTCAAAGGGAGTAATTAGCGATAAGGAAGCAAGAAAGCTCAATATCGGCGGAGAAGTTATTTGTTACGTTTGGTAGGAGGAATTAAAAATGTCAAGAATAGGTAAAAAGCCTGTTGTAGTCCCTGCCGGCGTAGAAGTAAAGGTAAGCGGTAACATCGTTACTGTTAAGGGACCTAAGGGCGAACTGCAAGAGCAGATAAGCGACTTAGTTAAGGTTGAAATTAAAGACGGAGAACTTTTAGTATCCGTTGATGGCGATGCTAAAGAATGCAGAGCTCAGCACGGCCTTGCAAGAACACTTATCAACAACATGGTGGTAGGCGTTACTACAGGATACGAAAAGAAGCTCCAGATGATTGGTGTAGGTTACAAGGCTGAAAAGCAGGGCAAGAAGCTCGTTATGCAGCTTGGTTATTCCCATCCGATTATTATGGAAGATCCAGAGGGAATCACTACTGAGTGCCCGTCTGCTACAGAAGTTACAGTTAAAGGTATTGATAAGGCATTTGTCGGCAATTACACAGCTAACATCAGAAAGTGGAGAAAGCCTGAACCATATAAGGGCAAGGGTATCAAGTACGTTGATGAAGTTATCCGTCGTAAAGAAGGCAAGACCGGTGCTAAATAATAAGAAAGGAGTACGAACATTATGGCATTTGAAAGCAGAAATGACAAGCGTGTAAAGAGACATGCGAGAGTTAGAAAAACCGTTTTCGGAACTCCTGAAAAGCCAAGAATGGCTGTTTACAGATCCAATAAGAACATCTTCGTTCAGATTATTGATGATGTAAATCAGACTACTCTTGTTTCAGCATCTTCCTTAGACAAGGAAATTGCAGGTTATGGCGGAAACAAGGAGGCAGCTAAAAAGGTTGGCGAACTTATCGGCAAAAGAGCTAAGGATAAGGGCATCGAAATTGTTTGCTTCGACAGAGGCGGTTTCTTATATCACGGTAGAGTAAAAGAGTTAGCTGACGGCGCACGTGAAGCTGGACTTAAATTCTAACAGGAGGAAATAACGAATGAAAAAGAATTTAGTTGATGCATCCAAGCTGGAGCTTAAGGAAACTATCGTAAGCATTAGACGTGTTGCTAAGACTGTTAAGGGCGGTAGAAACATGAGATTCTCCGTAACAGTTGTAGTTGGCGACGGCGCAGGTTATGTAGGTTGCGGTCTTGGTAAGGCTCAGGAAATTCCTGAAGCTGTAAGAAAAGCTACAGAAGATGCAAAGAAAAATTTAATTTATGTTCCTATGGTAGGAACAACTATTCCACACAGAATCAACGGTATTTTCGGAGCGGGAAATGTTGTTTTAATCCCTGCTGCAGAGGGTACAGGCGTTATCGCAGGTTCTTCCGTACGTATAGTTTTGGAATCTGCCGGTGTTAAGGATGTAAGAGCTAAGGCTATTGGCTCAAATAATACAGCTACTATGGCTTATGCTACAATCGAGGGTCTCAGAAACCTTGTAACAGTTGAAAAGGTTGCAAAGCTCAGAGGCAAGACTGTAGAAGAAATATTGGGTTAGGAGGACGACGAAAATGGCTAAAATGTTAAAGGTTACACTTACAAAGAGCACAATCGGCGCTTCCCCAAAGCAGAAAGCAGTAGTTGAAGCGTTAGGTTTAAGAAAGATGCATCAGTCCGTAGAGCTTGCTGATTGTCCGGCAACTCGCGGTGCAGTAAATAAAATATCGCATCTTTTAACAGTAGAAGAACTGTAGTTTTGGAGGTGCTATACAATGAAAATGCATGAATTACACGCACCTGCAGGTGCTACAAAGAGCCCTAAGAGAAAGGGCAGAGGTTCTGCGAGCGGTCAGGGTACAACTGCCGGTCGTGGTATGAATGGTCAAAATTCCAGATCCGGCGGCGGAGTAAGACTCGGATTTGAAGGTGGACAGATGCCACTTTACAGAAGACTTCCAAAGAGAGGCTTCACAAATATCTGGGCTAAGGAATACGCAATCGTAAATGTGAGCGATTTCAACTGCTTCGAAGCGGGTACTGAAGTTACGCCTGAAATGCTTAAGGAAGCGGGTATTGTTAAACAGCTTTTAGACGGTGTCAAGGTTCTTGGCGACGGAAAGCTGGACAAAAATGTTACAGTAAAAGCACAGAAGTTTAGCAAATCCGCAATTGAAAAGATTGAGGCTGCTGGAGGAAAGGCAGAGGTGATCTAAGATGAATATGTTTACAACAATTGCTCAGGCTTGGAAAATCAAGGAAATCAGAAGAAAGATTGTTTTTACACTTCTGATGCTTGTGGTGTTTAGAATCGGCTCCAACATTCCTGTACCGGGAATGGATAGAGCGGTTCTTGACGATGTGTTCAATGGCGGCACAGGCTTGTTCGCTTTGTTTGACTTATTCTCTGGTGGTTCTTTCAGCAACTTTACAATATTTGCTTTAAGTATCACACCATATATCACCGCATCAATCATACTTCAGCTGTTATGTATTGCCATTCCTGCTTTGGAGAGACTTTCCAGAGAGGGAAACGAGGGTCGCAAGAAGATTGCTCAGTATACTCGTTATCTGACAGTAGTTCTTGCCTTTGTTCAGGCAATAGGTTTAGCAGTAGGTCTGTTTAGAAAGGCACTTATTTCATCTGATATTTTCTCAGTAACAGTAATTGTTTTAGTGCTTTCAGCCGGTACCGCATTCCTCATGTGGCTCGGTGAACAGATTAACGAAAATGGTATCGGAAACGGTATTTCCCTTATCATCTTCGGAGGAATTATTGCAAGAGTTCCAAGCGGATGTCACAAAATCTGGCTCAATATGCAGGCAGGTGAAATATCTGTAGTGGAAGCAATCATCTTTGCTGTCTTTGCACTGGCAGTTATCGTCGGTGTTATTGAAATTCAGCAGGGTCAGCGTAGAATTCCTGTACAGTATGCAAAGAGAGTTGTTGGAAGAAAGATGTACGGCGGACAGAATACACATATTCCGCTCCGTGTAAATCAGGCAGGCGTTATTCCTGTAATCTTCTCACTTTCACTTTTACAGTTCCCACTCACCATTACCTACTTCTTCCAACAGTCCGGATATACTCAGTGGGTAACAAAGTGGCTTTCCCCATCTGGAAACCCAGGTGTTTGGATTTACGCTTTATTGAACATTATCCTCATTATGTTCTTCACTTATTTCTACACAGCAATTACATTTAATCCTTTAGATGTAGCTATGAATATGAAGAACAACGGCGGATTTATCCCTGGAATCAGACCGGGCAAGCCGACAGTTGAATATCTCAACAAGGTAATGAACAGAGTTACTTTAACAAGTGCTATCTTCCTTGCTGTTGTATCAACAATGCCTACATTGCTTGCTCAGTTTACAGCATTTGATTTAAGATTCGGAGGCACATCCTTACTTATCGTTATCGGTGTAGCGTTGGATACAGTTAAGCAGCTGGAAAATCAGATGATTATGCGAAACTACCAGGGCTTCTTAAAATAGGAGGCGAAAGCAATGAATATTATTCTGTTAGGCCCTCCGGGTGCCGGAAAAGGAACTCAGGCGGCTAAAATAGTAGAAAAGTATCATGTCCCTCACATTTCAACGGGAGACATTTTCAGAGAGAACATTAAAAAGGGAACAGAGCTGGGAAAAAAGGCTCAGGAATACATGAACCGCGGTGAACTTGTTCCAGATGATTTAGTTATCGAGATTGCAACTACAAGATTGCTTGAAGATGACTGCAAAGACGGCTTTATGTTGGACGGCTTCCCAAGAACTGTATATCAGGCTGAAAAGCTGGATGAATTTCTTAATGCTCATGGCAAAAAGATTGAATACGTTCTTGATATGGCAGTGGAAAAAGCGGAGCTTGTGACAAGACTTACAGGTCGTAGAGTTTGTAAGGCTTGCGGAGCCAGCTTCCACATCGTAAATATACCTCCTAAAAAAGAGGGTGTTTGCGACACATGCGGCGGCGAGCTCTTCCAACGTGCTGATGATAATGAAGAAACAGTTGCTAACAGAATTAGCGTATATGAAGCACAGACTATGCCTTTGATTGATTATTATGAAAAGGCAGGAGTTATAACTCATATTGATGGCGCAGCCGGTCTTGATAACGTATTTGATAAAGTAGTTAGCATTCTTGGGTGATGAAATGATTATTATCAAGTCACAACACGAAATAGAATTAATGAGAGAAGCTGGAAAAGTCACCGGCTATATTTTGAGGGAACTTGAAAACTTCATTAAACCGGGAATGGCTACGGCTGATATTGATAAGTTTATTGAGGATGAAATCTTCAAGGCAAAGATGACACCAACCTTTAAGGGTTACGGAGGTTTTCCTGCCGCTGCCTGCGTTTCCGTAAATGCGGAAATCGTTCACGGCATTCCGAGCAAAACCCGCATTCTTTCCGAGGGAGACATTGTTTCTGTCGATACAGGAGCTACCTACAAAGGCTATGTCAGCGATGCCGCAAGAACTTATCCGGTTGGTAAGATTAGCAAAGAGGCTCAACAGCTGATTGATGTAACCAGAGAGAGCTTTTTTGAGGGAATCAAATTTGCAAAAGTCGGTTTCAGACTTTCAGACATAGGTCATGCAGTGCAGACTTATGCTGAGGGTTACGGATTCTCTGTTATCAGAGACTTTGTAGGTCACGGCGTTGGTGCCAACCTACACGAAGATCCGCAAATTCCAAACTACGGTAAGGCTGGGCGCGGCCCGAGACTTACAGAGGGAATGGTATTTGCCATTGAACCGATGATTGCACAGGGCAGCTATGAAGTAGAAGTCCTAGACAATGACTGGACAGCCGTTACCGTAGACGGTAAGCTTTCCGCTCATTATGAAAATACTGTTGTTATCCATGATGGTGAGCCTGAGTTGCTTACTTTATGCAAATAAGCGAGGTGTAAATTAATGGCGAAAAATGACGTCATTGAGGTAATGGGAGTTGTAGTTGACGCTCAGCCGAACGCAGTGTTCAAGGTTAAGCTGGAAAACGGCTATGAAGTCCTTGCCCACATTTCAGGAAAAATTAGAATGAACTTCATTAGGATTCTCCCAGGAGATAAGGTAAAGGTTGAACTTAGCCCATATGACCTTACCCGTGGAAGAATTACATGGAGAGAAAAATAATTTTCAGTCAATATGATAGGAGGAAAATTCAATGAAAGTTAGAGCTTCCGTAAAGCCTATCTGCGAAAAGTGCAAGGTTATCAAGAGAAACGGTAAAGTTATGGTAATCTGTGAAAATCCAAAGCACAAGCAGAAGCAGGGCTGATTATTTAATCAATTATCAATTATTTATTTATAGTTATTTGAAAAACCTGTCTATATTGCGCCCTTGTTGCGCGACGGAAGATAGGAGAAGGAGGAACGTATGGCAAGAATTGCCGGTGTTGACTTACCAAGAGACAAGAGAGTAGAAATTGGCTTAACTTATATCTATGGTATAGGTAGAGTGACTTCTAACGAAATCCTTGCTAAGGCAGATGTAGATCCTAACACAAGAGTTAAGGATTTAACTGAAGAAGAAGCTGGTCGTATCAGAAAGATTATTGATCAGGAATACGTTGTAGAAGGTGACCTCAGAAGAGAAGTTTCCCTTAACATCAAGAGACTCATGGAAATCGGATGCTACAGAGGTATCCGTCACAGAAGAGGTCTCCCTGTTAGAGGTCAGAAGACTAAGACTAATGCAAGAACTCGTAAGGGTCCGAAGAAGACAGTTAGTCGTAAGAAGAAAGCAACAAAGTAAGGAGGTAGGATGAAATGGCTAAAGCTGTAAAAAAGCAGATTAGAAAAAAGAAGAGAGAACGCAAGAACATCGAAAAAGGCCAGGCTCATATTCAGGCTACCTTTAACAACACACTTGTTACTCTTACAGATTTAAACGGTAATGCATTATCTTGGTGTTCTGCAGGTTCACTCGGTTTCAAGGGTTCCAGAAAGTCAACACCATTTGCTGCTCAGATGGCTGCTGAAGAAGCAACTAAGGGCGCACTTGAACATGGTCTTAAGACTGTTGAAGTATACGTAAAGGGTCCGGGTTCCGGAAGAGAAGCTGCTATTAGAGCACTTCAGGCTGCAGGTCTTGAAATCACTATGATTAGAGATATCACACCAATTCCGCACAACGGATGCAGACCACCAAAGAGAAGAAGAGTTTAATAGAAGGGAGAAGTAATAGAAAATGGCAAGATATACAGATGCTAGCTGCAGATTATGCAGAAGAGAATGTCAGAAGCTTTTCTTAAAGGGCGAAAGATGCTATTCATCTAAATGTGCTCTTGAGAAGAGAAATTACGCTCCTGGACAGCACGGTCAGGGCCGTAAGAAGTCTTCTGAATACGGATTACAGTTAAGAGAAAAGCAGAAGTGCAAGAGATTCTATGGAATGCAGGAAACTCAGTTCAGAAATCTCTTTGATAAAGCTGAAAGAAAGAAGGGAATCACAGGTGAAAACTTACTGATTCTCCTCGAAACAAGATTAGATAACGTAGTGTTTAGACTGGGCTTTTCCGCTTCCAGAAAGGAAGCAAGACAGCTCGTTACTCACGGGCACTTCACTGTAAACGGAAAGAAAGTAGACATTCCGTCTTACACAGTTAAGGCAGGAGACGTTATCAAGGTTAAGGAAAAGAGCACAAACTCTCCTAAGTTTAAGGAAATCAAGGAAATGAATATCAGTGTACCTAACTGGGTAACTGTTGACGTTGAAAAGCTGGAAGGTAAAGTTATCGCTCTGCCTACAAGAGCAGAAATTGATACTCCTGTAGCAGAACACTTAATCGTCGAATTATATTCCAAGTAATATAGCTTAAAATGAGAGTTATATTGGAAAAAGTAGGAGGTTTTTAAATGATTCAAATCGAAAAACCAACAATTGAATGTATTTACTCTAGCGAAGACTCTAACTACGGAAAATTCGTAGTAGAGCCTCTTGAAAGAGGCTACGGCACAACACTTGGTAATGCAATGAGAAGGATTCTTCTTTCTTCTTTGCCGGGTGCTGCTGTAACATCAATTAAAATCGACGGGATTCTTCATGAATTTTCAACGATTCCGGGCGTAAAAGAGGATGTTACGGAAATTATTCTGAACCTCAAACAGCTCGCAGTAAAACTTAACGTAGAAGAAAACAAGAGAGTTTTAATTAATGAAGTTGGTCCAAAGGAAGTAACCGCAGCTGATATTCAGGGAGATGCGGATATGGAAATCTTTAATCCGGATATTCATATTGCAACCCTTGAAGAGAACGCTTCTTTGGTTATGGAAATCAACCTTGCAAAAGGTAGGGGTTACGTTGTTGCTGATCAGAACAAGGACGAAAATACACCTATTTCAGTTATTCCTGTAGACTCAATCTTCACACCGGTTAAGAAAGTGAACTACACAATCGAAAGAACAAGAGTAGGACAGATTACTGACTATGACAGACTTATTCTTGAGATTTGGACAGATGGTTCTATCAGACCGGATGAGGGTGTGGCTATCGGTGCTAAGATTATGCAGGAGCATTTGGGTCTCTTTATCGGATTGTCCAGTCAGGCTACAGAGGGCACAGATGTCTTCATTGATCCGCCTGTGGACAATACAGTAGGGATTCTCGATATGACTATCGAAGAATTGGAACTTTCGGTTCGTTCTTTCAACTGCTTAAAGAGAGCAGGTATCAACACTGTTGCTGAGTTAACTCAGAAGAGTGAAGATGATATGATGAAAGTTCGTAACTTGGGTAAAAAATCCCTCGACGAAGTTAAGAATAAACTTGAAGAACTTGGACTCTCCCTCAGGGAAAGCGAAGATTAGTTTAACGAAAGGAGATAAGTGCAATGCCAGGATATAGAAAGTTAGGCAGACCTTCCGCTCACAGAAAGTCTATGCTCAGAAACCTTGTTACTGATTTATTCAGAGAGGGTCGCATACAGACTACTGATTGTAGAGCGAAAGAAGCAAGAAGAGAAGCTGAAAAGCTTATCACTATTGCAAAGCGCAATGACCTGCACGCAAAGAGACAGGTTATGGCTTACGTATTTGACGAAGATGTTACTAAGAAGCTGTTCGACGAAATCGCTCCTAAGTACGCTGAAAGAAACGGTGGATATACTAGAATTCTCAAGTTAGGACCTAGACAGGGCGACTGTGCAGAAGCGGTATTCCTCGAATTAGTTTAATACCTGCCATAGAGCATAAAATGCTTTAAGAGATTCAAAGAGCTAATCCCTAATTATTAGGGCTTGGCTCTTTTTTTTTCTGAACAAATGTGATAATATAAGATGATAAACTGACGTAATGTGACTCACGTGAAGGTGAAAGTATGGAGAAAAAATTAATATTAAGCGTTGAAACGGCTAACCAGGCTGAAGCTTTGGTTAAATTTTTTGAAGAAGTGCTTGAAGAGGCAGAAATTCAAATGTGGTTTAAGGACGCAAACATGAAATATCTCTACGCAAATGACAGTATGAAAGTGGCTGATGGAATTGCGGAGAAAGTTGTTGTGGGAAAAACGGACATAGAATTGTACGATACAATTAGGGAAACTATGTTCACCAAGTTGGATCAAACTGTTTTAGAAACAGGTGAAAGAATCAAATCTAATTACGTTCTCCCATCGGGAAGATATGAACAGGTTGAAAAAATTCCTGTTTTTAATGAAAAGGGTGAATTTCAGGGTATTTTAGGATATGCCAAGGATATCACCCAGCAAAGACTGCTTCAAGAGCAGACTAAAAGAACAATAGAAGCTGAAAATAGATTTAGAACGGTATTTGAAAGAGTGCCGGTGGGCATAGCTCTTTATGAGGATGTAACTCGCAAACCTGTTATGATGAACGATAGATTTGCTCAGATTTTGAGAATGTCTAAAGAAAATCTCAGCAGAAAGGCTTGGTATGAGGGGTTCTTTGATCAGGATGAAAGAGCCAGAATCGCAGAGTTGGTTAAAGAAATAAAAGAGGGTAAACGCAAAAGCTTTGACATGGAGGAGCAGCTTATCAGAGGAGATGACAGTCTGGTATGGGTCTCTGCAACCATTACAGCCTATGAATCCCCTCGCGAAGAAGAAACTCTTTATATGTGCGTACTTGAAGACATATCGGAAAGTAAGCAGATGAAAGCAAATTTGGAACGCTTAAGCTATACCGATGCCCTTACAGGAGTTTACTCAAGGTCATGGTTTTTAAGATATCTTACAATGACAGAAGAAATTGAGTTTCCTTTCGCTCTGATTATGGGTGATGTAAACGGCTTAAAGGTCTGCAATGATGTGTTTGGACATTTCGAGGGTGACAGATTGATTAAGAGTATCGCTTCTGTTTTCCAGCTCCACACAGGTAAATATGATGACTCTTTTACCGTAAGACTTGGGGGAGATGAATTTCTTGCCCTGATAAGAGGAGTAAATGCCAATGATTTGGCGCAGCTTGAGGAAGATATCAGACGAGACGTAGCAGATTTAAGCCCTGATTATATAGACTATTCCGTGGGTCTTGGCTCTGTAATAGTAACAAAGGACGCTTTTACCGATTTTGAATCAGCTATGCTGGCAGCAGAAGAGCGCATGTATAACAACAAGTTGCGGGAAGGTCGAAATTTAGGAGACAGGGTGGTAGAAAATGCTATTACCATGTTATATCGCGATCCGCTGGAATCTTCTCATATGCGCAATGTGGCTTTATATACTGAAAAGCTTTGTGAAATGCTGAACCTGCGCAAAAATGATATAGCTGAAATTGTTGAGGCTGCAAGACTTCATGATATTGGAATCAGTGCCGCTACCAACCATAGAGAGTTGCCGGGCACACCTATTAAGCAGGATAAATCTAAAAATGTAAGCATAATCAGAAAGCACGCAGAGGTCGGATACAGGATGTTGCATAATTCCAAGAATTATTCAAATTTGGCAGAATACGTGCTCCATCATCATGAACATATTGACGGAACAGGTTATCCATCTTCTATCGGAGGAGACGATATTCCTATGGCATCCAGAATTATTGCCATTGCTGATCGCTACGACTTTTTAATAAATCCTTATTTTAGAAATAATTATTCCGATGAAGAAGCAATAGCCGATCTTCGCGAAAGAGAGGGCTATGAGCTTGATAGGGAATATACGGAAATTTTCATTGAAGAGATTATTAAAAAGGGTAAATTGGTTTAGATTTTGAATTTTAAAGGGGTTCAAATTAACTAATGGAAAATATTATAGAAAAAACTGAAAATGAAAATATTATAGAAGCAGCCCACCTTAGTTTCGAGTACGAAGCCGATGAAAACGGTGGGCACTCCTACGCAATAAATGATGTTTCTTTTAATGTTAAGAGGGGGAGCTTCACCGCCATTATCGGTCGTAACGGTTCAGGAAAGTCAACCCTTGCCAAAAACCTGAATGCTTTACTCTTTCCCACTGGTGGAACCCTTTGGGTTAACGGTTATGATACTTCAAGGGAAGAACTGATTTGGGATGTTAGAAAGTCTGCGGCTATGGTGTTTCAGAATCCGGACAGTCAGATTGTTTCCACCATTGTAGAGGATGACGTGGCTTTCGGACCGGAAAATCTGGGTATTGAACCGTCAGAAATTCGTGACAGGGTGGATCAGGCGCTTAAGGATGTCGGTATGTATGACTTCCGAAAGAAAGCGCCCCATCTATTGTCGGGAGGGCAGAAGCAGAGAATTGCTATTGCAGGAGCCATTGCCATGAAGCCTGAATGTATTGTAATGGACGAGCCTACAGCAATGCTTGACCCTAAAGGCCGTTCAGAGGTTATCAGAATTGCCCATCAGTTAAATGAGGAGGGTATAACCATTGTTCTCATTACGCACTTTATGGAAGAGGCAGCCACAGCGGATCACATTATTATAATGGATCGTTCTAAAATCATGATGGAGGGAACACCTGCTGAAATCTTTGCCAAGAGTGATGTATTAAGGGCGGCAAGTTTGGATGTGCCTATGATAGTGGAGCTTTCCGAAAGACTTCGGACAGGGGGGCTTGATGTGCCAAAGGAGATAGTAACAGAGGCGCAATTAAGTTCGTGGCTTTTGTCGCGTAAGTAGCAGGGAAATAATATTTTTCCTGTAAAGGTCGCAGTCTGGCAGTCTATGGAAATCGTCAAAGGGCTTTGGGCTGCGGAAAAAAGGCTTAAAATATAATAATATAGATAATCGTAAATAAGCGATAAAAAAGTAAAAATGGGAATAGAAGTTAGAAACTTAACTCATATTTATGCCGAGGGACTGCCGGATGAATCGGTAGCACTGGAGAATGTGAGCTTTACAATAGAAGATAATGAATTTATAGGAATCATCGGGCATACAGGCAGCGGAAAGTCTACACTTCTCCAGCATTTAGACGGATTGATTAAGCCTAATAAATCCGGAAGTATTGTAATCGGTGGTACGGATATCACCGAGTCCAAGGCGGATATGTTAAGCGTACGTCGCAAGATTGGTTTGGTGTTTCAATATCCTGAATATCAGCTTTTTGAGGAAAGCGTGGCGGCGGATGTTGCCTTTGGACCCAAGAACCTTGGACTGCCTGAAGAGGAAGTTGTTGAGAGAGTTCGTGAAGCCTTAAATTTAGTTGGAATGGATCCTGATGTTTACGGTAGCGTGTCTCCTTTTGAATTGTCCGGTGGGCAGAAGAGAAGAATTGCGATAGCCGGAGTTGTGGCTATGCGACCTGAAGTGCTTATACTGGACGAACCTATTGCAGGACTTGACCCTAAGGCACATAAGGATATTTTAGGGATGATTAAGAGAATCCATGAGGAACAGCACAATATTACTATTTTAGTATCCCATAACATGAGCGATGTGGCAAAGCTATGCACCAAGGTGCTTGTGATGGATCACGGCAGACTTGCCATGGAGGGTACGCCTCGTCAGGTCTTTGGAAGAGCTGAGGAGTTGGAAGCTATGGGGCTTTCCACTCCGCCTATTACCAAGTTTATAAAAGGACTTAAAGAAGCAGGACTTGCCATTGACGGCAATCCGCTGCTCATTGACGACGGTGCTGAAGAAATTCTAAAGGTGTTTGGCAAGAGATAACGGGGGAATTTAAATGATAAGAGATATTACGCTGGGGCAGTATTATCAGGGGAACTCCCTGATTCACAGGCTGGATGCCAGAACGAAAATAATATCTACAATTATATATATCGGGGTGCTTTTTTTAGCAAGCGGTTATATGGGGCTGATTATTTCAGGAGTAGCACTGGCACTGGTTGTGGCGGTTTCCAGAGTTCCCGTGACTTTTATTTTGCGGGGAATAAAGCCGATTTTCTTTATTATTCTTCTGACTTTCGTGCTTAATATATTCATGATTCCGGGAGATGTGCTTTGGAAATGGGGGATTTTAAGTATTACCCGTCAAGGACTTTCTACGGCGTGTTTTATGGGGTCTCGGTTGATTTTACTGATTTTCGGAGCCTCGCTTTTAACGCTGACAACCAAGCCGATAGTACTTACAGATGGAATTGAGCGCATGCTTTCTCCTTTTAGAAAGGTGGGGCTGCCTGCCCATGAAATAGCCATGATGATGACTATTGCGCTTCGCTTCATACCAACTTTGCTTGAGGAAACTGATAAAATAATGAAAGCACAACAGGCAAGAGGGGCGGATTTTGAAAGCGGCAGCATTATGCACAGAGCTAAAAATTTTATTCCTATTTTAGTGCCGCTTTTTATCAGTTCTTTTAGAATTGCTCAAGACTTGGCAATGGCAATGGAAGCAAGATGTTATAGAGGGGGAGAGGGTCGCACCCGCATGCACGAAATGAAAATGCGCCCTTTGGACTATATGGCGTTGCTATCTCAGGTGGGCTTAATTGTACTTGTAGCTGTTTTCGGAAGGTGAGAAAATGAGGCAGAGAAAAGTTAAGGACATAGATGAAAAACTGGCGGCATTCGAGTCTATATTGGTAGCGGAACCAAGGGAGTTTCGCGGACATTGGAGCAAAGCTTTTGGAAATAGCCACCCTATATATTTGGAGCTTGGTTGCGGTAAGGGACAATTTATTACCAATTATGCCAGAGCCTATCCCGATAGAAACTATATAGGCGTTGAGGGGCAGGAAAGCGTTATTTTGCGCGCTTTAGAAAAGTGCGAGGGTTTGCTTGAACATAAGGGAGAAACTGCCGACGGGTCAAAGCTGCAAATGTGCAGGGAAGTAGATACAGGTGCCGTTATCTCCGGTGAAGAAACTGGGGGATACGGACAATTACAGATGGCTATGGAAGTCGGTGCAGAGCCCATGGTAGCGGATTCACGCCTCATGGGAGATCTTACAAATGTTTTGTTCTTTTGCGACTTTGTGCAGGATCTACGAGAGTATTTTCGGTCAGGAGAGCTTTGGGGTATCTATCTGAACTTTTCAGACCCATGGCCCAAATCCCGTCATGCCAAAAGACGACTTACCTACGGAGGTAGGCTGGAGTCCTATATGGAAATCTTGGCACCGGAGGGAACCCTTGAGATTAAGACAGACAATGAGGAACTTTTTGAGTTTACCTTGATGGAAATTGAGAGGCTCGGTTTGAGGGTGGAGGCGATGACTCGCAATCTTCACGAAAGCAAAGCAGGCTGTGTTGGTGAAAAGATGGACAATGGCAGCACAGAAGATACTGTCAAGGCTAATAACGATATTGCTGCTAATGATGTTGTTGATGACGTTTTCAAGGAGAAAGAACGCTCTTCCATAAGGGAATGCGGGGATTGCTCAGAAGCAGCGAAATTTACCACCGAATACGAGGATAAGTTTTGCGGCAGCGGTAAGAATATTAATTATGTAAGGCTGCGAAAGGCTTAAATGTTGGGTGAATAAAGACTTCTCTTGCCTTTTACAGATGGGGGTAGTACAATTAAATGAGGCTGATGTGGTAAGAAATCGGCTTTAAATTTAGGATTGAGACTGCTGAAAAGCAGTAAGGATATTTTAATAAGAGAGGTATGACGATGGAAAAAGTAATATTTGCAAATGCCAACGGAAGAGATTTAAACTTTAAGGACAAGATTTTCTCGGTAGCTGCCCGCTATGATGAAATGGCTAAAGAAAAGGGCAAGGAAAATGTTATTAATGCAACTATTGGTGCACTTATGGATGATGAGGGAAAACTGATTGTTTTCCAGTCAGTAGTGGACTGTCTCCATGCCCTAAGCCCGTCAGATTTTGCAAAGTATGCACCAATCAGCGGTATTCCTGAATATCTTGAAGTGGCTGAAAAGCTGGCTTTCGGTAATCACAGACCGAATATGTACACAGGTGCTTGCGCGACTCCCGGAGGTACAGGTGCTTTAGAACTTTTCTTGCAGAACTATACAGGCACAGGTGAAACTGTAATCACTTCCGACTGGTACTGGGCTGCATACAAGACTATCTGCACAGAAAGAAACAGAACGCTTGAAACTTATCCGTTAGTAGATACTGACGGTAAATATAATATTAAGGGATTGGAAGAACTGGTAACGAAGTGCCTGGCTGAACAGGATTCACTGGGTATCATTATTAACACTCCTGCTCACAACCCGACAGGCTTCTCTCTTACAGACGGAGACTGGGAGGCTGTGCTTGAAATGGTTAAGAGACTTGCACCGGAAAGTAGCGGCAAAAAGGTTACTATCTTGGTGGATGCAGCTTATATTGATTATACCAAGGACGCTGACGCCAGCAGAGCTTTTCTTAAGAAGTTTGAGGGAAACCCTGACAATATCTTAGCACTCATGGCATATTCCGCTTCCAAGGCCTTTACACTTTACGGCATGCGTTGCGGTGCTTTGGTTTGTATGACTAACAATGAAGCTATTCGTGATGAGTTTAAGAATGTTTGCCAGTTCTCTGCACGTGCAGCATGGTCAAACGGAGTTAGAGCGGCGCAGACTGTTATTGCGAAGATGTACAACGATCCGGCACTAAAAGAAAAGGTGGACAGAGAAAGAGAAGAAAATAATAATCTGCTTCTCAAGAGAGGTCGTGCCTTTGAGGAAGCTGCTAAAGAAGTCGGTTTGGAAACAGTTCCTTTCGACGCAGGCTTCTTCATCGCTATTCCATGTGCTGATCCTGACGCAGTTTGCGAGCTTATTTTCGCAAAAGGAATTTTCCCTGTGCCTCTTGCAAAGGGTATCCGTGTTGCGCTTTCTGCGATAAACGAAGAGCAGTGCCGTAAGATTCCCGGCATTATCAAGGAGTGCATGAATCAGTTTTACGGGAAATAGGCAAAATTTACGAAAGTTGTAACGGCAATCAGAACGTAAATTTTGCGGCAATTACGAAAAAGCTTTGACTGCAATTAAGGACTTGCCACAAATGCCAACTTAGTATAAAATAACTAATATAAATAAAGTGGTGGCTCTGCCACCACTGTTTAGCAGGTGTAGTTCATCGGTAGAATGCGAGCTTCCCAAGCTTGAGAGGAGGGTTCGATTCCCTTCACTTGCTCCAAACAAAAACAACGCCTTTTCGGGCGTTGTTTTGGCTTTAAATCAAGGGAATCGAACCCGCAAGGGCATTGCCGTTAAGGGAGAAAGTCCAGTGGACTTTCGAGTAGGCAATGGTCCAAACAGGCTGAATGAGCCTGTGCAGGACGGCAGGAATGCGAAGCAAACCTGTGTAATTCCCTTCACTTGCTCCAAACAAAAACAACGCCTTTTCGGGCGTTGTTTTGGCTTTGTTTTATCTTTATTTTACTTATCCAAAATAGATAAATATAAATCCAGTCGCTGATTTATATATCCGGCAAACATATCTGACATTGCGGATAGATTATGTTTTACATGGTATTCGTCAAAAGCCTCATAATATTTCAATCGGTCAGTAAACTTTATATCTATAGGCGGATAGCCTGCTTTCATAAGCTCTAAATTTATGAGTAATCTTCCGGTTCTACCATTTCCGTCAATAAAAGGATGAATGCTTTCAAATTCTATATGAAAACGTGCAAGTTTAGTCACAATGTCTTCCTTGCTGTTTTTATACTGTTCCAATAATTCTTCCATTTTAGGAATGATAAGGTATGGTTGAACAGGTTCATGAGCGGCTCCCATAATTCGAACAGGGACTCTCCTATATAACCCCCTATCCTCTTTCTTATGGGATAAAACCAAAAAGTGAATATCCTTAATTACCTTTTCAGATATTTCGACATTTTCACTAACAAGTTCTCTTACATAATCAAAGGCTTCTTTATGCCCGATTACCTCCAAATGCTCCTTTAAGGATTTCTGATTAATTGTAAGACCTCGAAGAACCATATCAGTCTCACGCAAAGTTAAAGTATTGCCCTCAATCGCATTGGAATTATATGTGTATTCTGTTACAAATTCTTCATTTAATCGTTCTAATTCGCCGGCGGTTAAAGGTCTTCTTTTCTTTAGGGCTGTTAATTTATCTTCTAATATTGGAATTAGTGATTCTGTAATTTTGTATCTTCTATCAGTTGGTTTTGTGGCGTCGTATGGTATTTTCCACGCTCTTTTTTCTTGAAATGCTCCTGAAATTTTTCCCTCTGAGCATAAAATCCGTACTCTTCTATCGGATATTCCCCATTTTTCAGCAGCTTGTTTCACTGTGATGTACATGATTTATTCCTCCAATTTGCAATAACCCATATGAAGATATGATGAAATAGCTGTGTAACTTGGGCTATTATATCATGTTTACATGATATAATTCAGCCATGTGCGTTTTTGCTGAAGTTTATGAAAGCAAAATATTCACACGGCTATATGATTTTTATATAATGACTACTTTTGTAGTCATTATATCATCTTGTCGGAACAATATCAATAAAATAGGAACAACATATTGCAGTTATCGGAACAATACCGGCGGAGCAATACTGGGCTAAAGAACAATATCATATGGCCAATCTCGTATTCCGCCAAATTCCACAACATTTGTGTAACCCAGTTTTACAAGGTCGGCAGAGGCTGACTTACTTCGGTTTCCGCTGCGACAATATACTAAAATTAACTGGTCTTTATCGGTTAACTCTTTTTCAGCACGCAGATTTATTTCGTTGTGGGGGATAAGAACGGCATTCGGAATATGTCCCTCTGCATATTCTTCAGCAGTTCTGACGTCAAGTATTATATAGTCGGTTTTAGTATCCATCAGTGCCTTTGCTTCTTTTGCATTAACTTGTAAATAATCGTTTTTCTTATTTACAAGCTGCCTAGCACCTTTGCTGTAATGGAGTTTCATGTCATCGGTAATGAAAATTCCCTCATATCCGTCGGTATCCTCTATAAGAGCAAGACCCTTTTCAAGACCGAGGGTAAAGGTAAGGGTGGAGAGGGCGTCGCAAGCTTCTGAATTTGGGCCTATTATAGTAGTGGACAGGAGCTTCGTATCATAAGAATAACCTGTGCGTGAATTTAAGATGTGATGATATAAGATACCGTCTTTTTCAAAGTAACGTTCGTAAATGCCGCTGGTGACAACGGAAGTGTCGCGAACATGGATTTGGGTGATGGTTTCGGTACGTTCCTTGAATGGATACTGTATGCTGACGGTAAAATCCTCTCCGTCGGGTTTTGCACCGAGGCAATAGACATTGCCGCCTAAATTTATTATGGCACTTTCTACGCCGCAGGATATGAGATAATCCCGTAAACAGTCAGCAATGTAGCCTTTGGCAATGGCTCCCAAGTCTATTTCTGCTTTAGGGTCATTAAGAGTAACCCGTTTACCCTCTACAGAAATTTTGCGGTAGTCGATGTGAGGAAGAATTTCAGAAAGCTGTGCTTCCGTAGGAACTTGAGGGTTTTCGGTGGCAAAACCGTAGATGTCTGAAAGCTGACCCGTTGTTATGTCAAAATTTCCCTCGGAAATTTCGCAGTAGTGGAGAGCGTGGGTAATCACTTTCAGCAAATCATCGGAAACCTCCATGCTACCTGTATGATTTAATGTATAAAGTTCACTGTTTTTGTTTGTTCTTGAAAAAATAAGCTCATATTCTTCACACTTTTTAAAGCAGTCAGGAATATATTCGGCGTCCCTTTCATTAAAGACTGTGATGGTAACTACGGTATTTAATACAAAACCGGTTTTAGATATAGGTTTTGCCGAATTTGCAGTACATCCGACCAGAGAGCAAATTAGTAACAGTATAGTGGCAAATGAACATAATAATGCTGATTTTGCGTGGTTCTTTTTTAGTTTCTTAACTATCATTCTTGTATTACGACCTCAAATTTGGTAAAATGTCTTGTGGATGTTGTGTATAATTACAATTAAAATTATACAGAGCATCTGACAGAAATCAAGTTTTTCTGCAATTTATTAAACATTAGAGGTAGTGAAAATGCAGGTTAGGAGGTATTCTAACCTGATGTTTTACTGTTTTTAAGTGTATTAATATTGAGAATGGAGAGAAAAATGTCTAGAAAAATGAACGGCGTGCATGTGCCTCACTACAAGAACACTGCAGCTTGTGCTCCTAACAGAATGCCTGTTCCGGCACAGCTAGTGATTCCAATGGCAATGCACATTGGCGCAAGAGCCAACCCAGTAGTTAAGCCTGGTGACACAGTAAAGGTTGGCCAGCTTATTGCTGAAGCAGGAGGTTTTGTCTCAGCTCCTATCTATTCCGGCGCATCCGGAACAGTTAAAAAAATCGAAGACATCTTAGTATCAAATGGACAGAAAGTCCCCGCTATCTTTATTGACACTGACGGTCAACAAGAAGTGTTTGAGGGCGTACAGCCTCCAACAGTGACAGATCTGGACAGCTTTTTGGAAGCAGTTAGAAACAGTGGCGTTGTAGGACTCGGTGGTGCCGGTTTCCCTACTTCAGTAAAGCTGAAGTGTGATCTTGAAAGGGTTGACGCTGTTATCGTAAACGGTGCAGAATGTGAACCTTTCATTACTTCCGATACAAGAACTATGATAGACAGAGCAGAAGAAGTGTATGCTGCAATTCAAATGCTCGAAAAGTACATGCAGGTAAAGAGAGTTATCATCGGTATTGAAGATAACAAACCTGAATGTATTGAGAATTTCAGAAGACTCTGCAAGGACGATGCTGTTGTTGAGGTACATCCTCTTCCTGCGTCTTACCCACAGGGTGGTGAAAAAGTTCTCATATTTAATACAATCGGTAAAATCGTTCCTGAGGGCAAGTTACCTTTAGACGTAGGTGCTATCGTTATGAACTGTACTACATTGGCAGTAATTGCCCAGTACATTCAGACAGGAATGCCTCTTGTTGAAAAGTGCATTACAGTAGACGGCTCCGCAGTAGCTAACCCGCAGAACGTTATTGCCCCTATCGGTACACCGCTAAAGGATGTATTTGAATTTACAGGCGGATTTAAAGAAGATCCTTACAAGGTACTGTATGGCGGTCCTATGATGGGTATTGCTGTTCCTAATCTGGAATGTCCGGTTCTCAAGAACACCAATGCCATCGTGGCGTTTAATCAGAAAGACGCAACATTACCTGAAACTACACCATGTATCAAGTGCGGTAAGTGTATCGGTGCATGCCCACTGGCACTTATGCCTGCCGAACTTCAGATTGCATTCGAAAAGAAAGATATTGAAGAGTTAAAGGCTCTTAAGGTAAATCTTTGTATGGAATGCGGATGTTGCAGCTTTGTTTGCCCTGCAAAGAGGCCTTTAGTACAAAATCATAAACTTGCTAAAGCTATGGTAATGCAGGCCAACAGAGAAGCAGAAGCTAAGGCTAAAGCAGAAGCTGAAAAAAAGGCTGCTGCGGAAGCAAAGGAAAAGGAGGTATAGACGATGAATAATAATCTTATTGCTACAATATCTCCTCATATTCGTTCTAACGACACAACAGCTACTATTATGAGAGATGTGGTTATTGCAATGCTGCCTGCAGTAGTTGCATCCGTAATCATTTTCGGACCTAAGGCTCTTTTAGTAGAAGTTTTCAGCGTAGCTTGCGCTATATTCTTTGAATGGGGATTTGAAAAGCTTTGCAACAGACCAAATACTGTTTGCGATTTCTCCGCAGTAGTAACAGGTCTTTTAATTGCGCTTAACTGCAACGTGGATATTCCACTGTGGCAGCTCGCTTTCGGTAATCTTGTTGCAATCGTTATGGTAAAGCAGCTCTTTGGCGGTATCGGCAAAAACTTTGCTAACCCTGCCATCACAGCGCGTATCATTATGCTTATCGCTTTTTCAGGCACAATGACTACTTGGACTCTTCCAAGGGCATTGCAGACAGCTGATGTGGTAACAGGCCCTACACCGTTAACTATGATTGCTAAGGGTATGACTGAAGAACTTCCAACAACTTCACAGATGTTCCTCGGACTTCACGGCGGTTGCCTTGGAGAAACTTGCACCCTCGCACTTATTATGGGATTTATTTATCTCCTCGTAAGAAGAGTAATTACATGGCATACTCCGGTTGCTTTCATCGGTACAGTATTTGTACTTTGTGCTTTAATTCCGGAGGTTAATGCCGTAACAGAACTGCTTGCCGGCGGTCTGTTCCTCGGTGCTATTTTCATGGCAACTGACTATGCAACAACACCATCCACTACTTCAGGAAGAATTGTTTTCGGTATCGGTTGCGGGCTTATCACGGTTCTGATTCGTGTTTGGGGTAACTATCCGGAGGGAGTATCTTTCTCCATTCTCCTCATGAATCTTCTGACTCCGTACATCAGCAAGTGGACTAGAACAAAACCGTTAGGAGGTGTACAGTAATGAGCACTAAAGAAATGATTAAGCCAATCATCGTTCTTGCAATTATTTGTCTTTGCTTGAGCGCAATTTTGGCTCTTACTAACAGCAAGACCGCTCCTATTATTGAAGAGGCTGAAAGAGCTGCTGCTGAGGCGGCAAGATCGGAAGTTCTTCCGGCAGCAGACGCTTTTACGGAAGTTACAGGAAACTACGGCAAGAGGGTTGTTGGCGTTTATAAGGCTAACAACGGTGAGGGCTATGTAGTACAGATTCTTGAAGACGGTTACGGCGGTGCTAAAACTCTTAGCGTTATGGTAGGTATCGACAAGGACGGACTCATATCCGCCTCAAAGGTACTTAAGCATTCCGAAACAGCAGGTTTGGGTTCCAGAGTGGCAGAAGACGAGTTCAGAACTCAGTTTGACGGTATGGATGCCGGTCTTGAGGGCTTTACTGCTATTTCCGGTGCTACTATTTCCTCCGGTCACTATAGGGATGCCATCGCAGATGCTTTCGAAGCTTGTGAAATTGCAAAGGAGGCTAACTGATGAACGAAAATAAGTTAACTATCCTCACTAGAGGTATTATTAAGGAAAACCCTGTATTAGTGCTGGTTTTGGGTACTTGCCCGACACTCGCTACTTCTACTTCCGTTTCCACAGCATTTGGTATGGGACTTGCAGCAACAGTTGTTCTGATTTGTTCCAATATCGCCATTTCATTATTAAAGAAAATTATTCCTGATACAGTAAGAATCCCTTGCTATATCGTATTAATTGCCAGCTTCGTAACTGTTGTACAGATGATAGTAAAGGCTTATCAACCGGATCTTGATAAGGCGCTGGGTATCTATTTACCGCTTATTGTAGTAAACTGTATTATCCTCGGTCGTGCTGAGATGTTTGCGAATAAGAACTCCGTATTAGATTCAGCTCTTGACGGTGTTGGTATGGGTCTTGGTTTCATCGTTGCACTGGTGCTCATGGCTACTATCAGAGAAGCCTTTGGTGCAGGTACTTGGGCAGGATTTGCAATTCCTGTATTATCCACTCACCAAATTGCTATCATGACCATGGCTCCCGGCGGATTCTTCGTATTTGGACTGCTTATTGCTATTGTAACTAAACTTACAAACGGCAAGGCTCCGAAAAAGAAGAGTTTTGACTGCGAGGGTTGCCCGACAGCTGCGGCATGCGGCAAGGTTTCTTGTGCAGAAGAACAGGAGGTGCAGTAAATGAAAGCTTTAATCGCAATTGTTTTAACTGCTAGTTTCATTAACAACTATGTACTCCAGCAGTTCTTGGGTATTTGCCCGTTCCTTGGTGTATCCAAAAAGGTTGATCAGGCTGCCGGCATGAGTATTGCCGTAATCTTTGTAATGCTCGTTGCAACAGCGGTAACTTTCCCTATTCAAGTGTTACTCCTGACTCCTAATGATTTAGGCTATATGCAGACTATTGTCTTCATTTTAGTAATTGCCGCTTTGGTACAGCTGATTGAAATTTTCCTTAAGAAATACATTCCGGCACTTCACGCATCTTTGGGTGTTTATCTCCCGTTGATTACTACAAACTGTGCAGTACTGGGTGTTTGTATCGCTAACATTGATGCCGAATACACATTCGTTCAGGCTATGTTCAACTCCTTAGGAAGCGGACTTGGTTTCCTGATTGCAATGTTGATTTTCGCAGGTATCAGACAGAACATGGAAATCTGCGATCCACCTGAAAGCTTTAAGGGACTTCCTATTACACTGGTAGCAGCCAGTATCGTAGCCCTTTCTTTCTTCGGATTCAGCGGCGTTATCGAAAAGTTATTTGGTTAAGGAGGGGGTACAATGACAAGTAGTGTATTGGGCGTAATTGCCGTAACAGTAATAGGTATCATTTGTGCCTTAATGTTGGTTGTAGCAGCTAAGTTCATGGCTGTTCCGGTGGATGAAAGAGTTCCGGCGGTAAGAGAGTGTCTTCCCGGCGCTAACTGCGGTGCTTGCGGATTTGCCGGATGTAACGGTTATGCGGAAGCTCTCGTTGCGGATGAGTCATTATCCGTAAGTCTTTGCATTCCCGGTGGTGCAAGCACAGCTAATCAGATTGGAGAAGTTCTCGGTCGTGCGGCAGGTGAAACAGTAAAGAAAATTGCTGTTGTTAACTGTAAGGGTGACTGCAATGTGACAAAGAGCAAGATGGATTACCAAGGCATTGAAACTTGCACAGCAGCTTCCAACCTCTTCGCAGGTACAGCTTCCTGCTCATACGGATGCTTGGGCTTTGGCGAATGTGCTGAAGCTTGTCCTCAGAATGCAATTTGTGTTGTTGACGGACTGGCCAGAGTTGATGCAAGATTATGTATCGGCTGCGGAATTTGTGCCAAGACTTGTCCAAAGCATATCATAACAATGGAAAATGCTGACGATAAGGTTAGAGTTTTGTGCAGCAACAAGGATAAGGGTGCTGCGGTTAAGAAGATTTGTTCCACAGGCTGTCTCGGTTGCGGACTCTGCGCTAAGAACTGTCCATGCGAAGCTATTACTATGGTAGATAACAAGCCGGTTATTGATTATTCAAAGTGTGCCGGTTGTGGAATCTGTGCAGAGAAATGTCCTGCAAAGTGTATCGTAGTAGAAAAGTAATCTACAATATAAAAGAAATTAAGCAGTTGCGTCAAAGGGCGCAGCTGCTTTTTGCATTTGATGAAAAAAAGAAAAGATTTGGAAAAGAATTGACAATTATTTCCCTACATGATAGCGTTAGCAGGGAGGTATATCAAGGATAGAGCTGATTATACAGTTTTATTAGGCTTAATCGGAGTTCTTATTGCTATGGTAGTACCGGCAGGAATAAGCTTATCCCTTGTTGCATACGTGGCATATCATATTTTATGTTATATAGGTTTACAACAGCTGGGCAGTTTTGAAAAGTCTCCTTTCTGGATATTCTTATTAATCGTTATAGTACCTATACTGATTATGAATGTACTTGGGAATTCCTATATAAATGAGCTTAAGGAAAGCATAGATGGCATGATGAACATGTTTAATATGTTTTAATAAGGAGCTGTTCGATTATGAGAAAGAAAATTATTTTAACCTTGCTTTTAGCGGTTTTACTTATGATTTTAGCAGGATGTGGAGTTGACATCAGCACTACCTTGGAATCAAATGATAAGTTCGAGGGAACTCGCGTTACAACTATTGATTTTTCAGGCTCCGATTCGGGCTTCTCCTCATCTGAAAATGAATGGGTATTTGAAAAGAACGGCGATGGGGCTACCATTGAAAAGGCTTTTAATAAATTTGTGTCAGTCTATGGTGACGGCGACGAAAAAATGGAGCTTAATTATAGCAAAGAGGAAGCGAGCAAGACTTTATTTCACAGTTATGGAGACGTTTCAATAGCCTATGACATCAGTCCATTGCTGTTAAACTCATCTTCCAAAGTTAAATTTGTAGCTTCATCAGGAACTTTCGGAAAGATAAAATTTGATTTTAATGATGGCAGATTTGCCAAGTCTGATACGCGGGAGCTTTATCAAAGCGATTTTGTAAGCTTTAGAGTCTCTACATTAAATATAATTGCTCCTATAATAATTATTTTGGTGCTGCTGATTGCGGCGATAGTATTATTCATCTTATTTAAGCGCAAAAAGCTCAGACTTTCAGATGTGAAGAACATGGCACAGGTTGGAGCAGGTGGATTGAAAACTGTAGGGGCAACGGTTGCTGCCACAGCAACCGCCGCTGCAAATGTTGCTACGAATGTAGCTTCCAACGTTGCTGCTAATGCGGCGGCTGCCATAAATAATGCCGTAAATGCAGGTGATGGTACTGCTATAGCTTCTGTGGCGGGTACCGGTGAAACAGTGCTTAACAGTGGGGAAACAAATAAAACCTATGATATTCCTGAGGCAAATCTGATTTGATTTACTTGCATATTTAATAAATAATGAACTATAATATACTAATCAAATAAATATTTTTTAATTCTTAATATAAAAATTTGTTACTTAAATAAGCACTTTTTAATATATAAACAAATATAATTAAGAGCGATGTTGATTAGATAACAGGTATTTTAGACATTATATATTAGATAATTGAGAAATGATAAAGGAAGACTTTAGCCTAAAACTTAAAAAAACGGATGTTATACTGATACTGTCATTATTGGCAGTATCAGCCGTCTTATGCCTTATTTTCTTTTTAAATAAGACTCCGGGCGGAGAGGCTGTTGTTACCGTAGATGGCGAAGAAATTATGGTTTTGCCCTTGGATGAAGATATAGAAGTTCAGGTGGGACAAGAGGAAACCCATAATATCGTAAGTATTCACGACGGAAAGGTTTGCATAAAGGACGCAACCTGTCCCGATAAGGTATGCGTTCACACGGGGGAAATCAGCAACGAGGGGGAGACTATTGTGTGCCTGCCTCACAAGCTGGTGGTAAGCATAAGAGGCGGTAAACCCGCTGAGGTTGACGCAAGCACCAAATAAATAAGTTATTGGAGGGCAAGCTAGTGCAAAAGAAAACTCAAAATCTGGCGTTATATGGACTTTTGATAGCATTAGCCATGATATTTAGCTATATAGAATCCTTGATACCGGTATTTGTATCGGTGCCGGGAGTTAAACTCGGGCTTGCCAACATAGTCATTCTTTTCGCAATATATGTCATGGATTTTAAGAGTGCGGCGATTATCTCTCTTGTAAGAGTAGTGCTGCTGGGCTTTATGTTTGGCAATGCCTTTGCTATTATGTACAGCGGAGCAGGAGCCCTTTTGAGCTTGCTGGTAATCGGATTGCTTTATAGCAGTAATCTTTTCAGCCCTGTAGGCGTAAGCGTTGCAGGTGGTGTTGCTCACAACACCGGACAGATTATTGTGGCTTGTCTTGTGACGGAAACTTCACAGATAGCATATTATTTGCCTGTACTTTGTATATCCGGCATTGTGTCAGGCGTGTGTATCGGTGTGCTTGCAGGTCTTGTTATTAAAAAAGTTCAGCCTGCATTAAAGCGGTAAGCTGAACTGTTGAATTAAAATCCGTAAATTTCCGACGAAAATTAAAACACAGTCCTTTATTAGCAGAACCCATTGCCAATTATCATGGGTTCTGCTATAATTCCTGTGGACTTAAGCTGATATGAATAGACAAAAGATAGAATTAATTGAAGCTGTGCTGGCGGTTATAGTGCTGTATGGTGTGATGTTTCTTTTCGGGATTACTTGCCCTATAAAGTTTTTAACAGGAATTTCATGCCCGGGTTGCGGCATGACCAGAGCTATTATTTCATTATTAAAATTGGATTTTTACAAGGCATTTTACTATCATCCATTGTTTTGGGCACCACCATTGCTTTTACTGGTTTTTTATATGAAAGAAAGAATCAGTCCAAGAATTTACAAAGGTATTCTATATGCCGCAGTGGTTTTATTTTTTGCAGTCTATTTTTACAGATTAGTAGCAATGCAAAGTGATATAGTATGCTGCAACGTTAAAAGCGGCGCGATTTATAAGCTATATCAGCTAATAAGAGTTATCTAAAGAAAGGAAAAGTAAAATGATTTGTCCAAAGTGTAAAAAAGAAATTGCCGATGAACTTAAATTCTGTCCGGATTGCGGAGCAGATCTTTCAGTTCTTGGCAAGGCTAAAGAAGTTGCCGACGAGTTTTTTGACCAAACAGAAAAGGAAGTAGGCAGCGCAATTCAGGAAGTTGCAAATGAATTTAACGGAACTCATCAAGCAGGGGCCCAAAGATTAAAGGATGACAGAGGTTTAGTTTCCTATATCCTGCTTTCTATCATCACCTGCGGCATATATAGCTGTTATTTTATCTATAAGATGGCAAAGGATGTAAATATTGCTTGTGACGGTGATGGAGAAAAAACTGCCGGTCTTGTAGCTTTTATTCTTTTATCCTTTATTACTTGTGGAATTTACGCTTTGTTCTGGTATTACAATTTAGGAAACAGACTTGCAGCAAATGCGCATAGATATCAAATGACCTTTCAGGAAAACGGCACTACCGTTCTCCTTTGGTTAATCTTCGGTTCAGTTCTTTGCGGTATCGGACTATTTGTAGCTATGTACATTCTTATTAAGAACAGCAACAGAATTTGCTACGCATATAACAAGGCAAATGGTTTAGCGTAAGATATAGGGTTAGAAAATAATTCACAAACATAAAATAAACGGCAGCGCAATTAAGCGGTGCCGTTTTCGTATGTTCGTGTTATGCGTCGCCGTTTAAGGCTGCAAGACCCATAATTCCGACGATTACCATGGTAATGAAGAGGTATTGACCCTTTGTGAGTTTTTCCTTTAGGAAAATGCGGGATAGCAGCAAGGAAACTACGCAAACTGCTGAAAGAATTGGTGCTGAAACGGCGCCATTGCCGCTCATAGCGAAGACATAAGTGTATTGCCCCGCAGTTTCGCAGATACCTGCAATGAGTTTGTCACCCTGCTTTGAAGCATTGAATTTTTCTCCCCGCGCCCAGATGAAAAGCAGACTGAGGATTGCAACAATAGCGTAGGTAAGCTCGTAGGAAGTATTGGCTACTTCTTCAATGGTTGCTTCGGTTACATTAATCAGAGGGCTGGTTGTAATTTCAAGGAAGTATATGTCCAAGAAACTGCCCAGGGCATCCAAAAGAGCATAGCCGAAAGGCATTGCAAAGGCCACCACAGCCATAACTTTACCCAGTTTCTTTCGTCTGTCAGTCTCGCCTCTTCTTTCAAAAATTCCTATTCCGACAACACCGATTACTATAAGAATTATCGGGATGAAAGAGCCTGTTGCCATTCCCTCTCCAAGCAGTACCACTGCCATGACGGAGCAGATAGCACCGGAGGTGTTTTCCAGCGGATCGGCAAGGGATTCTTCAATGAAACGGATTCCGAAGAAAGAACAGGTCATTGAAATTATGTAAAGAAGTGATACAGGAGCGTATCTTATCAAATTTATAGGGTCATAATTTATATCCTTTGTAACAAGAGTATAGACGGCATGAAGCCCCATAACTGCGCCAACACAAATATTGACTTTCAAATGTGAGTACTTTTCATCTGCGTGGGAACCTTTTTTATAGAAGAGCTCGCCAACACCCCAGACTAAAGTGGTGATTAATGCACATGCTAACCACATATCAAGTGCCTCGCTTTCTTTTTTTGATAAAAATATGATAAAATTGCGATGTTTGTATTTTAAACACAAACAAGCAACATTATATAGGAGAAAACTGTTTATTTCAAGAGAAATGTATACTATAATATAATAAGACAGAAAAAAACAGGTTGTATTCATGAAAGCATAGGTATATGCAAAACAAATCATAAAATATAAATTATTTTTAGAAGAAACAATAAGGGTTACTACCTAGGAGGAAACTATAATGGCTTATGAATTAACACAGGAATTGCTGGATGAGGCGTTGATTATAGGAAAGGCTGCCACAGATCGCGGGACGGTTGCCAGCTATATTCCGGAGTTAGCCAAGGTAGATGCAGAGGACTTCGGTATCTGCGTTATGCAAAAAGATGGAAGTATGCTCCACGCAGGAGAGGTAAATCAGAGATTCTCAATTCAGAGTGTATCCAAGACTATTGTGCTTGCAGCAGCTATTTCAGAATTTGGTCTTGATAAGGTATTCACTTACGTAAAGATGGAACCATCAGGCGACTCTTTCAACTCCATTTTAAAACTTGACTTGACAAGCAATCTTCCATACAATCCCTATATCAATGCAGGGGCTATTCAGATTACAGGCTTGCTTTCCAAAAAGTTTAAGTTTGAAGACCTTTTAGATTATTCCAAGAAGCTGTGTTTGGATGATGAAATTACATTGAATCTTCCGGTGTACGAATCTGAAGCAGCTACAGGAGACAGAAACAGAGCCATCGCATATCTTTTAAAGAGTAAGGATGTACTTCATGCGGATTGCGATGAAGTTACAGATTTCTATTTCAAGATGTGCTCCTTAAATGTATCTGCTAAATCGCTGGCAGGCTTGGGGGCAGTTTTAGCAAACGGAGGAGTAAATCCTATTACAAATGAAAGACTGATGGAGGCTGAAACTGCCAGAATCGTAACCACCCTTATGTTCACTTGCGGTACATATGATGAGTCAGGAGAAATTGCCGTTAAGGTGGGTATTCCTGCCAAGTCCGGTGTAGGCGGAGGCATAGTTCTTGCTACAAAGACAGGCATGGGAATTGGTGTTTACGGGCCGTCTTTGGACAAAAAGGGAAACAGTATTGCGGGTATCAAGGCTCTTGAGTATATTAGCAAGGAATTACACCTCCATACTTTTGAGTATTAGAAAATGTGATAGGCAGTATATACAAAAATACATCAGAAAATACACAAGACATTTTTCGGCTAATGTTTAAAAGTTTTTAATATTAGCCGAATTTTTTATTGCAAAGCTTGTTTTTTTCGGCTAATATATAAATATATTATAGATTAGCCGAAAAGGAGAAACGGAATGAGCTATATTAACAGAAGCCTTGAAAAGATTATTTTGCAGGTTACAAAAGAATATCCTGTGGTTTTGGTAACAGGTCCAAGACAGGTAGGGAAAACAACTATGCTCCAAAAGCTGATGACAGGAACGAAACGAAGCTACGTTTCCCTTGATGATTTAAACGAAAGAGCCTTGGCACAAAATGATCCCGAAATGTTTTTACAGTTGCACAAACCGCCTGTTTTAATAGATGAAGTTCAGTATGCTCCTGAATTGTTCACCTATATAAAACTTTATGTTGATAAAAGCCATAATTCCGGTGATTTTTGGCTGACAGGTTCGCAAGTGTTTAAATTAATGAGAGGTGTGCAAGAATCTTTAGCAGGAAGAGTGGCGGTGCTTTCATTGACCTCTTTATCCCAAGCGGAAATTAGCGGCGGTAGGATGGAACCCTTTACAGTTGAATTAAAAAAACTTACCGATAGGGTAAAAGAAAGGGAAGTGGCGGATACACAGAAAGTTTTTGAAAGAATATTTAAGGGTTCCATGCCGGCTATTGTTAGCGGTAAGAACAGCAACAGTCAAATTTTTTACAGCAGTTATCTGGCAACTTATATAGAAAGAGATGTTAGGGAATTGTCCGGAACAATTGACTCCCTTAAATTTATGAGGTTTGTAACTGCGGTTGCCGCAAGAACGGGGCAAATGCTAAATATTGCCGATATTGCCAGAGATACGGATATTAATCAAATGCAAGCAAAGGAATGGCTTGGAATACTTGAAACTTTAGGGCTGATTTTCTACTTGCACCCATATTCAAATAACTTACTAAAGCGATTGGTTAAAACTCCAAAACTTTATTTCTACGATACAGGTCTTGTTTCCTATCTTACAAGGTGGAGCAATGCTGAAACTTTGATGAATGGAGCCATGAATGGCTCCATTCTTGAAAACTATGTTGTTGCGGAGATTAGGAAAACCTACTTAAGTAGTGGAAGAGAACCATTCATGTACTATTATCGCGATAAAGATTCAAAAGAAATTGATATCCTTTTAGAGCAGGATGGAACTATTAGCCCTATTGAGATTAAGAAATCTACAAATCCAGGCACAGAACTGGTTAAGGTGTTTAAACTGTTAGATAAAGCAAGTACTCCTCGCTCAAAGGGTGCAGTGATATGTATGAAGCCTCAATTATCCGCAATAGACAGTGAGAATTATATTATTCCCGTATGGATGATTTAAAAAGTCGGAAGCTTTGCAAAGCTTGCTGAAAGTTCTTCGTCAGTGGGGAGGTAATCATTCATTTCACTCTTATTGAACTTTTCGTAAGCCATCATGTCGAAATAGCCTGTGCCCGTCAGCCCGAAAAGAATTGTCTTTTCTTCACCTGTCTCCTTGCATTTTACAGCTTCATTTATGGCTGCGCCAATGGCATGACTTGATTCAGGAGCAGGAAGAATACCCTCGACTTTTGCAAAGGTGGTGGCTGCTTCAAAGACTTCGGTTTGCCCAATGGTAACGGCTTCCATGTAACCATCATGATAAAGCTGGGAAAGTATAGGGCTCATGCCGTGAAATCTTAATCCGCCTGAATGGTTAGGGGAAGGAATGAAGCCGCTTCCCAAGGTGTACATTTTAGCTAAGGGGCAAATCATGCCGGTATCGCAAAAATCGTATGCGAATTTGCCTCTTGTGAAGCTGGGGCAGGAAGCGGGTTCTACTGCGATAATGCGATAATCTCTCTCTCCTCGGAGTTTTTCTCTCATGAAAGGTGCGATTAATCCGCCAAGGTTGGAGCCGCCTCCGGCACAGCCAATGACTATATCTGGAGTTATGTCGTATTTTTCCAAAGCTGTTTTGGCTTCAAGTCCGATAACGGACTGATGAAGCATTACCTGATTTAGTACAGATCCCAAAACGTAACGGTAGCCCTCTTGCTTTGTGGCAACTTCCACTGCTTCGGAAATGGCGCAACCCAAGGAACCTGTGGTGTTTGGGTGGTGGGCGAGAATTTTGCGACCGATTGCGGTGTTGGTTGATGGTGACGGCATTACCGAGGCGCCGTAGGTGCGCATGACTTCACGGCGGAAAGGCTTTTGCTCATAGGAAACCTTAACCATAAACACCTGACAGTCTAAACCGAAGTGAGCGCATGCCATTGAAAGAGCGGTACCCCATTGTCCGGCTCCTGTCTCAGTTGTAACTCCTTTCAGACCTTGTTTTTTGGCATAATATGCTTGGGCGATTGCGGAATTAAGCTTGTGACTGCCACTGGTATTGTTGCCCTCGAACTTGAAATATATTTTAGCCGGTGTGTCCAAGTGCTTTTCAAGGTTGTAAGCTCGAACTAATGGGGCGGGGCGGTAGGTTTTGTAATAGTCACGGATTTCTTCGGGAATATCGAAAAAAGCCGTATCATTGTCAAGCTCCTGTTCCACCGGTTCTTCGCAAAAGATTGGTGTAAGCTCAGCCTTTGTAAGAGGCTTTTTAGTTTCAGGATTAAGCAGAGGAGCGGGCTTTAACGGCATATCGGCGCGAAGATTATACCATTTCTTTGGAAGTTCTGTTTCATCCAAGTAAATTTTGTAGGGAATTTTGTTTAAGTCTTTCATAATAAGTTCTCCTTTCTGCTTGGAGAGAACTTTTGCGGCAATAAAAAAAGCTCTGTCCAAACAATAAAATAAAATTTACTGCTGGGACAAGAGCATAAACTCCTGCGGTGCCACCCTGCTTGATACACGACCTGTGCAAGTCGGTGTCTCCTCTCTGTAGCGTACCATCATACGCTTGATTTGATTACGGAGTATCCTCTCCGTCTTCCCTACTGAAATTCAGGTCGCCCTCAGGAGTCCATTCCCAATACGTAAGCCTACTGCATTCCACCATTCGCAGCTCTCTGTAAGCCTTTCGGCTCAAGCATCGTGTAGAGGTACTACTCTCCATCAACGGTTTATATATTGTTTTGTATAATAGCATAGTAAAAGGCAGGTGTCAAACTGTTTTTTTGTTTTTTGAAAAAACTCCATAACTATTCCACACTAACTTTTGTTTTTTGAATTAGTTTTGAATTAATTCTTTTTTTGAATTAACACGGATAGGGCATTTTGTCCTATCCGCCGTATTTTAAAACTAGTTTTGGGTAGCCAGCTTTATGCGATGTTGGAGCTGTGGAGCCACGGCTACTGCAAGAAGCATTTTTGCGATATCTCCGGGAATAAACGGAATTACGCAAATTCCAAGGGCTGCAACAAAAGTGGTGTCACCCATGAGATGAACAAACCAAAGAGTTCCCAATACGTAGCAAAGAACAGTTCCTAAAAATATACCTATGAAGTGAAGAATACGCTTTTCAGGGAACTTTTCAATAAATAAACCTCCGATTATAGCCATAAGAATGAAACCGAAGAGGTAACCTCCGGTTACTCCGAAAAGCTTTTGCGGGCCGCCTTGGAAGCCTGAAAAAATCGGGAGACCGATTAAGCCTAAAAGCAAGTAAATGAGGAAGCTGATGGTGCCTCTTTTTGTTCCCAGAAGATAAACAGCAAAATAAATTGCCAAGTTTGTAAGGCTGATTGGAACAGGACCGATGGGAAGTGACAGTGGTCCGAGAATACACATTACAGCTGACATGAGTCCAATTAAAGTTAAATCCTTTGTTGTTAGCTTTTTCATTTTAATACTCCTGTTAATTATTAGCATTTAATAATACTTAAAATTTATATATTTGGTATGTCCTTTATTGACACTAATAGAATAGCAGTCATGTAGCAGAATTGTCAACTAAAAAATTATATCAAGTTGACAATTAGAGGCTAAGAATATATAATGTGAACGTGGAATTGTAAACCCTTAAAAGAATTGTAAACCTAGGGAAAATATTTTTTTAACAAACTTTTGACAGGTAATAAGTAAGGTAAGTGACACAAAATCAATTTTTAATATGTCTCCAAAGACTGATTAAAGCTAAAGGGAATATAATGTGAAAAAGAAAAAATATGGCAAAAAGTAAAACAAATAAACACATTCTAAATACAAATTAGAGGCTTTTAGTGAGTTTTGCGAATGAATTGAAAAAAATTCAAATTACTTTTTAATTTTCATGAAAATTAAAAAGTATATACAAGCGAATTGAAAAAACTTGAGACAACTTACAAACTTATAAATAAAAAATTAAGGGAGATTGGCAAATTTATTGGAATTGACGAAATTAGCCAATTTAGAAAGGCGGTAATTAAATGGACATTATGAAACTTGCGCAGGAAATAGTTGCAGGAAGACGACTTGGGAGAAAAGATGACCTTAGCTTCTTTGAAGAGTGCAACCTTGAAGAACTCTGCAAAGGAGCGGATTTAATAAGAGAAAACTTGGTAGGAGAGAAGGTGGACTTGTGTGCCATCATAAACGGTCGTAGCGGTAAATGCCCTGAAGACTGCAAATACTGCGCGCAGTCATCTCATTATCAGACTGATTGCAAGGTCTATCCTTTCATTTCCGAAGATAAAATTGTGGAAAACTGCAAGCTCTATGAAAGAGAGGGAGCGGATAGATACTCCATTGTCACTGCCGGAAAGAATTTGAACGGAGAAGAATTTAAAAAGGCCTTACGTGCTTACGAGAGGATGGGAAAGGAATGTAAAATCGGACTTTGCGCATCCATGGGCTTTCTTTCAGAGGAACAGTTATTGCAGCTGAAAGAGGTAGGTGTTACCAATTATCATTGTAATATTGAAACTTCAAGAGCCAACTTTCCCAATATATGTACTACTCACAGTTTTGAGCAGAAGCTGGAAATGGTTAAAAAGATAAAAAGGGCAGGGCTTAATGTGTGTTCAGGTGGAATTATCGGAATGGGCGAAACGTGGAAAGACAGGATAGACATGGCTTTAGAGCTGGCAGAGCTCGACGTGGCTTCCATTCCCCTTAACAGTCTAATGGCTATTAAGGGAACACCTTTTGAAAATATGGAAAAACTTTCTGAAAAGGATATACTTCGAACCGTCGCCATTTTTAGATTCATTAATCCTGATAAAATGATTAGACTGGCGGCAGGTAGAGCTTTATTGACAGGAGACGGAGAAATTGCTTTCAAATCGGGAGCCTCTGCCACAATTACAGGAGATATGCTGACTACCGCAGCTTGTGCAACAATTCGCAGCGATAGAGAAATGCTAAAGGGTATTGGTAGAACTGTAGCAGAAAGAATGTAAAAAAATATAATAAGATATGCTTTTTAATCATAAAGAAAGAAGATAAAAGAGAAGATACAAAAGAAGATAAAAAAGGTACATGATAAGCATTGTATACTTTACAAAACAGTATGTAAGATTTTGACTTTTTTCCTTGAAATATGTTATAATTACCGCACAAAGATTATGGATGCCGAGAAAATGAATTGAGAGGATGAGATTATGGAAGTATTAAATGCCAGTCTAATTCAAGGAACCATTGAAGTGTTTGGAACTATGCTGTCTTTTGTTTCTGTTTTGCTGTTATTTTCATTGACGGGAGGCAAACAGAAAAGTGTAAAGATACTGCTGCTGCTTTTGCTGGTAAACAGTTATTCTTTGTTAAATGAAGCCATATGGTATCTTTTTGGTGAAGATGGTGGAAATATAGGATTTTTTGCAACCAGGTTCTGCAATTTCAATACCTATCTTTGTCATCCTATAGAGATGATTTTGGCAACATTTTATCTGCGCGAACTTTTAAGCGAAAATGTAGTAAAGGAAAAAAGCATATTGCCGAGGGTTATTTACACGATTTGTGCAATTTTAATGTGTTGCATTTTTGTGAATGTGCCTACGCATTTTATGTATAACTTCACAGAACTTGGCGTTTATTACAGAAACTTCGGTTGGTACGGATATGTATCGCTGGGTCTCCTTTCCTTATTTACAATTTTTATTTATATATACAAAAACCGCAATTTTATAAGCAAAGGCAATTTTATAGCCTTATGTATTTTCGTTATGGCACCTATTATAGGTGTCATATTGCAAACCGCATTTATAAACCTGTCTTTAGTAACTTCCGGTGTATCTTTCGGTCTGCTGACCCTACTTTGCACATATCTTTATGAGTGGGCGATTTCTCAGGAAAAGAAAAATAAAAATAGAAACATATTGGTAACAACCACCTTGTTTGTAATTATGATTATTTGCGTCAGCGCATCTATTTGGTCAAGCAGCCTTTCAGTAGCCGCTATTTCTCATCGACATTCTGCGGAAAACAGTAAATTGATAGCCTTAACTGCCAGTGATATTGTGGTAAATTCCTTTGAAGAGCCTATTACAGTAGCAAGAACCATGGCGAAGTCGGCAATACTAATGAGCAAATTGAAGCTTGAAAATCCAAGCGCCGCAGACGATAAAGAGATAACCGACTATCTTTATTTCTTAAAGAGCGGAATGTGTTATCAGACTACTTTTGTAGTTTCGGACAGTTCAAAGAAATACTATACTCATAAGGGTATACTTAAGGCTTTAGATTCCACTAAAGACGACCACGATATTTGGTTTAATGAATTTCAAAAGGGCATTAGAACTTATGATTTGGGCATTGATGTAGACCAAGCTAACGGTGACAGACTTACAGTCTTTGCAAATTCAGAGATTAGGGATACCGGTGGCAAGTTTTTGGGTATTTGCGGAGTAGGAGTTTCTCTTTATGAAATTCGTAAAGTTATTAAGGGCTGTGAAAAAGAGTACAATATTAAAATTACCTTAATTTCTGAAACAGGCAAATATCAAATTACTTCAGAGGGGGCGGACATCAAGAAAACCCGCTGGGACGATAAATATTTTAACAATCTCCCTACCACAGAATTTGATTATAATAGAGTGGGAAACAAGGCGGTTATGAATAAGTATATTGACAGCCTTGGGTGGTATGTTGTGGTTGAAGATTATCAGCCGGTAAAAATTAACACCGTTAAGACCATTGCACCAAGCGTAATTATATTTATTGTGGGAATCATAATAATGTTGATTGAGTATAAGACACTTACTCTTAGAGAAGAAGCTTTGGGCAAGGAGTTAAACAGTAAGAAACTCCTTGCTGAAACAGACAATTTAACAGGAGTTTATAACAGGTATGCCTATGAGATGGCAACAGAGCGAGTGCGTGAAAATAAAGAACAAGGCAGGGTTAGTCTGGTATCCTTGGACTTAAACGGATTAAAGCTGGTAAACGATACCTTGGGTCACGCCGCAGGAGATGAAATGATTCGGGGTGCCGCTGACTGTATGCAATCAGCTTTCGGTGAAGTTGGCGATATTTATAGAACAGGTGGCGATGAATTTGCAGTTCTGATTTACGATTTATCCAAAGAAAAGCTGGAAGAAGCAATGGAGACTTTAAGCAGAACTGTGGAACTTTGGTCTGGTGAAAAGGTTAAGAAGTTTACTATCGCCCGCGGAGTTGTTCGCGGCGAAGACCATCCGGATGCCTCATTCAAAGAACTTGAAGAACTGGCAGACCAGCGAATGTACGATGACAAGAACGAATATTACCGCCAGTTTAGACAAAGCTACCAAAGAAATGCAAGACCATTATAAATGAATTTAAGGCTGTAAATTTAAGACAGCAAGAAAGATTATAACGACGGTAAAATTTTTTATATCTAAAATTTAGGAAGCTCATAAAAAAGAAATAAAAAAGAAATATGAATGTGGGGTATGAAAAATCCGTTAAAGATGTGGCTTTTGGGAGAAAAATTCGCTAAAAGTACCTTTTTGATTTTCTCAACGAACATTCCTAAATTGGCTTACGGGACAAAATGTACTAAAAACGCAAGTCCGCACTATATGGTGCGGACTTCTTTTATATAATCAATAAAACTTTCTTCAACGGTGAGCAAGGGATGTCCTTTTCGCCACACGAAGAGGTATTCTGTCAATGAGGCAATTCCGCGAATTTCTTTTGCTATCAGAGTGGAATCGGGAATCGTGTCGATTTTTGTGGTGATGGTGATACCTATATTGCGGCGTGTTAAGGCAGTAGCAGTGAGAAGATTGTCGGTTTGGCAGATAATGTTTGCTTCTGCGGCGAAAGGTCTGAACCACCTGTGAATGTTTTCCACCTTGGCAGGACGGCTTGGGGTAATGAGCGGCTGGTCAATGAGATCCACCAGCTCTACAAAGGTACTCTCTGATTGTGCCAAAGGGTGATGGGGGTTTAAGAGAACCATGGTTGGTTCCCTAGACAAACTGAAACTGTTCAAAAGCTGCTGGTCATAGGGAGCGGTAATAACTGCAAGAGAGATTAAACCGCTTCGCATTTTTTCAATGAGTTCATCGCTATTGCCTCCGGAGATTTTAAAATGCACCAAAGGATGTTGTTTTAAAAAGCCGTAAATCCATTCGGACGCAAGATTGGCAGCGACTTCATCTGCAAGCCCGAGGGAAATGGTACCGCCCATGCCCTCTTTCATGGATACAATTTCTTCTTCCGCCTTATCTGAAAGCCTTATAATTTCTTTGGCGCGGCGATAGAGAAGCTGTCCCGCTTCCGTGAGTTGAAGCTGGCGTTTTCCCCGTAAGAAAAGCCTTGAGCCCAATTCTTCTTCTAAATGTTTAATTTGACTGCTTAGAGGAGGCTGACAGATATTCAGCTTTTCGGCAGCCTTTGTTATATTTAATTCTTCTGCAACGGTGACAAAATATTTCAGTGTGCGAAGTTCCATAGATAACCTCCTGTAATATGCGATTTTTTCTGCTTGATTTTTGCCTGACGGATACTGTGTACTGCGGGTTATTGCGGGTTATAAAAACATTCATTAAAGTAAATATGAGACAAATAGGAATAGTAATTCTTACTGTATGATTTTAACTAAGATTAATTTTATTAAATATGAAAAATATAAATATCAATTCTTATCATATAATTGTAATTAAGATTAATTTCACCAAATACGAAAAAATATATAAATATCAATCGTAGAAGTAGAATATGAAATACCCAAAACGTATGACTATGTATCCAAAGGATATTTGCAAAAATGAAAATTGTCGATACCATACGAAAAATATATGGTAATAATAATAGTATATGTATTTTATTTATATGGGTCAAGGGTATATAATTAAATTATCAGTTGGTCATAGACATAAAATTGAACATAATTAAGAGGAAAAGACCAAAATTTTATTTCTTTTACATATGAAAGGGGATTATTAAAATGTCCAGATTTATAGGAACCGTTTCAAGAGGAGTTAGAACACCGATTATCCGTGAGGGAGACGATATCTCCAAAGTCGTTATAGAGTCTTTAATGAATGCGGCAGAAGATGAAACATGGGGTTTCAAATTCAGAGACAAGGACATACTTTGCATGACAGAGGCTATTGTTGCAAGAGCGCAGGGAAACTACGCTACAGTTGATGATATAGCTAAGGATGTTAAGGCAAAGATTGGCGGAGAAACCGTTGGAGTTATTTTCCCAATCCTTTCCAGAAATAGATTTGCAATTTGCTTAAGAGGCATTGCCAAAGGAGTTAAGAAGATTGTGCTTCAGCTCTCCTATCCATCGGATGAGGTGGGTAACAGCTTAGTTGAATTAGACAAGGTTGACGAGGCAGGTCTTGACCCTTTCAAAGATGTTTTAGACCTTAAAAAGTACAGAGACATTTTTGGAACCAATGTACACCGTTTTACAGGTGTTGACTACGTTGCGTACTATCAGTCCCTTATTGAAGAGGCAGGCGCTGAATGTGAAATTATCTTTGCCAACAACCCAAGAGAAATTTTAAACCACACCAAGAACGTTATTGCGGCAGACATTCATACTCTCCCAAGAACAAAGAGGATTTTGAAAGAAGCCGGTGCAGAAGTGGTTCTCGGCTTGGATGATATCTTGAATCAGTCCGTTGACGGCAGCGGCTTCAACGAAAATTACGGGCTTTTGGGAAGCAACAAGGCGACAGAAAATACGGTGAAGCTTTTCCCAAGAGACGCTCAAGGTTTAGTTGAGGGCATGAAAGAGGATCTCAAGAAGCTCACAGGTAAAGATATTGAAGTTATGGTGTATGGTGACGGAGGCTTCAAGGACCCAATGGGAGGCATTTGGGAATTTGCGGATCCGGTGGTATCACCGTTCTACACCAAGGGTCTTGAGGGAACCCCTAATGAACTGAAAATTAAGTATCTTGCGGATAATGATTTCAGCGACATGGAGGGTGAAGCTCTCAAAGCCGCTATTAAGAAAGAAATTGAGAAGAAAGATTCCAATTTGGTTGGAAAGATGGCGTCTGAGGGAACTACCCCGAGACAGCTTACAGACCTTATAGGTTCGCTCTGCGACCTGACCTCAGGTTCAGGAGACAAGGGTACTCCTGTTGTTTATATTCAAGGCTATTTCGATAATTACACAACAGAGTAACTTTATTCTTCGGTGTAAAACGCAAGAGGCAGTAATGGCAAAAGCATAAAGAGTAAGAGATAAAAGCCGATAAAATGTAATTAAAACGCCAAAGAGCACGCAGTTTGTGTACCCTTTGGCGTTTTGAAGCTGTTAACTTTCAGAAAGCGAAATTGAATTTTAAAATACCCGATGAACAGGTTAGCGTGCTGATAAAAAACTACTAATATTAAAAATGAAAACCGAATGAATTTTCAAAATTTTGTAGGAAAATATTTGCTTTTGACTAAGTTTACTATATAATAATAGTATCTTTAGTAGAAACTAAGATACCGATTGACAATCGGGTCAGTCGGTGAAATTATCAAAAGTAGATGAGAATCGGAGGAAACTATTATGGCAACTAATAAGTATACAGGTACACAAACAGAAAAGAATCTTGAGATTGCATTCGCAGGTGAATCTCAAGCTAGAAATAAGTACACATATTTTGCGTCTGTGGCTAAAAAAGAGGGCTATGAGCAGATATCTGCCTTATTCTTAAAAACAGCGGAAAATGAAAAGGAACACGCAAAGCTGTGGTTCAAGGAATTAGCCGGAATTGGTGACACTAAGACAAATCTTGGAGCGGCAGCAGATGGCGAAAACTATGAGTGGACAGATATGTATGACGAATTTGCAAAGACGGCGGAAGCTGAAGGCTTTCATGAGTTGGCGGAAAAATTCAGAGGCGTAGCTGCCATTGAAAAGCAGCATGAAGAAAGATATCGTGCACTCTTAAAGAATGTAGAAACTGCACAGGTATTTGAAAAGTCAGAAGTTAAGGTTTGGGAATGCAGAAACTGCGGACACATTGTAGTTGGAACAAAGGCTCCTGAAATTTGCCCTGTTTGCAATCATCCAAAGGCTTATTTCGAAGTCCATGCTGAAAACTATTAAAATTTAATTGCAGTCATTATACAAGGATTGTATAGCTGTGGGAATCTTTTGTTTTGGAGACCTCGGCAAAATCGCACATGGCTGAATTGTATCATGTAAACATGGTGTAATGACCCCAAGTTGCATAGTCATTTCACCATATCTTCGTTTGAAAATTATAATGAGAGATATGGTATAATGACCTAAACATGTGGCAGCAAAAACTTAAAAATAGAATGAATTTTAAATGGGAAAGTAGATATGTAAAAATACATATCTACTTTTTTATAATTAAATAAAGCTGTGCCTTATTATTTTTCTAAATTTGTGGTTACAGGACAAATTTGATTCGTTATGGAGATTCTTTTATCCTGAACCTGAAAAACTGTCTTTTATCAGCTACTATATGAAATAGTCCTAAATACTTTTGTACTGTTACCCAAAACCAAGTTGTAAATATTTGTAATATAAATTTAATAACAAAAAAGTATATAAATTAATTATAATGAAGAGTAGGAGCGAATTTACTAACTGATAGACGAAAGCTTGGAAGAGGAAGCTTATTATGAAATGATAAATAAGGTACATAAGCTGTTTTCAGAACCCTTTAAGCATGGAGACCATGATTTTTCCATCAGCCTAAGCGTAGGCTTTGCCAGATCTCCGGAGGATACAACGGATTTCTTACAACTGGAAAAGATTGCAGATGAGCGTATGTATGAAGCAAAACAAGGGAAGAAAGCGGGGGCTTTAGTTTAGGAATGTTAAATTTCATATTTGCAATATTGATGTTTGTCGTTTTTGGTAAGCTTTTGATGATAGCTATAAAGGCGGCTTGGAGTTTGACTAAAATTTTAGTGACCATAGTGTTCCTGCCTTTTGCACTGATAATTATAGCTTTGGCAGGACTAACCTATATAGCTGTCGGTATACTGGTTATAGCCGGAGGCATAATATTTTGGGGTAAACTCATATAGAACACGGATGGGGAAAGGCAAAAGGAGAACAGGTATAAAAGCCTTATCAGCTATAAAAAACATTTAATAAATTTTAGAGAATCTGCTATATAAAGGGTATATATTTTAAGGACGAGAAACTAAGAACAAGAAACTAAAAAATATTAATGTTAGAATTTGGAGTCTGATATTAATATAAAAAAATTGAAAGGGTAAGAGCTTATAATGAGAAATACGGAAAAAGATATGGCGGAGATGGCGGCAAAACGCCAGCGTATCCTTGAAAGCGGGTTTAGGTTATTTGCAAACAGGGGAATATCCGGGAGCACTATGAATGAAGTGGCGGCAGAAGCAAAAGTGGGCATAGCTACACTTTACCGCTATTTTGCAAACAAAACCGAATTGGTATTGGCTATCGGTACTTTGACTTGGGAAAAACAGCTTGACTTCGAGTACACAACTCAAGAGCTTGAAGCAAAGACTGCGGCGGAAATTTTTGACTTGGCATTAAGCGGCATGGTATCCATGTATACGGAACATAGAGATGTGCTTAGATTTAATCAGTTTTTTAATATTTACATGAACGGTGTAGATGTAAAAACGGAAGAAATTAAACCCTATATTGAGATGATCGAAAAGGTAAAGGGGCTTTTCCATAAACTCTACGTTAAGGGGGAAAAGGACGGAACCCTTAAAACAGAAATATCCGAAGAGCTGATGTTTACCAGTTCATTACATCTAATGCTGGCGGTGCTTACACGTTATGCAGTCGGGCTCATATATAAAGCGGAAAGCAGCAGGGTGGAGCAGGAATTAATTTTACAAAAGAATATGTTACTAAAAGAATATACTTATATGAAAGTTCAAGATTAAAAATAGAAAGCTGAACTTTCAATGTTTACAGCGGTTTTTGCCACACCCTTTTGTCCTATAAGCCGATTTTGCATATAAGTCTATAAACGCATTTTTAGGAAGTAAAACCCCGCATTATGCAGTGATAACCTTTTTAGAGAAAGTCTAATTTAAGTTGTCGCTGCATAATGCGGGGTTGTTTTAATAAAAGTTTAGACTACTTTAAGAAATCCATTGGAATATAAAGAGTGTTGTTTATGAGGTAAGCCGCCTTGGAGAGCTCACCTGTGGTTTCACCCTTGGAGGTCTTCATAGTGTACTCGGCACTACCGTCTTTGAATGTATATGTAACGCCCTTTGCTGTGAAAGTACAAGTCTTGTAGCCGGAAGCCTTAGCGCCCATGGAGAGTGCAACGTCGACAACCTTTACGTCTGCTACAAACTTAGCCTTACGCTGATTGTTAGTTCTGTCGTTGATGTTGTTTAAGAAAGTAGCCATCAGCTGATTATAAAGAGGTGTGGTATTTTCAAACTGAATCTTAGCATAGCTTTCACTTAATCCTGTAACTAAATCTCTACCTACGCTCTGGCTGTTGGCATAAGCCTTAACGATAGCAGGAATCTGTTTCTGGAGATCGGCAATCATAATCTTTTCCTGAAGCAGATTAAAGTCCTTTACTCCTTGAGAAAGGAATGCTCTGTCTGTTTCCGCCACGCCGCAAATTCTCTTGCAAGCATAGTAGTAGGAGTTTTCGTTATATTCATTAAAGTCTACTTTGTAAGCATTATAAGTATCTGTGATACCGCTGAATGCAGGAACAAAGATAGCATGCTCCGCATTACCCATAGTGAGCCATTGAACTGCACAGGTATCGGCAGGGAGACTTTCGTAAATCTGAATAATATGAACGTCGGACTGACGAGTTACGCCGATAGGTCTGTTACCGGGGTTCTTTGCCATATCCTGAGGAGTTCCCTCGTATCTGTTTCCGTAAAGTTGCATGATATCGGTGAGAGCAACTTTCTTGTCAGGCTTATAGCAAAGACCGTAGAAAAAGTTGTTGTTAAACTTGCCAACTCTGCTTGGAGCTAAAGTTTTAACGCCAATCCAATTTCGCATATTGGAGTATTCACTTCTGCTTCCGTCGATGGATTTAACCAGATTGTACTTTTTACCCTCTTTAACTGCACCGATTTTGTCAATGGTCTTAAAGAGATTTTTGGAGAATACGTAGTTTTCAGTGTCCGCAGGGTCAACTGCACCCAGCATGAACTGGTTTCCGAATACAGCAACCTTGTCTGTAGGTAATTTCATGGCAGCATAGCCATAACCGCCGTAGATTTCAAAAATCCACGCTTCCTTTTGGTCGGCAATAAGTAGAATGTTTCCCTCTTCGGAGCCGTATTTATCAACTAAAGCAGCCATAACATCAACTGCTTCGCGTGCGCTCTTGGACTGGCAACAAACAAGACCCGGTAAGATGGCTTCTCTGAGACCTGTACCGGTTTCTTTGTAAGGGTCAGCTGCTTCATATTTTTCACTAGGGCTGGCTGAAATAGTACCAACGATGGATACGCCAAATTCGTTCATGCAGCTACCCGGATATATTCCGTCCCCTGCGTCTGAAGCATCAGCCAAAGTGGTATACTTATAAGTTTCCTCCGGAAGAGCTACCTTAAATCCGTTCTGATCTTCACCCTCATCTACGAAATAACGACCTGCTTTCTTTTCAGCAGGGATTACGTAAAACATTTTGTTGTAAGAACCGCCGCCTTGGTCTTCACTTCTTGCAATGAGAGTAGTACCCTCGGCACTTACGTCCTTACCTACATACATGCCTGTGCAGGCGAATGTAGTTGCTGTTGAGAAAAGCATTACTAATGCAACTGCAACTGCTGTTAACTTAATTTTTCTCATAAAATTAGCCTTTCTGAGCTCAAAGCTCCTATATAAAATATAACCCCAAACACCTATAAAATTTTAACACATGGCGAAATACAGAACAAGACAGAAAGTTCAAAAAATTACGCACAAATTTTTATAACTACTATTAAAAGAATTAATAACAAGAAAAAAACGGGAGCAGGTTTTGCACAAGCCTTACAAAATCAGATTTTTGAGGTCTAACTTTGAGGTGCACCACCTTTTTATGCTCCCGTTTAATTTGAGAATTATGCTAGATTCGTAGGTCCAGCTCCTGCATAACTCTGCTTTCACCGTTTTCAAGGAGAACCAATCCGGTTCTCTTCAGTCTTGCGGCCTGTTGGTTTCCACTGTACAGCTTTGCTTCGGTTTCAACTGAACCAAGATAAATCGCTCCCACCTTTTGATCTTTAAGAGCTATGAGTCGCATACCTCCGTGACCGTCACTGATCCAAATCTTAAGTGAGTTAAATACCGAATCGTTTTCATCAATCCAGCCGTTACCATCTTCGTCATATGCCGCCAACTCTCCGTAGCCGTTGTCAGTTTTAGGACCGAAGAGTTCGTTGCCGTCATCAATTTTACCGTTGCCGTTCTTGTCGAGAGCAAGATATCCGCTACCACCGTTTAACATATGTATATTGTCAGAGGTTCCGTCGCAATCGATATCAAAGGACATGGTATTATCAGCGAATTTTGGTATCGTTCCGGAATAGTTGATTACCAGCGGATCGCACATCCTAAGCTCAACTTCAGAGCTTATTGTAGTGCTTATTTCCACGCTTTGACTGAAACTAAAGTTTAAGTTCAGATTGATACTTCTCCCGTCAGCAGTTTGGACTGTGCCTTGCGCATTGAACGAGACTTGACTTTCCTGCTTCGTAGCAGCCTGAATGGTTCGTCTCACAAGACGCCCTGAGTTTATGCTTTGACCGGACGAATTGTAACTTACACCGCCAAAGCCGGCTGAAAAGCCGGTTGCCTTAAAGTGAGTTTTACAACCGATCAGCCGAGACATAAGCACGTCTAAAACCATCATTCTGATACGATCTTTCTCGGGCAGAGAGGAATAATCTCTGTCCACAGTGTTTGTAGAAGTTTTTCCGGTTTCCAACAAGTTTCGGGTACTGTTGCCAGAGCCAGTGGCGCTCCCAATACCAATCGTGCTGTCTGCCAGCGGAGAACCGCCGAAAGATGCGCGACTGGCTTGAGCCTGAGCTCTGAAAAGGTCTTTCGCCGCCTTGGTAAGATGTGACTTTCTGTTTAGGTTGTCACTTCTGTTATCAAAGTCTGTGACTACCGCAGCTTGTGCGGTATTGCCGGAAATAGTCTCCGCCTTGGCGTTGACTGCTTCACCTTTTGTATTGACAAGGGTACTGTTGCCTTGTCCGTCACTTAAACCATAACCTGTGCCCAATACTTGCTCCGATTGCCTTAGGGCAACCGATGTAGCCGTGTAACTGCTTCCCTGCATTGCGAGGTTTGAATTTACAATCCTCATTTACATCGCCTCCTTGCAAAAATATATAGACCTACAATGACGATTTCGGCAGAAAGAACTAAAACTTTAGTATCCATTTAAAAATATGTGTATTTTCAAGGAACTAATTGATGAACTGCTCGAGGAACTGCTTGAAAAGAATTGCCAAAAAGTCCTTTAGCTAATATAATATATACATCTGAAAGAGGGGAATTATATGAAAACAATACTCTGTTATGGAGATTCAAATACCTACGGTTTCAACCCGCATACATGTTTGCGCTATAAACACGATGTACGTTGGACAGGGAGGTTACAAAAGCTGTTGGGGGAAGATTTTACAGTTATCGAAGAGGGGTGCAACGGCAGGACTACGTGTTTTGAAGAACCCCTTGAGCCTTGGAAAAAAGGAAGCAGTTATCTAAAGCCTTGCCTGAACACTCATAAACCCATAGATTTAGTGATTATGATGCTTGGGAGTAACGACTTGAAGACGGTTTTTAATGCTACGGCGGAGGAAGTTGCGGAAAATTACGAAAGCCTTGTGGTAGATATTGAAGAATTTACAGCTTTGAAGCAGGGGTTCGTTCCGAAGATTTTAGTAATGGCACCGCCAATCATTAAGGACAATGTTGAAAACTCACTATTTTTCGGAAACCAGTTTGACAAAGAATCAATTAAAAAATCTTACATGCTACCGGCTCTTTACGAAGACATTGCAAAGAGGCATGGCTGTTTTTATTTAAATACCCAAAAGTATATTGAGCCCTCGGAAAGAGATTCGCTGCATTTGGAGCCGGAGGCTCACGAAAAGCTGGCAGAGGTGATTTTTGAAGAGGTAAAGAAAATTTTATAAATGGTTTTAGTTTAGTTTTGAATTTTATTGTAAAGGGAAGAGGAGAATTAAAATGAAAGATTACATTGCAAGGGAAGAGGCTTTTGAGCTATTAAAGAAATACAATAAGGATCCATTTCATATTCAGCACGCACTTACGGTTGAAGCTGTTATGAAGTGGTACGCTGAAAACTTGGGTTTTGCGGAAGAAGCGGAGTATTGGGGGATTGTAGGCTTACTTCATGATATTGATTTTGAAGAATATCCAAATGAACATTGCCTTAAGGCACCGGAACTGCTGAAAGAGGGTGGCGTGTCGGAAGATATTATACATGCGGTATGTTCTCATTGTTACGGTAATGAAACTGAAACGGGAGTGGTTATTGACGTTAAACCGGAACATATGATGGAAAAAGTGCTCTTTGCAGCAGACGAACTCACGGGCTTGATTTGGGCTGCGGCATTAATGCGTCCCTCAAAGAGCACCAAAGACATGGAGCTGAAGTCACTTAAGAAAAAGTACAAGAGCAAGGGCTTTGCAGCAGGCTGTTCCAGAGAAATCATCCAGCAGGGAGCTGAACAGTTGGGCTGGGAGCTTGAAGAATTGCTTGATAGGACTTTGGCGGCGATGGCAGCCACAGAGGATGAAATTAACAGCCAAATGGCTGAATTTGAATAAGTCGTAATTTGGAGGAGTATGGGAAGTATGAGTAAGAAAATTATTGCTTGCTTTATGGCGCTTGTGATGGTATTCGGGATACTGGTACTGTCAGGCTGTGAAGAAAAAGAGTCAGGAGTTAGACCGCCGGAAAGAACATCCAATCAGGAGACGGGAGCTTCTAATACCGAAGAGGTATTAAATTCCGACGTATTAACGGATGAAGACGTTTTAGACGCCAAAAAAGCTGCCATGACCTATTACGAAAATTCAGCATATGATGTGGTTTCTATGGAACTTCTTGAAAAAGACGCTACTAAGGACGCTGACGGAGAATGTAAATTTACTGTGGTTGTCAGCAAGGCGGATGAAGTTCAGGAAGCAAACAGAAACATCTGTCTCAGCAGAAAAAATAATGGTAAGTGGAAAGTGGTTAACGAGGGTTTAAAATAGTATAATTTAAGTATATTGATAAGCTATATCAGTTTTGACATTTAGGAGGAAAAACAAAATGGAAGAAATTAACAAGGGAACTTTGGAAACTCGCATGCCTATGATAGGTGATGAAGCTCCGGCGTTCAAAGCTATGACTACAAACGGAAAAATTAAATTCCCTGAAGACTATAGAGGAAGCTGGGTTATTCTTTTCTCACATCCGGCAGATTTTACACCTGTTTGTACAACGGAATTTATTGCTTTTTCCAAGATGGAAGAAGAGTTTGCAGCTATGAATACAAAACTTCTAGGGCTGTCCATTGACTCTTTACATTCTCATCTTGCATGGCTTAAGAGTATTGAAAATATTGAAATTGATGGGGTTAAGACACAGGTGAAATTCCCTGTTATTGCAGATATCAGTATGAATGTGGCAAAGCTTTATGGTATGTTACAGACTGTTGCCAGCACTCAAACAGTGCGTGCGGTATTTGTAATTGACCCTGAGGGTATCGTTCGTACCATTTTATACTATCCGATGTCAACAGGTCGCAACATGGCGGAAATCAAGAGAATTGTTGAATCTTTACAGCTTCATGACGCGGAAAATGTCAGCACCCCTGCTAACTGGACTAAGGGTGGAAAGGTGCTTATGGGTTCACCTTTGACTCAGGAAGAAATCAATGCTCGTGTAAACTGCAAAGATGAGGGCGTGGAGGTTTTGGACTGGTACTTAACCTTTAAGAAATAAGCACAAATGCTTGTACTGTAGAATACATAAATACAAGTATGCAAGAAAACTGTGAATCATAAAAAACGAAAATACATAAGACACATTAATCGGGAGAAAAACATGAGCGTAGGAAAAACCGCACTGGTAACCGGTGCATCCAGAGGTATAGGAGCAGCCATAGCGGAAGCGTTGGCAAGGAAAGGTTATGATTTGATTCTCACTTGTTCAAAAACAATAGAGGATTTGTCAAAACTGGCTGCAAACTTGGAAAAAAATTACTCTGTGGAGGTGATTCCTACAGTTTGTGATGTATCCGATCCCCAGCAGGTGCGTAACCTGTTTAAGCAGATTAAAGATTTAAATCTTTTAGTGAACAATGCAGGTATTTCCTATGTGGGTCTTTTTCAGGATATGACCGATGATGATTGGAGAAGCAACATTGATACCAATCTTTCCGGTTGTTTCTACACCTGCCGACAAGCAATTCCCATTTTTTTAAATCATCAAGATGAGCTTGTGGCGGGACGCATTGTAAATATTTCGTCAGTTTGGGGCAATGTGGGCGCTGCTTGTGAAGTCGCTTATTCCGCTGCAAAGGGAGGGGTTAACTCTCTGACAATGGCACTTGCCAAGGAGCTTGCTCCCTCGCGTATTTCGGTCAATGCGATTGCCTGCGGTTGCGTAGATACCTCCATGAACGGACATCTGTCCCCACGGGAAAAGGCGAAGTTGTCGGAAGAAATTCCGGCAGGTCGCTTCGCAACACCTGAAGAAATTGCACAAACGCTAATAACGCTTTTAGACTCTCCGACCTACTTGACGGGGCAGATTATAACTGTTGACGGCGGATGGATTTAATGTGGAAGATAATGCGGCGAAGCTGAAAGAATGGGATAATCAAGCCTGACTAATATACATAACTTATGTAAATCATGTATAATAGATTGCAGTAGCAGGAGCGATGGAGGTTTACTTTAATCAGAAAAAATAAATAAAAAGAGCGGCAATTATTGATTAATTGTCGCTCTTTTTTATTTGAAACGTTAATTTTGTCCTATAAGCCTTAATTTTAGTACTGAGCTATTCATATGAACAGCTTCTTCTAAAATGCTAAATCCTATTCTAAAATTACCCACTTGGGTTCTCCGCCGTTTTCAACTTTTTTGGTGAGACCCAAGTCTTTTTTATGGTTTTTAATTTCTTTTTCCAAAGTCTTGCCGTTCACGTAAATTATGCCGAGTTCATCGTAAAGCTCTTTGTTTTCTTCACTAAATTCTACACCCTTGCCACTGTTATCCTCGGCATAGAAGATATATTCTTTTTTTAGCTCATCCTCTGTCAATCCGGGAGTTTTCGGGTCGGTTAACCAGCAAGCTGTAATCTGATAACTGATATCGGAGGAAGAAAGCTCGTAATTGGGCAATCTGCCGCTGATACTTTCAGGAACCATATTGCTTGGAATTACAGGCTCTGAAAAGCCACCGATATTTTCAATACCAAGGACATACTGCTTTTGTCCCTCTGAATCAATAAAATAGGTTTCGCTGATATAGGAAGCGGCATTTGCATAGCCCCCTTTTTCTATGTAACCGAATTTATTTATATCGGTTTCAAATCTGTAGTATGTATATTCTGAATCAATTACAGCTAAATCTCCTGCAATGTTTTTCAAAATCACATAAGTAATATAAGAGGGTGTATCTTTTTCAGCGAAAGTAAACTGAAGCAAGAGTTCTTTTTTCCCATCTTTACCGCAGTCAATATAAGCATATTTCTTTTCGGTTAATTCGGAGGGGAGTGAATCACCTTTTAGACCGGAAGAATAGGCTTCAACCAAATCGTTAAGAGAGTAACTCTTGCCCATCTCCAAATAGTCCAAAGAAATATTGACATTTGCATTCATAACTCCGCTGATAAAAGCTTCATAAACCTCTGTGGCTGTTCCAATTTCGCTTTCGTTGGTTTCTTCCGGTGCACCGCACCCTGTAAATATAGTTGTCAGCGATAAAATAACAAGTAAAATTGCAAGATTTTTTTTCATACGCTACACCTCATGCTACACCTGATAATATATAGTTCCTTGATTAACAGTATAACATTTGTAATAGCGTCAAGCAATAATACTGTAAGCAATAAACTGATGAATCCATACTGTTCAATTTAAACTTATCTCTAAATTGTACCTTTTGAGGAACAGATATGAAATAAAAGGGGAAATTAGAGGAAATATGTCCATTTAGTTTTAATTTAACATGAAAAAAACGACCACGAAATATGGACAGCGACCATATGTTCGCTACTATATGTTGTGCTATGCCCCAAAACCTCACAAAAAGGTGGAAAAAAAATAGAGAAATGTGGTATAAAATGGCTTAAAAGTGGAGTGATGTGGTTGAAAAGTGGAGCGATGTGGAGTATATTTTAGGTACGATACTATAGACAATATAGATACTATAGCACTGGAGGGCTATCTATGCTGATGGGCAAAACTAAAAACTCAATAGACGCCAAGAACCGCATGATAGTGCCATCTAAGTATAGAGACGAACTGGGCTTCAGGTGTGTGCTTACCAGAGGCGATGACAGATGTCTCTACATTTATCCGGTAATGGAGTGGGAAAAGGTGAGAGAAAAGCTTTCTTCATTGCCCACTTCGGACAAGGCCATTCGTGCTTATGTAAGAAAGGTTTACTCAAATGCTGTCGAGTGCGAAATAGATAAGCAGGGCAGACTGACACTTCCTACTGAACATAGGGAGTTTGCCGGAATTGAAAAGGACATTGTAACAGTCGGAATGATAGATAAGATTGAAGTTTGGAGCCTGACTGAATGGGATATTCAGGAGAACAGTCCGGAAGCGGCAGCGGATGGCGAAAGCTTGGCTGAAAAACTGGCGGCTCTGGGAATCTAATTCAAGACTGGAGTTTTAATAATGGAATTTAAGCATACGTCGGTGTTATTCACTGAAACGATAGATAGCCTGAATATACGTCCTGACGGGGTATATGTGGACGGAACCATAGGCGGCGGAGGTCACTCCGCAGGGATATGTGAAAAGCTCGGTTCAGAGGGTCTGCTTATAGGAATAGACAGAGACCGAGACGCGCTTGCCGCAGCAAGCAAGAGATTAGAGCCATATAAATGCAAAAAATTATTTGTCCAAAGCAATTATTCGCAGGTCAAGAGCGTACTTAAGGATAATTGCATTGAACACATCCACGGAGCTGTGCTGGATTTAGGAGTATCCTCTTTCCAACTGGACAACGGCGAGAGAGGCTTTTCCTATATGCAGGAGGCACCTTTGGACATGAGGATGAATGCAGAGGACGCGTTCACTGCCTATGATGTTGTCAACAACTATGGCGAAAGAGAATTGGCGCAGCTTATTAAGGCATACGGAGAAGAGAGATGGGCAACGAGAATTGCCGCTTTCGTAGCCAAAGCTCGAAAAGAGCACCCTATTGAGACAACCACCGAATTGGTGGACATCATTAAGGCGGCGATTCCTGCAAAAGCAAGACGTGAGGGGCCACATCCCGCTAAACGTACTTTCCAAGCAATCAGAATCGAAGTCAACGATGAATTGGGTCAACTTGAGCTTGCTGTTGACGAATTTTGCGACGTACTTGCAAAAGGAGGCAGGCTTGGCATTATTACATTCCATTCTTTAGAGGACAGAATAGTGAAAGAAACTTTTGCAAGGAGAGCAAACCCCTGCACCTGTCCACCGGAATTTCCGATTTGTGTTTGCGGCAAAGTCGCAGATATAAAAAAAGTTACAGGAAAGCCAATCACGGCTTCCGAGGAAGAGTTGGAGAATAACCCACGCGCCAGAAGTGCAAAGCTGAGAGTAGCCGAGAAAATCTAGTATGCAACCTAAATTGCTTAGACAGGCTACTGCGTTTTGGGGAAATTATTGGAAGAATCGCATTGAAAAGAGTGCATTGAAACAGGAAATGAGGCTTTAATATGGTTGCTGCAGAGAAGTGGTACGAGTATGAAGACAATTACAGAAAGTATGGCATTGATATGCGCCCGGCCAATGAAGACTTTGTAAAGCGAAGCAGAAAATCCAAGACTAAGGTGAGAGCAAATGTTTGCACCAAGTCGGGACAACTGGTTGCTAAAGACAGAGGGAGGCTGCTGGTGTATATGGTAGTCCTTGCCGCAGTATGCATTGGAGTAGTTATCTCCGGAGCTTATGCTGCAACTTTAAAGTATAATATTAACTCCATCATTGCCGAAAATGAAGAGATGACCAAAGATATAGAAACCCTTGATGTTCAAATCAAGATTGCAAACGGCATATCCACCATAGAAAACAGGGCTTTGGGGGAATTACAAATGATTTACCCTGATACCACACAGATTGTCTATGTTGAAGAGCAGTTTGCGGAAGCAAATATAAATTTAGGCGTGCTTTTGAAAGATCAAGCTTATTAAAAGGTAATTTACTTACAACGATCACATATGAAAAAACCGGTGAAGACTTTCCTCACTGGTTTTTTCAGTTTAGCGGTAAAATACATAAACTAACTTAAAAAACATGTTTTATATTTTAAGTAAAATCTTATATAATAAGCAATTAAAATACTTACAATATACTAATTTACATTTAATACATAAATTTACAAATAAAACGGAGAAACAATGAGACCATCACTTGTAAAAACAAGAAAAAGAATAATATTTGTATTTGCAGTACTGGCACTGATGATTCTGGCTTTATGTATAAGACTTGGGTATATCCAAATTATTAAGGCGGATGATTATTCCGCCTATGCAAAATCCCAACAGACCAGCGATGAAGTGATAGCTGCCAAGCGTGGTTCCATTTTGGATAGAAACGGCGAAGAACTTGCAATTTCTGCAACCTGCTATACCGTATGGGCACGTCCCGCAAAGCTCCATAGCGGAAAGACCGATGAGGACAAGGAAGAAAATTACAGGAAAACCCTTTATTTCGTTTCGGATACTTTGGATATAGAAAAAGATGAATTGGAAAAGTTTTTTAAATCCGATAAAACTATGGTTCGCATTGCAAAATATTTGGATAAGGAAACTGCCGATAAAATTAGGGAAGCAAAGCGTCCTGGTATAGAAATTTCCGAAGATATTAAACGTTATTATCCAATGGGTGAATTTGCAGCGCACATTCTAGGCGGTGTTACAGACGACAATGTGGGCTTGGCAGGAATTGAGCTTAAGTACAACCAGTATCTTAGCGGTGTTTCAGGAAGATGGCGTAAAAATATCGACGTTAACGGTGAAGAGCTTTCCTTTGGTGTTAATAAATACTATGGGGCAGAGGACGGTCTTGATGTAGTTCTGACTTTGGATACGGTTATTCAGCACTATACGGAAAAGGCGATAAAAACTACCATGGAAAAAACAGGTTCTCAAAGAGCCATGTGCATAGTAATGGATCCAAAGACAGGTGACGTTTTGGCAATGGCGTCCTATCCCGATTTCGACCCGAACAACCCGAGACAGCCGGTCGGGGAAGAGGATTTGGAAGTTTTCAAGCAGTTAAGTGATAAGGAAAAGGTGGATTATTGGAACAAGATGTGGAGAAATCCTCTGATTTGTGATATCTACGAACCGGGTTCCACTTTTAAGCTAATCACCACCTCTATTGCTTTAGAAGAAAAAATTACCAATCTTAATGAATATTTTGTGTGCAAGGGATATTATCAGGTGGCTGACGCTACACTGCATTGCTGGAGAAGCTATAATCCTCATGGAGCGGAAACTCTCACAGAGGCAGTGGGAAACTCCTGCAATCCTGTGATGATTCAGCTGGAGCAACGTATCGGGGCGGCGGCTTACTACAAGTATCTTGAAAGGTTCGGACTTTATGAGAAGACGGGAATAGATTTTCCCGGTGAGAGCCTTGCAATACTTCAAAACAAGGCCACAGCAGGTCCTGTGGGTTTGGCAACCATGTCCTACGGACATGGTATTGCGGTAACTCCGATTCAGCTGATTACCGCAGTCAGCGCCATTGCAAATGGCGGGAAGCTGATGAAACCGAGAATGGTAAAGGCTTTGATGGATGAAAACGGGAATGTTGTTAAAAATTTTGATACGACTGTTGTCAGACAGGTTATTTCCAAGCAGACTTCCGAGGAGATGTGCTTAATTATGGAACACGTAGTTTCTGAGGGCGGCGGAAAGAACGCAAAAATCGCGGGCTACCGTATCGGAGGAAAAACCGGTACTGCAAATAAGGCAGTGGCGGGAGGTTATAGTGAAGAAACCTTTTCATCCTTTGTAGGATTAGCACCGATGGATGATCCGCAGGTAGCGGTGCTGATGATTGTAGACGCCCCTAAGGGAGACGTCCACGGAAGCTCCACAGCTGCGCCGGGGGCAAAATTAGTATTGGAAGACGTTTTAAGGTATATGCAAATCGAACCGGAGAATTAAAACCGGTTGCAGTGATGAAAACATGGGGAAAGGCCAATGAAAACATTAACATGTAAAGAGCTGGCAAGGTTAGCCGGCGGGAAAATAATTTCAGGAAACGAAAGTGTAGTTATTAATGAAGTAGTCATTGACTCAAGAAAGGCAAAAGCAGGCAGCATTTTTGTGGCGCTTAAAGGAGAAAATCATGATGCACATTCCTTTTTAGAGAGTGCATGTGAAGCCGGGGCTTGTGCCGTTATGATATCAAATGAAGAAAGTGCAAAGAACCTAATAGAAAAGCTGGAAAAGTCGGAGGGAGCAAAGAACGTCACCGTTATTAAGGTTGAGGACACCTTGGAGGGTCTTACGGAACTTTCGAGAAAATATTTGGAAACCTTTGATATTAAAAAAGTTGCAGTAACGGGAAGTACGGGTAAAACCAGTACAAAGGATATGCTTCACTGCATATTAAGCGAAAAATATGTAACTGCCAAAACAAAAGGAAATTATAATAATGAAATAGGTATGCCCCTTACCATACTTGCGCTGGAGGAGGGGACGGAGGCTGTAGTGCTGGAAATGGGCATGAGTTCTTTTGGAGAAATTCATCATCTCGTTGACGTCGCTCGTCCTGACCTTGCAATTATTACCAATGTAGGCATTGCTCATATGGAAAACCTGGGTAGTCGTGAGGGAATTTTGAAAGCAAAGCTGGAGGTCACCGATTTTTTTGATGAAAATAATCTTCTTATTATCTACGACGACGGGGATGTGCTTAGCCGCGAAAGTGCAGGTGGCAGATACCGTATTGAGACAATTGGGAAAGATGGAAATAGTGAGTTTATTATCTCAAGTGTTGACGATAGAGGAGCGGAGGGTGTATCCTACACGCTGGAGCATAATTGTAAGGCGTACAAAGTAAATCTTTCCGTTGCGGGAGTGCACAACGCTATAAATGCTTCCCTTGCAATAGCGGCAGGCCTTGAACTTGGAGTTTCTATCGAAGAAGCTGTTGCAGGTCTTGGCAAACTTAAGCTGACAGACAAAAGGCTCAGCCTCAAGGGTAAAAACGGCATTAAGGTAATAGACGATACATACAATGCAAGTCCGGATTCCATGAAAGCGGGTATCAGCGTGCTTACGGCTACCAGCGGTATTCGTAAGGTGGCGGTTCTTGGAGATATGTATGAATTAGGGGAGAACAGCTTTGAATATCATAAGCAGGTGGGAAAATTTGCAGCCTTAAAGAAAGTGGATTTAGTAATTGCCATAGGAAAAGAGGCAAAGGGAATCTATGAGGGGGCAGCGGAGCTTCTTCCGCCTGAATGTGTAGCACATTTTGATACAAAGGAAGAATTTATTGAGAGAATTAATGAATATATTACCAAAGGTGATGTGGTAATAGTGAAAGGCTCAAGGGGTATGTCTATGGAAAAAATTGTGGAAAAAATACTCGAATAGGAGATATGTAAGATCATGACTTACTTACAAATGATTATTATAGTGGCAGCGGCATTTGCAGTTGGCACTCTTGCAACAAAACTGATTATCCCAATGCTTCAAAGGCTAAAGACGGGGCAAAATATTCGTGAAGACGGTCCAAAGTCTCATTTAGCTAAAGCGGGAACCCCCAGTATGGGAGGCTTAAGCATTATATTTACAGCGGTTTTGATTACAACAGCAGCTTTGCCGATGCTGGACAGACTCAACTTGGAATACGGCCTTATTATCTTCGGTTTCGTTGTATTTGGCATATTAGGGTTTTGGGATGATTTCATAAAAATTATGAAGAAACACAATCTGGGGCTTAGAGCGTGGCAGAAGATGGCGGCACAGATAATTATAGGCTTTATAATTGCTTATTTTGTATCTAACCATACTGCCGGCGGCACCAATGTATTTATACCTTTCGTTAAAACTCAGGTGGATTTCGGGATTTGGTATATTCCGTTTATTGCATTCACCATTATTGCTATGACAAATGCGGTAAATCTTACCGATGGACTTGACGGCTTGGCTGGAGGCGTTACCGCATTGGTAGCTTTATTCTTTGCAATTACCGCAAATATGACGGGGTGCTTATCCTCAGGAGTATTCTGCGCCGCTCTTTCGGGAGCTTGCTTGGGGTATTTGGTTTTCAATCATTATCCTGCGAAGATTTTTATGGGAGATACAGGCTCTTTGGCACTTGGCGGAGGTCTTGCCGCGGCGGCAATAGTCTCAAATCTCACTTTATTGCTTCCAATTGCCGGATTTGTATATGTAATGGAGACTCTTTCCGTTATGATTCAGGTAGGCAGCTTCAAACTTAGAGGAAAGAGAGTATTTAGGATGGCACCGCTTCATCATCACTTTGAACTTGGCGGTATGAAAGAAACTAAGGTAGTTGCATTGTTCTACCTGCTTTCTTTAATATTTTGTTTATTAGGATTCTTTTCAATTTAGGAGGGAGACGAAAATATGATTATGAAAGATATGAAAGATAAGAGAGTATTGGTTATAGGTCTTGGAAAGTCAGGTATTGCAGCAACTCAAGCTATGGTAAAGCTGGGAGCGAAAGTGGCGGTTCAGGATTCAAAAATGGAGGATAAGATTGACCCCAACCTTATAAACTTCTTCAAGGGGGAAAAGGTTGAAATGTTCTTCAACAGGATTCCTGAGGATATGGGTCAGTTTGACATGATGATTCTCAGTCCGGGAGTTTCTCCGGAACTTCCGTTTATTCAGGAGGGAGCAGCAAAGGGTTGTGAAATTGTGGGAGAATTGGAACTGGCTTATCGCTTGGGACAGGGAAAATATATTTCCATAACAGGAACTAACGGAAAAACTACAACTACAACTTTAGTGGGAGAGATTTTCAAGGCTGCAAAGAGAGATACCTATGTGGTAGGTAACATCGGTGTAGCTGTAATTTCCATGGCTATGGAGGCAAAGGAAAATTCATGGCTTGTAACAGAAACCAGCTCTTTCCAGCTGGAAACAACAAGATATTTTCAGCCTGAGGTTTCAGCAATTCTTAATCTGACTCCTGACCATCTGGACAGACATCATACTATGGAAAACTATGGTCTTGCCAAGGCAAAGTCTTTTGCAAATCAGACAAAGGAGCAGTATGTAGTAATGAACTATGATGACCCTGTTTCCTTTGCATTGGCTAAGAATGCGACTCCAAAGGTAGTGCCTTTCAGCCGCAAGGCAGAACTTGACTTCGGCGCTTTCCTTAAGGACGGCATGATGGTTATAAAGAATGAAAAGGGCGAATTGATTAAACTTTGCAAGGCTGATGAACTTCAGATTCCGGGAGGACATAATGTGGAAAATGCTTTAGCGGCAGCAGCAATCTCTTACTTTGCAGGGGTTGAGCAAAAGTACATTGTAGAAGTTCTCAAAACCTTTATGGGAGTTGAACACAGAATCGAGTACGTGGACACAGTTGACGGCGTAAGATATGTAAACGACTCAAAAGGAACCAATCCCGATTCCACAATAAAGGCTGTTGAAGCTTTTCCGGGAAATATAATTCTCATTGCAGGCGGATATGACAAGGGCGTTGACTTTGATGATCTTATCAAGACTTTTAACGGAAAGGTTAAGTATATGCTGCTTCTTGGAAAAACTGCTGAAAAGATTAAGGCAACTGCTGAAAAATACGGATTCAATAACAGTGTAATGTGTAAGGATTTGGACGATTGCGTAAAACAGGCTGCAAAGCTGGCAGTTGAGGGAGATGTGGTTCTGCTTTCACCTGCGTGTGCAAGCTGGGATATGTATTCCTGCTTTGAGCAGAGAGGCGAACATTTTAAGACGCTGGTAGGACAGCTTTAATTTGAGACCGTTAAATTGAAATTATATAACCTCACCAAAAATCGAAAGATGTAAAAGTAAAAAGCAATGTCAAAGAAAAAACACAGATTAAATAGTTCAAACAAAAGCGTGAAAGTAGCGGGAGACTACATTCTCGTCATATTGGTATTGTTACTTGTGACCTTTGGCATTATCATGGTCTTTAGTGCCAGTTACTATTATTCCATAAACTCTACGGGAAGTGCATATACTTTCCTTATTAAAGATTTAGCCTATGCGGCTTCGGGTCTTGTGCTTATGCTGGTGCTGGCAACTGTGGATTATAAAGTTTACAGGGGACTGTCAGGCAGCGTTCTCATAATCAGTATAATACTGTTATGCCTTTTATTTACGCCTCTTGGAGTGGAAATAAACTTCGCTAGGCGATGGCTGGATTTGGGGGTTGCCACTTTCATGCCGGGAGAATTTGCAAAGATAGCGGCAATTTTATTTACCGCCTCCTATCTTTCAAAAAATCCGAAAGTAATCAACTCTTTTTCCAAGGGTGTGGCACCTCTTTTGGCTCTTTGCGGAATTTACGGCATATTGATTATGTTACAGCCCAATATGTCCACAGCTATTACAGTCTGCGGTATAATCTTCGGAATTATGTTTATGGCGGGGCTGCGGTGGTTTTGGGTATTTAGCGCTGCGGGGGTAGGAACTTTAGCAGGGGCGATTTTGATTTTTGGTGATCCGAAAGGCTACAGGCTTCGTCGTGTTACTTCTTTCATGGATCCTTTTGCAGACAAATTGGGAAACGGATATCAGGTGGTACAGTCACTTTTAGCCTTAGGAACAGGGGGCTTTTGGGGGCTGGGACTTGGGAAGTCCATACAAAAAAGTTTGTATCTTCCTGAACCGCAAAATGACTTCATTTTGGCTATTATCGGAGAAGAACTTGGCTATTGCGGTTTATTGATTTTAATGCTAGTATATATATTGCTGATTTGGCGAGGATTTCATATTGCTTTAAGAGCTAAAGACGAATTTGGATGTCTTTTGGCATCAGGCATTACCATCATGATTGCGCTTCAAGTAGTCATGAACGTAGCCGTTGCCACTTCTTCCATGCCGCCAACGGGCGTGACACTGCCCTTTGTTTCATATGGCGGCAATGCTTTGTGGCTCTTTATGGGCTCTGCGGGTATTCTTATCAATATTTCCCGTCATCAGCGACCTTTAGATGAGTAGCAGAGTGCATGGGAGAAAATCATGAAAGTTATAATGACCGGCGGCGGAACAGGTGGTCACATCTATCCGGCTATTGCTATAGCAAACGAAATTAAATCAAGGAAACCTGAGGCGGAAATTCTTTTTGTGGGAACTATGAGAGGTCTTGAAAAGGATTTGGTGCCAAAGAATAATTATCCCATTGAATTTATAACAGTCAGCGGATTTAACAGGAAAAATCTGCTAAAAAACTTCAAGACTTTGAAAGATTTAATGAAAGGAAACAAGGAAGCCAAAGACATCATAAAAAGATTTAAACCTGATATAGTTATAGGTACCGGCGGATATGTTTGTGGGCCGGTTGTTCGTGCTGCCCACAAGTTAGGCTGCCGTACTTTTATTCATGAACAAAATGCTTTTCCGGGTATGACTAACAAACTCCTTGAAAAGTATGTGGAGAAAGTGTTTTTGGGGTTTGAGGCAGCCGCTAGGTTTTTCAAGGAGCAGAGCAAAATGATGTTCGTAGGAAATCCTGTGCGTAAGGTTTTCTATGAAGCAGGTACAGAGGAAACGAGAAAGGCTCTCGGAATAAATCCTGAAGATTTTGTAATTCTATCTTTCGGAGGAAGCCAAGGCGCTTTAAGGCTTAATCAGACTATGATGGAGCTTATGGATAAATTCAACGGCAAAGAGGGCATCAGGCTTTTCTTTGTTACAGGTAAGTATTACAATGAAAGTGTAAAAAGAGAGATAGAAGCTCGCGGTATTGAACTGAAAGCTAATGTGACTCTCTTGGAATATATAGACTGCATGGAGCAATATCTTCCGGCGGCGGATTTGATTATCGCAAGGTCGGGTGCTCTTACAGTTTCGGAAATTACAGTGTGCGGTAGGGCGTCTATTATGATTCCCTCACCAAATGTTACAGGGAATCATCAGTACCACAATGCAAAAAGCGTGGCAGATTTGGGCGGTACGTATCTCATTGAAGAGAAAGACCTTACAGCAGAATCGGTTTATGAGAAAATAAAATTCTTAAAGGAAAATCCAAAAGCAAAGGAAGAGATGGAAAAGTGTGCAAAAATGGCGGCACCTGAGGACGCGGCAGGAATTATAACGAATTTCATTTTGAAGTAAAGTTTTATAAGGTAGGAAGCTTATGGCGGAAAACGGCGAAAAGGTTAGAAAAAAGAAAAAGAGAAGAAAAAAGCATTATTTTCTGCGCGCTGTGGTGTTTTTAGCAATTGTATCCGGCCTCATATATTTTTTAAATTCCCCATTTTTTGATATTCAAAAAATTAATGTTGAGGGGAATAGCTATTTCACCAGTGAACAGATAATTGAAAGAAGCGGATTGACTACAGGACGAAATATAATTTTTAATATGCACAAAAACGATATAAAAAAGACTTTGATGAAAGAACCTTATGTTAAGGGAGTGGAGCTTCACAGACATTATCCCAATAAGGTTACTTTGATTATAGAGGAAAGAACAGAGGCGGCGGTAGTTCCTGAAAGGGAAAAGTTTGTCGTAATAGACGGGGAGGGCTTGGTTCTTCGCGTAACTGAAGTGGAGCCGCAGCTCACAGCCTTGAAAGGACTTACTGTAAAAAGCATGAAAACCGGAAAAGCTCTTGAAGTTGAAGAAAATGCCGGCTTCAGCAGCACTCTTTCCATGATTAATTCCATGCAGAACAGCGAAATTTATTTCAAAGCGGTAGACCTTTCAAAGATTATAGCTAAGGCATATGTAAATGACGTATTTATGTGTCAGGGAATGCCGGAGGACATAAAAAATGCTATTGACGGAGGCACGTTGCAAAGGTTGCTTACCCAGCTTTATAATCAGGGTATAGGAAGCGGCACTGTTACAGTTACGGCAGACAGCAGCAATATGGCCTACAGCCCTAACTATGTGCCGTTACAGACAAAAGAGGTTTTGCAGACAGAGGTAGCAAGCGGTACAGAAGTGGAAGCGGCTGCGGAGGCGGTTTCTGAAAAGAAAGATAAATCAAAGACTGAATAATCGGAGGAAAACTAATGAAAAAATTTGTTCCGGCTTTAGTAATAGGGTTAACCGCAGTCCTGATCGGACTGCTGCTTTCTATGCAAATTCTTACGACTTCCGGTTCTGATCAAGGGGGATTGGTTCCTCTTGCAAAGCTGAAATCCTATGAGCAGCAGCTTAAGGACACAAGAGAAGATAAGGAAGCGGCAATAGCGGAGCTAATCGAGCTTCAGGAAAGACTTTCAGCTTATGAAAGCGAAGCGGCTAACGACGACGCTATTATTAACGGACTGGTCGCCGATGTAGACAAGTACAAGAAAGCCGCAGGAGTTACGGATGTGGCAGGACCCGGTGTTGCCATTACCGTTAAAAATCCCGAAAACTATGACCAGTACACCTCTTCCGGAGATGTTATTACAGACAATTCGGAACTGCTTTTGAATTTGGTAAACAAATTAAAGGAAGCAGGGGCTGAGGCTATTTCCATAAATGAGAACAGAATTGTGCACAGCAGCGAGATAAGCCTTGCGGCAGGGCACATCAATATAAACGGAGGAGCGACAGCACCGCCTTACTATGTAAAGGCCATAGGGAATCCCTCTACACTTGCAAATGCTTTGACAATTCGAGGGGGCATTATTGAAACAATGCGTAACAACTATGGGCTTACTGTAAATATTACGCAAAAGGATGAAGTGCTTATTGCAAGATATAACGGTGTTGTAAGCTTTAGGTATGCAGAACCTTATGTGGCGGAGTAAAACATGGAAAAAATAGGTAAGAAAGAGCTTATTATATTTGCTATGTGCCTTTTGATTGGGATATTCCTCGTTGTTCAGGGCAAGAGCATACAGGGGCAAAAACTCTATGTTTCAGCCAATGCCATAGGGGAATACAAGGCGGTTATCGCTGCTGAAATACAAAGCACTGAAGAAATTCGATCTCAAATCGAAGCTGCAAAAGCAATGCTTGATGAATACAGCAACAGCTCCAGGTGGCAGACCGACAAATTGATTAAAGAAAAACTTTCCAACGAAAGATATGATTATTCAACCTTTGCCGGATTGGAAAAGGTTGAGGGGCAGGGTGTGCGTATCACGGTAGATGACGGCACCAGAAGTCTCTTTGAGGGCGAGGATATCAACAATATACTTGTTCATGACGCGGATATTTTAACGATTATCAACGAGCTTAAAAATTGCAAGGCTGAGGCGATTGCAGTTAACGGACATAGAATTACGCCGAGAACTTCCATAGTTTGTTCGGGCTATACCGTTAGGATGGACGGAATAACTTATGCCAGACCTTTTGTAATAACAGCCATTGGGGATTCCAGAAGAATTGCCAGCAATTTACTGGCGCCTGAGGGTTACGGCTCATCGCTACAATCCTTTGGTGTGTTGTTTTCCTTGGAATATGAGGACAAAATTGTTATTCCTGCATCTGATACGGAACCTATTTATAAATATGTGCAGAATCAGGTGATTAGTGAAAATAAGGAGGAAAAGAAACTGTGATTTTACTTGTAGTGGTTATCGGGCTTTGTATCGGTCTGGCTGTAGGCTTCGGCTTTGAAATAACTTTCCCGACAGTATTATCTTTCTATATAACCATGGCGCTTTTGGCTGCTATGGACTCCGTATGCGGTGCGGTCAGAGCTCATGTGGAGAATAAGTATGACAGCGTGGTGTTCATCACAGGCTTTATCTGCAATGCGGTGCTGGCGGGTCTCCTTACCTTTGTAGGAGATAAGCTGGGTGTACCCCTTTATTATGCTGCCATTTTGGTATTTGGCGGAAGACTTTTCAATAATCTGGCGGTTATAAGAAGAGTCCTTTTAGAAAAGTATCTTGCAAAAAAACATAAATCAGAGCAGGAGAAACAAGAAATAACTGAATAAGAATAATTTTATCCCAAGATTTCGGCTTTAAAAGGGTCGAAATTTCTTGGGATTTTTAAGTTGAGTAAACAGAGTTATTAAACAAAAGAAAAAAGACAAAATGTAGTAGAAAAAAATTCAATTTTGAGTCTATTATACTAGAAATGGTTATGGAGATATGGTATAATTACGACGTAATTGTAAAATGAGTGGGAGGATCACAAATGGGTATGACATTGCAGTTTGAAGTTAACGATACCAATGCCGCGCAGATAAAAGTTATCGGAGTTGGCGGAGGTGGGTGTAATGCCGTTGATCGCATGATAGATGAAGGCCTTAAGGGTGTCTCCTTTATGGCTGTTAATACAGATAAGCAGGTTTTGCTAAGCTCAAAGGCGGAAACCAAACTCCAGATAGGCGAAAAGCTTACCAAGGGTCTTGGTGCCGGTGCCAATCCGGAAATCGGACAGAGGGCTGCGGAGGAAAATCTGGAAGAACTTATTAAGTTCATGACAGGTTCAGATATGATATTTATTACTGCCGGCATGGGCGGAGGTACGGGTACCGGAGCGGCGCCTGTTATTGCTAAAGCTGCCAAGGATTTGGGTATCCTTACAGTAGGCGTTGTTACCAAGCCTTTCGGCTTTGAGGGAAAGAAGAGATCGGACCATGCCAGTATCGGTATTAAGTTTCTTAAAAATTATGTAGATTCTCTCATTGTTGTTCCAAACGACAAATTGCTTCAAATTGCAGACAAGAATACTTCTATGCTGGAGGCTTTTAAGCTGGCTGATGGTGTTCTTCACCAGGGTGTTCAGGGTATTTCCGATTTAATTTCCGATACAGGAGTTATAAACGTAGACTTTGCGGATGTTCAGACTGTTATGCGCAACAGAGGCATAGCGCATATGGGTATCGGCAGAGGTAAAGGCGACAATAGAGCGGAAGAGGCTCTCAAGGAAGCTATTGAAAGCCCTCTCCTGGAAACACGCATTGACGGAGCTAAAGCGATTCTCTTAAATGTTACAGGCGGTTATGACATGGGTATTCAGGAGGCTGCGGAAATTGCCGACAGGATTCAGCAGGCGGCGGACAAGGATGCTATCGTAATCTTCGGTTCCGCCATCAAGGAAGAGTTCAAGGATGAAATTCAGGTTACTGTTATTGCTACAGGCTTTGAGGATCGTAGACCGTCTATTGAGGCTATCATCTCATCCACACAGAATGTTGATAACGAGCTTCAGGGCACAGCTTCTATAGAGGACGGCGCAAAGGCTTCTGAGGGAATTGCACAGGCACCGAACAAGGAAGAAGACGAATTTGACAAGATTCTTAAGGGACATAAGAGTCCGATTTTTGAGGTTCCGGACTTTCTTAAGTAGCATTTGTATTAGTTAGAAGATATAGCCGGTTTTTTACCGGCTTTTTCTTTATAATAGGGTATTTGATAAACTTTTCCCTAATTTCAATTTTTAACAAAAACATCCAAAATTATGAAGCAGATTAGTTCCAAAGACAACAGAATATTTAAGCTGTGCAAGAAATTGGCTGTTAAAAAGTATCGTGATCAATTTGGACTTTTTATTGCCGAGGGACCGAACCTTTTAAAAGACCTTATTTACGACAGCGGTTTTGTAAAGCTGGATACCGTTATTCTTAAAGAGGGCTATTTGGAGAGCAGCAGAGATTTCACTTATGAGGATTTTAGGGATGTTCATTTTGAAGAAAAGGGTCGTTTTCGGGGAGCAACGCTTGTGGAGATGGCGCCTCGGCTCTTTGATGAAATTTCAGAGACGAAAACCTCTCAAGGTATAATTCTCATTGTAAAAAGAAAAGCTGTTACGGAGGAAACTTTCTTTGAAAGCGTAGGGGACGGCAATGTTTTGGTTCTTGATAAACTTCAAGACCCCGGAAACATAGGTACCCTTATAAGAACGGCAGATGCAGCCGGCTACAAAGGTGTTGTGGCTATTAAAGGCTGTACGGATATATTTTCACCTAAAGTGGTAAGGGCGGCGTCAGGTTCAGTCTTTAGAGTGCCTGTGTTGTTTGCAGATACACCTGAGCAAGCGGCCGGGCAGTTACATAAGCTGGGTAAGACAATTTTGTCAACAGGCTTTGATACCGATAAATATTATTATGATATAGACATGAAAAAGAATGTTGCCCTTGTCATAGGAAACGAGGGCAATGGAGTTTGCAAGGAGCTGACAGAGCTTGCAGACTTAAAGATAAAAATTCCTATGTGTGGTGTTATAGACAGCCTTAATGCCAGTGTGGCAGCAGGCATATTGATGTATGAGTCTATGAGACCTGAACATAAGCAGATAAAGGAGAAATAATATGAACAGTGAATTGGAAAGAATATTGAAAGAAGCAAAGGAGCAGCTTAAAGCGGCAAAAACTCCTGAAGATACAGAAAATGTAAGAATCCATATGCTAGGTAAGAACGGGCAGATTACAGGCATTCTTCGTTCCATGGGTAAGCTTTCACCTGAGGAAAGAAAGACTTTGGGGCAGGCGGCAAATGTTGCCAAAAAGGAAATTGAAGATTTGCTCAATGCTAAAGTTGAAGAAGTTAAGGCGGCAGCCTTAAATGCAAAGCTGGCTTTGGAACGCGTTGACGTTACGGAACCGGGGAAACCTGTGGAGCTCGGAGCGGAGCACCCCCTCACTATTACTGCAAATGAGCTTGTGAAAGTATTTAATGAAATGGGCTTTACAGTGGTAGAGGGACCGGAAGTTGAAACGGTATGGTACAACTTTGACGCCCTTAACTCACCTATTAATCACCCATCCCGCGATATGACGGATACCTTTTATTTTTCCGAAAATCAGTTGTTGAGAACTCACACCTCTCCTGATGAAGTAAGAACTATGCAAAGCACAAAGCCGCCTTTTAAGGTGGTTATACCCGGAAGATGTTTCCGTTATGATACCCCTGACGCAACTCACTCACCGATGTTTCATCAGATGGAGGGGCTTGTTATAGGTGAAAATATTAAGATGACAGATCTTAAGGGTGCACTGGATCGTTTTGCTAAAAAGCTCTTTGGCGAAAATGCAAAAACCAGACTTAGACCGTCCCACTTCCCTTTTACAGAACCATCTGCTGAAATGGATGTTTCATGCTTTAAGTGCGGAGGAAAGGGCTGTAATGTTTGTAAGGGAACAGGCTGGATTGAAATTTTAGGCTGTGGCATGACACATCCTCACGTAATAAAGGCAGCAGGACTTGACCCTGAAAAGTACACCGGATGGGCTTTCGGTATGGGTATCGAAAGAGTAGCTATGCTGAAATATGGCGTTGACGATATTCGTCTCTTCTATGAGAACGATATGCGTTTCATATCTCAGTTCAAGTAATTCGGGTAAAAGGAGGAATTTATTATGTTAGCACCAATTAAATGGTTAAAAGACTATGTTGATATAGAAATGACAGCGGAAGATTTCGGCGCGCTTATGACTACCGCAGGCTTGGAATATGAGGAACTGGAAACTTTCGGAGAGCTTATTGAAAATGTTGTAGTAGGTAAGATTGAAAAGATTGAAAAACACCCATCTGCTGATAAGCTGGTGGTTTGTCAAATAAACGTGGGTAAGCCCGAACTTCTCCAGATTGTAACAGGAGCGGACAATGTATATGAGGGGGCGCTGGTTCCCGTAGCCCTTGACGGTTCACGTCTTCCGGGGGCTCTTCATGGGCGTGAAAAGGAAGAGGGGGGCAGCGTTATTAAGGCAGGCGAACTGCGAGGCGTTCTTTCTCAAGGTATGCTTTGCGGTCCCCAGGAACTTGGCTGGTCTGACAAGGTGGCACCGTATATTTCAAAGGACGGCATTTGGCTTTTGTCCGAGGGAGAAGACAAACTGGGAAAAAGCATAGTTGAAGCCTTTGATTTGGAACAAAAGGTTATCGGCTTCGGAGTTACACCTAACCGCCCAGATTGGCTTTCAATGTTGGGATTGGCAAAGGAAGCAAAGGCATTTTTAAAGAAGCCTTTGAAGAAAAAAGAAATAACTTTGAAATGCGAGGGTCAAGGGGAGGTTACGGATTATATCAGCGTTGAAGTTAAAAATCCTGCTTGCCGCAGATATACGGCACGTATTATAACCGATGTTGAAATAAAGCAGTCTCCGTGGTGGCTGCAACATCGCCTCATGCTTGCAGGTATGAGACCTATCAACAATATTGTGGATATTACAAATTTTGTAATGTTTGAATACGGACAGCCTCTTCATGCTTTCGATATAGAAACCATAGAGGGCAAAAAAATCATAGTAGATATGGCAAAGGAGGGAGACGAATTTACCACTCTGGACGGAAAAGAAAGAAAGGTTTATTCCGATACTCTCATGATAAATGATTCAGTAAAACCTATAGGTATTGCCGGCATTATGGGCGGGCTCAATTCTGAGATAGAGCCAACCACCAAAACTGTTGTTTTGGAATCAGCTAACTTTGACGAAACAAGCATTTGCTTATCCTCAAAGAAGCTGGGGCTTCGTACGGAGGCGCAGAACAGATATACAAGAGGAGTTGCTCCTGCTGTCTGCAAGGAAGCGGCGGATCGTTTCTGTCAGCTTGTGGAAATGACAGATTCAGGTCGTGTCGTTTCAGGCAGCATAGATATCTATAAGGATCCGGAAGTTCTGCCCACAACCAAGGTAAGAGTTTCCCGCGTGAACAATGTTATTGGTGTGGAAATTGACAGGGAGACTATGATTAGCTTCTTGGAACAGCTGGATATGAAAGTTGAAGCTTCCGAAAATGAAGATGTCTTACTGGTGACACCGCCTGTGACAAGACGTGATATGCTTGAGGAAGTTGACTACATCGAAGAAATTGCAAGAATGTACGGCTTCGACAATATCCCTTACACTCTGACTGAAGATAATATTACGGTAAGCGTTTCAAAAAGCTGGCGCCTGCGTGAAAAAGCCCGTCATCTTATGACAGCCATGGGTGCAAGTGAAATTCAAACTTATTCATTTGTTAGCCCTAAGGGCGTAGAAAAGATGAATATTCCGGAGGACAGCTGGGAACGAGATTTCCTCACTCTCTTAAATCCTTTGGGTGAAGAAACTTCTGTAATGAGAACCATACTAATGCCTAATATGCTGGATACTTTGGCGCTTAATCAAAGCAGAGGTATTGCGGCAGTTAAGGCCTTTGAAATAGGCAATACTTTCATGCCTAACTTCATAGATTCAAAGGAACTGCCTATAGAAGAGCTTTCCATGAGTATCGGTGTTTACGGCGAGGGAGTAGATTTCTTTACCTTAAAGGGAATGGTGGAATTATTCATGGAGGGCATGGGTATTCATGGCTGTACTTTTGAAGCAGAAAGCGAATATACCCCATATCATCCGGGCAGATGTGCCCGCATTATGCTGGGAGAGGAAGAAATGGGTATTATGGGAGAACTTCATCCGCAGGTTGCAGCCAACTTTAACCTTGAGGGAAGAGTATATGCCTGCGAACTGATGTTTGAAAAGTTCTTGGATAAGACAAAGTTTGAACTCCACTATGAGCCTCTTCCAAAATTCCCGTCAACTGAAAGAGACATAGCATTGGTAGTTGATGAAACCGTTAAGGTAGGAGATTTAGAAGCCTCCATCCGTGAAAATGGCGGAGATATTTTGGAAAGCTTCAGAATGTTTGACGTGTACAGAGGTCATCAGGTGGGAGAGAACAAAAAAAGTATTGCTTTCAATCTTGTTTACAGAGCTAAAGACCGTACTCTTACAGACGAAGAGGTACAGCTTGTTCACAATCCGCTTATACAAAAGCTGGAAGCAGTGTTTGACGCCAAGTTGAGAGAAATGTAGGCTTCTTTGAATTTAACTAACAGATTTTATGGAGGAAATCATGGAAAACAATAGGGTTAGCGTAAAAATATATGGACAGGAATATGTTATTTCCGGAGATGCCAGCAGAGAGCACATAATTACAGTCGCTGACTATGTTGATACCAAAATGCATGAGATATCCAGTGCTGCACCGGGCGCTTCAGTGGCGTCCCTTGCAGTGCTGTCCGCAGTAAATATTGCGGATGAGTATTTCAGCCAAGCAGAAGAAAAGGAAAATCTCATAAAGCAAAAAGAACAAGCCCTTAAAGATGCTGAACATTATGTTCAGCTTTGGGATGAGTCAAAGGCAAATTACATGAACTACAAGGAGGACGCGTCTCATGCAATAGCTCAAAAGGAAGAGTTGGCGCGTATCCTCAATGAAAAGACCAATGAAATAGAACTGTTAAAAAGAAGAATCCTTGAAACCGAGTCTAAAGCTACCGAAAATGCGCAAGCTGAAATTGAGGAGCTTAGGGTAAGGTGCAAGGAGCTTGAAAACAATTTCTTTGATTTACAAATGGAAAACATTAAATTAAAGAGTGAAATAGAGCGTTCCAAACGCACGCTATAAATGAGATAAATTAAAATAGATTAAGGAAAACCACATGAACAAAAAAACCTTTAAGGTATTGGAATACCAAAAAATAATAGACATGTTGGTCAATCAGGCGGCAGCGGAAATGACTAAGGCACAGCTTGAAAAGCTGAAGCCTAGCGTTGATGTACGCGAAATAAGGGAATTACAGGCGGAAACCACGGAAGCGGTTTCCGTTATTATGCATAAAGGAGCAGTTCCCCTGGGAGCTTTTTATGACATTTCAGACAGCTTACATCTTGCTAAAAAGGGAGGCAGTCTTTCCATGCGTCAGCTGCTTCAAATCCTTTACAATGTGAGAGTTACAAGGGAGGCAACAGTATTCTTAAAGAGCGATTTACCGCCTCTTCCAATCATTAACAGCATAGCAGAGGTTATGGTGCTTCAAAAATATCTTGAGGAGAATATTGACCGTTGCATTCTTTCGGAAGACGAGATGTCCGACAATGCTTCTTCCGAGCTTAAGTCCATCAGACGTAAGAAAATACAGCAAGGGGAAGCTATTACTGCAAGATTGAACAATATCATAAACTCCTCTGCCAACAGAACTTATCTTCAAGACGCCATAGTAACCATGAGGAACGGCAGATATTGCATACCTGTTAAGGCGGAACACAGAGCTCACTTTCCGGGTATGGTGCACGACAAGTCTCAAACAGGGGCAACTCTTTTTGTGGAGCCCCAGGCTATCGTAAATCTCAACAATGAGCTGCGGGAATTGGAGCTTGCGGAGAAGCAGGAGATAGACAGAATTTTACTGGAGCTTTCCTCCAGCGTGGCTGAACATTTCCATGAACTTATAAATAATCAGGAGTTGCTGGTAAAGCTGGATATAATCTTTGCCAAGGGAAAACTTTCCTGTGAAATGAATGGAGAATCTCCTAAATTCTCAAGCAACGGGGAATTAGTATTAAAAGAGGCAAGACATCCTCTTTTGGAACGCAAAAAAGCTGTACCTATTTCCGTAACCTTGGGTAAACTTGGGGAAAAAGACGAATATCATACCTTGGTTATTACAGGGCCCAATACAGGCGGAAAGACTGTTACCTTAAAGACGGTAGGGCTTTTATCCATGATGTTTCAGACAGGACTTCATATACCTGCTTCTTCTGAATCTTTTATGCCGGTGTATAGCAAAATCTTTGCGGATATCGGGGATGAGCAAAGCATTGAGCAAAATCTGTCTACTTTCTCTTCCCACATGACAAATATCGTTCAGATAGTAAGGGATTCCACGGAGGATACATTAGTGCTTGTGGATGAGCTTGGGGCAGGGACAGATCCAACGGAGGGAGCGGCGCTTGCAATATCAATACTTGAAAATATTCGAAGAAGCGGTGCCTGCACCATTGCCACTACCCATTACAATGAGTTAAAGAAATATGCAATCGCCACTGCGGATGTAGAAAACGCCTGCATGGAGTTTAGCGTGGAAACCTTAAGCCCGACCTATCGTTTGCTTATCGGAGTACCGGGAAAGTCCAATGCCTTTGAAATAAGTGAAAAGCTGGGACTTGATTCAGAAATTATCAAGTCGGCAAGGACTCTTCTTGAGAGCGGAGACATAGAATTTGAAGAGGTCATAACGGCTTTGGAACATGACAGACGTGCAGCTTTGGAAGAAAGAGACGAAGCTATTTCGCTAAAGCTGGCTATGAAAGCCCAAAAGGAAGAGATAGACCGCTTACAGCAAAAATTGAATGCCGAAAAAGAAAAGATATTGTCGGAGGCAAGAGCGGAAGCGCGTTCCATTGTAAAGGACGCCCGTGAAACTTCAAAGGAAGTCCAAAAGGAGCTAAAGGAGCTGGCGAAGATGGACAGCCTGGGAGAACGAACCAGACGTTACGACGAGAATAAGCGCAGGCTCAATCAGGCAGAAAAGAAATATCGGGAAAAGATTGTTGTCAGCGAAGACTTTAAAGCCGCAAAACCTGAAGATATTACAGTAGGGGCAAAGGTCAAGGTTATGACCATAGGTCAAAACGGTGAGGTTCTCTCTTTACCTGATTCATCAGGTAAGGTTCAGGTTCAGGTGGGCTTGATGAAGACCAGCGTTAAAATTACAGACTTAATGCTTCTAAATGTTACACGTAAAAAAGTAAAGGAAGAATTTAGGGGAAGCAAATACGGAACGCTTTATAGAATGAAAACCCAGAATATTTCACTTTCCATTAATATTGTGGGAAGAAATTTAGATGATGCCATGATGGATGTGGATAAGTATATTGACGACGCCTATATTGCAAATTTGGAGTCAGTCACCATTATTCACGGAAGAGGCGAGGGGATTTTAAGAAACGGTGTTTCAGACTTGTGTAAAACCCACAAACACGTAAAATCGTATAGAAAGGGTAAATATAACGAGGGAGGCGACGGAGTCACCATAGTTACCTTGAAATAATATAGCGAATATAGCTTGGACGGGGCTGAAATAACCGGGTGGACATAGGACTTTCAATAGGAATTTCAACGGAAATTTCAATAAGACCTCCTAATATGATTTTACCATGGCGAGTTTGACATAAAAATCAAAATTGACTATAATTAGATATTAACGAATAAATATACCAGAGGTGCTGAAATGTACATAATAAGCGCGTGTTTGCTAGGAAAAAACTGCAAATATGATGGTGGTAACAATGACACTGAATGGGTCAGGGAGTTCGCTGAAAGCCACTCCTTTATGCCGGTTTGTCCGGAAACTTCCGGAGGCTTGCTGGCACCGAGAGAACCCTGTGAGATTGTTCATATTGCCGGCAGGCGAAAGGTAAAAAATACTTTGGGTGAAGACCTGACAGAAGCTTTTGAGAACGGGGCGGAGGACTTAATCAAAGCTGCGCATATTGCAGCCATGTTAAGAGATGAGGTCATCGAGGGTGCCATTTTAAAATCCAAGAGCCCAAGCTGTGGGGCAGGAGAAATATACGACGGTACTTTCAGCCATAAAACAGTGCAGGGCTACGGTATCTTTGCCGAGAAATTGCAGGCGATAGGGATACCCATATATAACGAAAACTCAAAAGAACAGGTAGCACTTATAGGAAGAGATATTTATTAAGGCTATTAAGGATGTTAAAGCTGTTAAGGATATTAAGGCGTGAAAAATAAATAGGGGCGCTTGCTCCGCGAAAGGATATAAAATGAATTACAAAGAATTAATTGCAAAGGTAATATATGATTCGGAGATTGGTCTGGAAATGGATGAAATTCTGGACATTTTAGAGGTTCCTACAGATGACAAGATGGGGGATTATGCTTTCCCGTGCTTCAAACTGGCAAAGGTTCTTCGTAAGGCACCGCCTATGATTGCAAAGGATATCGCTGAAAAAATTTCAGGTAGCGAAGTATTTGAAAAGGTGGAACAGGTTAATGCTTATGTAAATATGTTCCTAAATAAAGAAACCTTTGTAAAAAATGTTATTTCTCAGGTTATAAATCAGGGCGACAACTTCGGAAGAGCAGATATAGGCGGAGGAAAGACTGTTATAGTGGAGTATTCTTCTCCAAACATCGCAAAGCCTTTCCATATCGGACACATAAGATCCACAGTTATCGGTAATGCAATCTATAAGCTCTATGAAGCTTTAGGATATGATACGGTAAGAATCAACCATCTGGGAGACTACGGTACCCAGTTCGGCAAGATGATTTGTGCATATCGCCATTGGGGCAATGAAGAGGATGTTAAGAGAGAACCTATCAAAACTCTTTTAGAATACTATACTAAATTCCACGTAGAAGTGGAAAATCATCCGGAATTGGACGATGAAGCAAGAGCTATCTTTACCAAGCTTGAAAAGGGCGAGGAGGAAGAGGTAAAACTTTGGCAGTGGTTTAGAGATGAATCATTAAAGGAATTTACAAAGGTTTACGATATGCTGGGAATTACTTTCGATTCCTATGCAGGCGAGAGCTTCTATTCAGACAAAATGCCGGCTATTGAAAAGGAACTTGAAGAGTCGGGACTCATGAAGGAATCCGAGGGAGCTATGATTGTTGACCTTGAGCCTTACGGAATGCCACCGGCATTGATTAAGAAGTCTGACGGTTCATCCTTATACATTACCAGAGACTTGGCGGCGGCAAACTATCGTAAACAGCACTACGATTTCTATAAGAATTTATATATTGTGGCTTCCCAGCAGAATCTGCATTTCCAGCAGTGGATTAAGATTTTGGAACTTATGGGCAGAGAATGGGCGCATGACTGCGTTCATATTCCGTTCGGTCTTGTTTCTCTTGAAGACGGTACCATGTCTACAAGACATGGAAGAGTCGTATTTTTGGAAGATGTATTAAATCGTGCGGTGGCTCAGACTAAGGAAATTATCAAAGAAAAAAATGCTGCTGCGGAAAATATTGACGAGATAGCCAAGGCGGTAGGTATTGGAGCTGTTATCTTCCAAGAACTTTCCAACAGCAAAATCAAGGATTATGTATTCAGCTGGGATAAGGTTCTTAATTTTGAGGGTGAAACAGGTCCTTATGTACAGTATGCTCACGCAAGAGCTTGTTCCGTACTTCGTAAGGCGGGAGATGAGGTCGTAGCCAAGGCTAAAGCTGTAACTTCCATTGATGTTAAACATATTATAGGGGAAGCTGCCTACAAGCTGGCTAAGGAGCTTTATGATTTCCCCGGGGCTATTGTGGATGCCGCTGAAAAGTATGAGCCGTCGGTTCTTACAAGACATATCATAGATATAGCTCAAAGCTTCAATAAGTTTTACTATGATGAACATATCTTAGTTGAAAATGAAGAAGAAAAGATTGCCAAGGTGGCTATGGTATTAGCTGCCAAGACGGCGCTTAAAAACGGACTTGAGCTTTTAGGTGTTAAGGCACCGGAAAAGATGTAAGGTGAAAAATGAGATACGAAGGCGATATTTACAGACCTCCAAGTGAAGCATACAGTTATCTGCTTCAAGTTACTGTGGGATGTTCACACAATAAATGCACCTTTTGCAGTATGTACAAAAATAAAAAGTTTCACATTCGTCAGATGGAGGAGGTTTTAGAGGATTTGGCTATGGCGAGAGCTTATTATCCAAGGCTTGACAGAATTTTCCTCTGCGACGGTGACGCACTTTGCCTTTCAAACAATAAGTTGCTTGTTATTCTGAATAAGATTAAGGAACTGTTCCCTGAATGTGAGAGGATATCTTCCTATGCTCGCGGAAGCGATATAAATCGAAAGAGCGAAGAGGAGCTGAAAGAGTTAAAGGAAGCGGGCTTGGATATGGTTTATGTTGGAGCCGAATCAGGTTCCAATGAGGTACTGCGCCGTATCTGTAAAGGTTCCACTAAAGAAGAAATTTTGGAAGCTATACAGAAAGCGGAACGCTGCGGCATAAAGACCAGCGTAACCTTTATTTCAGGAATCGGTGGTCAGGAACTGACTAAAGAACATGCAGAAGAAACGGGTAAGATGATTGCAGAAATGGGGGCTTCATATGTGGCAATTCTAACCTTTATGCCAAGACCGGGGGCGCCTATGTGCGATGCTATTTTAAATGGTGATTTGGTAATTCCAACTGCTTGGGAGGCAGTAGAAGAAATAAAGATGATTCTTGAAAATACCAGAGGACTTAAAAAGACCTGCGTATTTAGAAGCAACCATGCATCCAACTACCTTAACTTAAAGGGCAATCTTCCGGAAGACCTTGATAAACTCATTGCCCAGTGCGATTACGGTCTTGCTCATGCGGATATGCTGAAAAGTGAGATGTTGAGAGCGCTCTAGGCACAGGTATAGAGGTAGCCTTGCAGGCAAAACTTGAAAATTTAGCTATAAAGGTATAGGAAATGAAGACACTAATTACCACTCTTAATTCACAATATATTCATTCCAATCTGGCGGTGAAGTATCTGTATTCTGCCGTGGCAGATGATATTAAAAGTGTAGATTTAAGAGAGTATACAATTAATAATGAGGACTCCTACGTTTTTGGGGAGATAATTAAAGGCGACTATGATTTAGTTGCCTTTTCCTGCTATATTTGGAACATTGAAAAAATCATGTATTTAGCTGAAAATCTCAAAAAAGCTAAACCGGAAATCCAGATTCTTATGGGTGGACCGGAGGTTTCATATGATGCCTTGGAGCTCCTTATGGAGAAGAAGTTTATAAACTATATTCTTCAAGGAGAGGGAGAACATTCCTTTAGGGAGTTGCTTCAACTTTTGCAACCAAATGAGCCTGCAAATCGGGAAATAAATTTAGGTGATGAACTTTCCAAAATTTCGGGACTTATTTATCGCTATCAGGGAAAGGTCTATATCAATCAGGCGGCCTTGCCTCTTAAAATGGACAGTATCCCCTTTCCCTATCTCCATGTGCCGCCAAAAGAGGATAAAACCGTTTATTATGAGTCCTCAAGAGGCTGTCCTCATAGATGTTCCTATTGCATTTCCTCTTTAGAAAAGCAGGTAAGGGCGCTTTCTAAGGAAAGGGTTTTTGAAGATTTGCGATACTTCTTGATTAAAAAGGTGAAACAGGTAAAATTTATTGACCGCACCTTTAACTATGATAAAAATCGCAGTTATGACATCTTTAAGTATATTATAGAGAACGACAATGGAGTGACTAATTTCCACTTTGAAATGTGTGCAGATTTTATAGATTTTCCACTTTTGGAACTCCTTTCAACTGCCAGAAAAGGTCTATTCCAGTTTGAAATAGGAGTTCAGTCCACCAATAGAGACGCCTTGGCGGCAGTGGACAGGAGAACCGATGTTAAGCTGATTTTGGAAAATATTCATAAGCTGATGTTGCTTGAGAATATAGAAATTCATGCAGATTTGATAGCAGGGCTTCCATTTGAAGATTACAGCTCCTTTAAGAGCTCATTCAATAATCTTTACAGGGTTATGCCTCATCAGTTGGCTCTAGGCTTCTTGAAGCTCCTAAAGGGCACTAAAATTCGTAAGGAAGCTGATAAATATGGGTATATATACAGGGAAAAGGCGCCTTATGAGGTTATTTCAAACAAATTTATTTCCGCTAAAGAATTGGTAAGACTTCATCAGATTGAAAATGTGCTGGATCTTTACTATAACCGCGGAGGCTTTACACAGTCTCTTATATACATGGTAGAAAAGGCGGGAAATCCGTTCAGCTTCTACGAGGAGTTTGCAGATTACTATTATTACAAGGGCTTTCAGCATGTGTATCATAAAAAGGAAGACCTTTACCGCATACTATACAGCTTTGCACTGGAAAATCCAAAATACCAAGAGGCAGATATTTATAGCCTGCAAATTCAAGAATTACTCCATAAAGATATGGAAAATACGCTGAATTTTGACGCAGTTAAGAAGTTTGATAAGAGAGGTTGGGAGTTAAACTGATATGAAAATTTCTAACAGATTAAATATATATTTTAAGGGAAATCTTGAGAATTTCGTTTTTGATGAAATGTCTGAAGCTGCTCTCATAAGAATGAATGTTTTGGATATTTTAAAGGATATACCTGTTCCGCTTCAAGAAGAGGATATTCGAAATATCGGTTCAGGGGAGGGGATAACCTCTGCGAGACTGGCTGTAAACATGGCATATATCATAGGCTGCGACCCCCAGTTTAAATTTGCGGCGCAATATTTGGAATTTATGGACAGACTTTTTAGGGGAGAAATGTATGGGGGCATTATTAAGGCAGCAGAAGCGGAAGCTGATACAGGTCAGTTGGAAAGTGCCTGCGTGTACTTTAGAGCGGCATTGGTGCTGAAAGAAGACTCCTTAAAGGCTATGTACGGTTACGCCATGGCATGTAGGGAGCTTTATATAGCAGCCTCCAAGGTGGGAGATGAGTCGGAAAAGGATGATGAGTACATAGGTCGTTTTAAGGCGGAATGTATTGAAATTCTTGAAATCATTACGATGGAATATCCCGATTTTGCCGAGCCCCATTATTTCCTGGGCTATGCCTACTTGAACTTGGGTCTTTATGTAAAGGCGGATTTGGCGTTCCGAGACTTTTTGGGGGTAGCCACCGATGCGGAGCAGAAGCGTGAAGTTCGAGAAAGACGAGAACAACTGGAAGCTCCTGTGAAGATTGAGCAGGGCATTAACCACATTGTCTGTGGGCGCTTCCATGAGGGAGCATATATGCTTGAGCAATATGTGGGGAGCGAGGCAGCGGACAAGTGGTGGCCTCTTTACTATTATCTCGGCTTTGCATACCTACGCATAGGTATGCAGGAGAAAGGTATTGAAAGCTTAAAAAGGAGTCTCAAGTTAAACGGTAGCCATATTGATTCTATGGAGGAACTGCTTTGGGCGTATGAAGAACTGGGAGATTCTGAAAATGTGGAGAAGTATAGCAGGAAAATAGAGCTGATAAAAGGCTACGAAGCTGAAGATAGAAAGAATAATTAGGTGAGAAATATGGCATTAAAAAAATCAAAGGAAACAAAAGAAGCAAAAGAAATAAAAAAAATCAAAGAAACCAAGGCAAATAAAAAAGCTGATGTTTCTGCTTCGGCAGGAAAAAAGGATAGCCTTAAGCTCGAGTATGAAGATAAAAACGGATGGCTTTCAACTGATGAAAAGTCTAAAAAGGCTATTTTTGATTTCGGCGATAAGTATATGGCGTATCTGGACGCTTCAAAGACAGAGCGTGAATGTGTAAAGACTTCTGTGAAATTGCTTGAAAAAGCAGGTTTTGTAGACATTGCCGAAAAAAAGAAACTGGCAACAGGCGATAAGGTTTACTATGTAAACAAGAAAAAGTCCATTTATGCAGCTGTTATCGGAAAGGATGAGCTGGAGGGCGGCATTAATTTGACCGGTGCGCATATAGACTCTCCAAGGCTTGATTTGCGACCAAATCCGCTTTATGAGGACTCTGAAATAGCTTTATTTAAGACTCACTATTACGGAGGGCTTCGCAAGTATCAGTGGACAACTATTCCCCTTTCTCTTCATGGTGTAGTAGCAAGGACTGACGGCACCCTTGTAGAGATAAACATCGGTGAAGAGGAAAAAGACCCTGTTTTTATCATTTCGGATTTGTTACCTCACCTTGCGGCAAAACAGGCAAGGAAACCGCTGGCTGAAGCCATTGCAGGAGAGGACTTAAACATAATTGTAGGCACTATCCCTGCTACTGAAAAAGACGAGGAGGGAAATGAGCAGGAAATTTCAAAGGCGGTAAAGAGAAATATTTTACAGCTTTTGAACGAAAAGTACGGTATTACAGAGCGTGACTTCACCTCCGCAGAATTGGAAATAGTGCCGGCATTCAAGGCAAGAAGCATAGGCTTTGACAGAAGCCTGATTGGCTCATACGGTCATGATGACAGAGTTTGTGCCTTTCCGGAGCTGGTGGCTCTTTCTGAATTAAAGCTGCCACAGCGTACGGCGGTCTGCATTCTTTCTGACAAGGAAGAAGTTGGAAGTCAGGGTAATTCAGGTATGTGTTCGCAGAATTTTGAGCTCTTTTTAGGCATGCTTTTAGAACTTTCAGGTAATACTTCTCCTTTTGCTCTCCAAAGACTGCTTTCAAATTCAAAGTGTCTGTCGGCAGACGTTACGGCAGCTTTTGACCCTACATTCCCAAGCGTAAGCGAGAAAAGGAATGTGGCTTATCTCGGGCATGGTATAGCTTTTTCCAAGTATACAGGTGCCCGTGGAAAGTCGGGTTCTTCCGACGCCAATGCGGAGTTCATCGGAGAAATTCGTGGAATCTTCGAGAATGCAGGTGTGGCACATCAGTTTTGCGAACTGGGCAAGGTAGATGAGGGTGGTGGCGGTACCATCGCTTACATTTTAGCTAACAAGGGTATGGAGGTTATCGACTGCGGCGTACCTGTACTTTCAATGCATGCTCCATATGAACAGATTAGCAAGTTCGACCTGTATCATTCCTATTTGGCATACAAGGCATTCCTAGGATAGCTTTCGGTTTTATCTCGGTACATTATAAATTTTCACAATTTTACTCTAAAGAAATTGTCTAAACTGTCGAGAATAATAATGAGATTGCTATGAAAGGACTTTTGTCCTATAATAGTCTTGTACGCTTTATTTTCTATAATTTCAGACGAAAGGGACTTCTTATGAAAAAAATAGGGAAAATTTTATTAATAATCCTGCTTGCCATAGTTATAGTTTTGGCAGGTATTATAGCATTCCTTACAATTACCGAATTTAAGCCTGAGGAAACCGAAGAGCTTGAGCTTTTTGGCGTAACTGAAAAGGCCTTGTACGAGGGAGATGAAATTACGCTTCTTTCATATAACATCGGTTATGCGGGCTTGTCTGCAGACATGGATTTGTACACTGACGGCGGTGAGGGTGTAAAGGCAAGCACTTCCACTTTAGTTGATAGAAATCTTGAAAGTGTGAGACAGCTGGTAAAGGGTCAGAACTGTGATGTTCTCATGTTCCAGACGGTAGATAAGCAAGCAGACAGATCTTTTGATATAAATGAAGTTACTTATCTTACTTCTTTATTTCCGGGCATGGCTTCCTATTCCACTAACTATAAGTGTAAATTTATTCCACTTCCGGTAAAGTCACCCCTTGGTAACATCGACAGCGGACTTTTGACTATTAACAAATTCCCTGTTACAGCTTCTTCAAGAATTGCACTGAAAAACAGCTATTCCTGGCCGATGAAGCTTTTTAAACCGAAGAACTGTCTCGAAGTGCAGAGAGTACTTTTAGGCGACTTGGTTCTTGCTCCGTCAGAAGCTTCAGGAGATATGACGGCGGCTAAAAAATCGGAAGAGGGCAAAGAGGCGGAAAAAGAAGATAAAAAGGACAAGAAAAAAAATAAAAAGGTTGAAACAAGTCAGGTTGTAGCCAATGGCGGTGCCGAACTTATAATAGTAAATGCACATTTTGAAGCCTTGGATAACGGAGACATTAAAATCAATCAGACAAAGGCTTTGGCAAACTTCGTGAAAGATGAATATGCCAAGGGCAACTATATTATAATCGGCGGAACTTTTAATCAAACTTTCCCGGGTAGCGACAATACTCTCTATCCTCTTAGAAATACTACTAATTTCATGCCTGGGATTTTGGAAGAAACCTTATTCGGTTCAGGCTGGACTTTCGCATACGATGAAAGAAAACCGACAGCAAGACTTTGCAATCAACCATACAGCGAATACGACCCGTATATGCAGTGTTACGTTATTGACGGTTATATCTGTTCTCCTAACGTTTCGGTGCTGGGAGTTCGCACTATTGATACGGAGTTCAAGTACTCAAATCACCAGCCTGTAAAGCTCAGAGTCAAGCTGGCTGCGGGGTACAATGCAGCCACAGCAGCGGCTGAAAAGGAAGCAGCGGCTTCTGTTCAAGCTGTTTCGGATTCAGCAATCGCTAAAGTGGGAAATGCCGCAGTGGCACCGTCGGGACCTGTTTCGGCACCGACAGCAAGCGGCGATGAAAGAGCAGCGGGGAACTATGTTGCAAACGGAGGTTATGTAGATAAGAGCCTTTTCGGCGGTGAAAAGGTTTACGGTACCAATTAAAGCTGATAAGGTTTCTCGTAAAAGATCGCAGGGTTTATGCGGACTGCTTTGGCTTGTTACTGTAATTTCAAGGTTTAGTTAATAAATATATACTCCCTCGGGTTCATCCTTATCGGATTTTCCATGAGGGAGTCTTTTTGTAAGGGATGAGGGCGGAATGTCACTTATCCTTTTTTCATTTACTGTAATAAAATTTTGAAGTATAATATCTATTAAGAGTATTGGAATTTGAGATAAACTTTTAAAGTAAAGGTAATCCTGCACTATGAGAAAGGGTTACATACCAATTTTTTATTTATAGTGAAAATGATATGAAAAATCAAATTTGTCTTTTAGGGCTAAGGGGTTCCATTTCCGTTTCAGGCCCTCAATTCGCAGCTTTTGGAGGTGCTACCAGCACCATGGCGGTTTACGGAAAGCCGGAAACCAATCAGGAAATCACAACCGATGCAATTATAATAGATGCAGGCACCGGAATTTTCAATTTGCGTAAACATCTTCCATCTACAGTAAAAAAAATTCATATACTTTTGTCACATCTTCATTTGGATCATATTCAGGGTCTTTTGATGTTACCTGAAATGTTTAACGGTGAACTTGAAATAGTTATATATTGCGGAGAGCACGAAGAGGGCAGCTTCGAAGAGCATTTTAGGAGATTAATGCAGCCGCCAATCTGGCCTTGTACTCCTGATATATTTTCTAAAAAAGTCAGCTTTTTGCCGCTTCCGAAAGGAGACTTCCTTTTGGGAGATGTGGCGGTTTCTACAATGCAAGGCGCCCATCCGAACGGTATTGACATATTCAAACTGACCTTTCAAAACGGACATAGCCTTGTTCATGTAGGTGATTATGAGGTGGGAGTAAAACCTGATGTTGACGAGAAACTCCGAGAGTTTGCTAAAAATGCCGATATCATCTTAATGGACGGTATGTATGCGCCTGAAGAATATGAAAGCCGCAAAGGCTTCGGTCATTCATCTTGGGATATGACAGCAAACTTTGCAGCTTCCGCCGAGGCGAAAAAACTGAAAATTATTCATCATGCACCTGATCATACGGATGCTATATTGTTGCGCGGGCAAAGAGATATAATGAATAAGTATCCTAACGTAAGCTTTGCCAGGGAAGGAGAAGTACTGGAAATATGAATGAGATGATTATCAACAGACTGCTGGGCGTAGGCATTGCATTATCGAAGATTAAAGAGGAGGGGCTGCTTTACGAGAAAATTCTCGATGCTGCCATGGACATTATCAACTGTGACGGGGGAACGCTTTACACGGTAGACGGCGAAAGCCTGAAATTCAGAGTGATGATTACCCGCTCCCAAGGGATTAAAAAGGGCGGGAGCGGAGAGCCCATTGAGCTGCCGAACGTACCTATGAAAAAGGAAAATGTCTGCACATGGAGTGTTATGAAGCGTCAGGCAGTTAAGATAGAAGACGTTTATAAGGGCTATGGGGAGTTTGACTTTTCAGGACCACGGCGTTACGACAATATGACTGGATACCGCACTCAATCCATGCTGGTTATTCCTATGGAAGATGACAAAGGACATATCATAGGTGTAATGCAGTTCATAAATGCCATAAACCAGTATGGAAAAATCGTGGGGTTTTCCCAATGGCACATAAATGTAGTATTGTCTTTGGCAAGTCAGACCGCTATATGCCTTACAAATCACAACTATTCCAGACAGTTGCAGCGTACTTTAGACAGCATGGTTTCGGTTATGTCTACTGCGATTGACGCATTGACTCCGTACAATGCCAACCATTCTCGGAATATGGCAGTTTACGGTAAACGTTTCATAGACTGGATGAGAGCCACAGGACAGGGCTGGGAATTTACACCTGAAGAGGAAAGACAGTTTATTATGGCGGTGAGACTTCACGATGTGGGCAAGCTGGTAACACCTTTAAACGTCATGAACAAAGAAAGCAGATTAAACGGCAGTGAAAAGGAAATTCACAATCGTTTTCGCTATATTGCCAAGATAGATGAAGTGGACTTTTTAAGAGGTCATTTAAGTGAAGAAGAGTATTTGAAGCGAAAAACACTTCTAAATGCAGGTCATGAGCTTATTGATAAGGCAAATAATGCCGGATTTTTGGAAGATGAGTTGCTTGAGGGCATAGGAATTTATGCAAAGCAAACATATATAGATGAGTTAAATGCTGATTCCGAGGGGGTGCAGCCTTGGTTAAAGCCTGAAGAGGTACATCTCCTTTCCATCAGAAAGGGAACGCTTTCAGCAGAAGAACGTGGAATCATGGAAAATCATGTGGTCATGACTGCAAAACTCCTTGGGGAGATGGAATTTCCGGAGGAAGATCAGGTTATTCCACAGTGGGCGAGCGATCACCATGAGTTTTTGAACGGCAGCGGTTATCCGAACCATAAAAAAGCAGAGGAATTGGATAGAAATGTTCGCCTTATTACAATACTGGATGTATTTGACGCCCTTACTGCCAGAGACCGCCCTTATAAACCGGCTTTACCTGCTTCCAAGGCATATTTAATCTTGGAAGAAATGGCAACTAAAGAGGGAAAAATCGATCTTGAAATACTGAATCTCTTTAAAAAGAGCGGCGTAGGCATTAAGTCGACGGATGAGGCAGAGGATTAAAAGAGTTTTAAATTAAAAAATAGAAAGTTTTTAGATATGAAAAGCGTAAAAAAATCCAAATCATTAAAACGGAATGCCTTGATTTTACTGGGGGTTTTCACCATAACTTTCGGACTTTGTGCCGCAGGTATTTTCTATGCAGCGGACGCTTCCCTGGGAGACAGGCTGTATCAGTCCAATGAGGCCCTTGACGGTACGGTAGCACTGATAACGATAGACTCAAGAGCCTTAAATGAATATGGGAATTTGCCGTGGTCTCGAGACATTTACGCTGATATCATCGAAGCACTAAATGCAGACCCCGAAGCAAAACCTGCGGCTATCGGAATTGACGTGGTTTTTGCAGGTCATTCCCAAAGCCCTGAAGCTGATAACAGACTTGTTGAGGCCTGCAAGGCAGGGGGCAATGTGGTAGTGGCAGGAGACGCCATCTTTGGAAACAGCATTATTACTAAAGAAGACGGTTTTTATCTTTCCACCGATGTTCAAAGCTGGGATGGACCTTTCGATGAACTCAAAGCTGTTACTGAGGTCGGGCATATCAATGCTTCATACGATAATGACGGCACCATCAGACATTTTCGCCGGAGGGTGACCACAAAAGAGGGGGAAGAGTATCAAATCTTCGGCAGAGCCTTATACGAGGTGTATTGTAAAAATATAGGGTTAGAACAGGCGGCAGAACCTGATTCGGATAATATTTGGACATATCTGAAATTCAGCGGATATCCGGAGGATTTTTCCGACAATATTTCCGTAGCGGATATCTTAAGCGGTGATGTTCCCGGAGATTATTTCCAAGACTGTATCGTTATAATCGGACCTTATGATGCAACCTTGCAGGACAACTACAAGACAGCCATTTCCCACGACAAAAATATGTTCGGAGTGGAGATTCAAGCAAATATAGCCCAGGCTTATATAAACGGGCAGTGGCCTCAAAGCATTTCTAAAGACAGGATGAACGGGCTCTTGCTTGTGCTGGGGCTGATGATGGTTGTACTTATGGCAGGCTTCGGGCTGAAAGCTACTATTGCCTGCTGGGTAGTTCTAACTCCGATATGGCTGCTGCTTTGCAAACTTTTGGCAAATCGAGGATGTCTTTTAAATCCTATGTATGTTCCTGTTTTGGCAACAGTTATGGCGGTGACTGCTATTGCACTTCACTATATTACTGCGGCTCTTGAAAAACGAAGAGTTACTAAAGTGTTTAGCAGATATGTAGCACCCGGCGTTGTAAAGGAACTTTTGAAAGAAGATGAATCCGCGTTGGGACTGGGAGGCAAGAATGTGGATATAGCCGTCTTATTCGTCGATATAAGAGGGTTTACGACCATGTCTGAAGCGATGGAACCTGAACAGGTGGTTGCCATCTTAAATGACTATTTACAGCTTACTACTGACTGCGTAATGAGTAATCAGGGAACGCTGGATAAATTTGTAGGCGACTGTACCATGGCGTTTTGGAATGCTCCGCTGCCACAGGAGGATTATGTATATAAGGCTTGTAAGGCTGCCATGGATATGGTGGAGGGTTCTATTGCACTGACGGATGAACTGGAGAAAAAATTCGGGCGCAGAGTGGGCTTTGGAATTGGTGTTCATTGCGGACCTGCGGTTGTGGGCAATATCGGCGCTAAAGAGCGTATGGACTTTACTGCCATTGGGGATACTGTAAATACTTCATCCCGTTTGGAGTCCAATGCACCAGCGTCTACCATATACATCAGCAGGGTGGTGGCGGATATTTTAGGCGACCGTGCGGAAACTACTTCTTTAGGCGGAACTGTAAAGCTAAAGGGTAAAGCGGAGGGCTTTGAAGTACTTACACTGGACAAGCTGAAATAAAAAATCAATTTGAGTTTAATTTGAGCTTAATTCATGAAAAAATCATAAAAATGGTTGACAAAACAGGTTAAAGCTGATAACATGTTTTTTGCGGTCGTTATTTTTTAATGTCGCATATGGCGGTGTAGCTTAGTTGGCTAGAGCGTCCGGTTCATACCCGGAAGGTCGGTGGTTCGACTCCACTCGCCGCTACCATTTTTGGGGGTTTAGCTCAGCTGGGAGAGCATCTGCCTTACAAGCAGGAGGTCACAGGTTCGAGCCCTGTAACCCCCACCAAATGCGGTCCGGTAGTTCAGTTGGTTAGAATGCCAGCCTGTCACGCTGGAGGTCACCGGTTCGAGCCCGGTTCGGATCGCCATTTTTTTATTTAGTAAAAAGAAAACTGCGAATTGCAGCTTTTTGACAAAGCTATTTGGCAAAAGGAAAGTTGTATACGCAGGATTTTTGGCAAAGAACGCGGAGCGTGAGGAAACAGCAGCGGAGTGTACAAAGGTACTCGAGCAGCGCATTTCTGAACAGCGACAAAGCTATTTGGCAAAAAGACAAGTATGGTGGGTGTCGTCAAGTGGTTAAGACCCAGGGTTGTGGCTCCTGTATACGTGGGTTCGAATCCCACCATCCACCCCATTTAAGTAAATATTGATGTTGGGGTATCGCCAAGCGGTAAGGCAACGGATTCTGATTCCGTCATGCGCAGGTTCGAATCCTGCTACCCTAGCCAATTATATATTGTCGAAAGCTTGCTTTCGACCTTATATGGCGACATAGCCAAGTGGTAAGGCAAAGGTCTGCAAAACCTCTATCCCCCGGTTCAAATCCGGGTGTCGCCTCCAAAGAAAACCCTTGAATTTCAAAGGATTCAAGGGTTTTCTTTTGCTTTTTAAAAGGTTTTAACACCTATCACACGTCGGTTATTCTCGGTCATTTTTGGTAAAAATTGTATGCTTTCGGGCTTATAGGACAAAAAGCTGGCAAAAATCATAAAAGGCTCCCGTTCGGGAGCCTTTTATGTGGAATTTGTTATATGAGGTTGCTATGCAACCTTTAATAGTATCAAAATTAGTTTTCGTTTTTGATTGCAGCCTGTGCAGCGGCAAGTCTTGCGATAGGAACTCTAAACGGTGAGCAGGATACATAGTTAAGACCTACTCTGTGGCAGAACTCAATAGTCTTAGGGTCTCCGCCATGTTCTCCGCAGATACCGAGCTTGATATTAGGTCTTGCAGACTTACCGAGGTCAACAGCCATCTTTACCAATTTGCCCACGCCTGTCTGGTCAAGAGTCTGGAACGGGTCTTCCTCGAAGATATTGAGCTTTCTGTATTCCTTAATAATCTTACTTGTGTCATCACGGGAGAAACCGAGAGTCATTTGAGTAAGGTCGTTAGTACCGAAAGAGAAGAACTCTGCTTCTTCTGCGATTTCATCAGCTGTAAGAGCTGCACGAGGAACTTCTATCATAGTACCGACCATGTAGTCAAAACGGATTCCCTCGCGTTCAAAGCATTTTTCCACTGTGCTGACAACTGTGTTTTTGACAAATGCCAGTTCTTTTTTGGAGTTTATCAATGGAATCATGATTTCAGGCACGATATCCATATCCTTTTCTTTCTTCAATTCGATGGCAGCCATAATAATGGCTTCTGCCTGCATTTCTGCGATTTCAGGATATGTTACGGCGAGACGGCAACCGCGATGACCTAGCATTGGGTTAAATTCGTGGAGTTCTGCGCCTTTAGCCTTTAACTTTTCAAAAGGAACATCAATTTGCTTAGCTAAAACTTTCATTTCCTCATCTGTGTGAGGAACAAATTCGTGGAGAGGCGGATCCAAAAGTCTGATGGTAACAGGTCTGTCTCCCATTGCTTCATAGATACCCTTGAAGTCGCCCTTTTGATATGGGAGGAGCTTGGCAAGGGCTTCTCTTCTTTCGGCTTCGCTGTCTGCCATAATCATGCGACGTACAGCAGGTATTCTTTCTTCGTCGAAGAACATGTGCTCTGTACGGCAAAGACCGATACCCTCTGCGCCGAAGTGGATAGCCTGTTTAGCATCACGCGGATTGTCCGCATTGGTTCTAACCTTGAGTGTTCTGATTTCGTCAGCCCACTGCATAATTGTTCCGAAGTCGCCTGAAAGTTCAGGAGCTTGGGTCTTAATCTGACCCTCGTAAACAATACCTGTGGAACCGTCTAAGGAAAGGAAGTCGCCCTCCTTGTATGTTTTTTCGCCAATCTTGAGAGATTTGGAATCTTCATTAACCTGAATCTCGGAGCAACCTGAAACACAGCACTTACCCATACCACGAGCAACAACAGCTGCATGAGAAGTCATACCGCCACGAGCTGTGAGGATACCCTCAGCGGCAACCATGCCTGCAAGGTCCTCAGGAGAGGTTTCAAGACGAACCAATATTGCCTTTTTACCACCGGCAACGGCAGCTTCGGCGTCTGCTGCGTGGAAAAAGATTTGACCGCAAGCAGCACCCGGTGACGCAGGAAGACCCTTTGCCAGCTTAACTGCTTTGGACATATCTGCTGAATCGAAAGTAGGGTGGAGGAGCTGGTCGATTTGAGACGGCTCAATACGAGTAATGGCTGTTTTCTTGTCAATAAGTCCCTCTGCAACCATATCTACCGCAACCTTAACTGCTGCAACGGCAGTTCTCTTGCCGTTACGGGTCTGAAGCATATAGAGCTTGCCTCTTTCGATGGTAAACTCCATATCCTGCATATCTGTATAGTGTTTTTCCAGAATTTCAGCGATTTCAGTGAACTTTGTGTAAACTTCAGGGAAAGCCTGAGCCATTTCGGAGATAGGCTGAGGAGTACGGATTCCCGCTACTACGTCTTCGCCCTGTGCGTTAACTAAAAATTCACCGAATACCTTATTTTCTCCGGTGGCAGGGTTACGAGTGAAAGCTACGCCTGTACCGGAAGTGTCTCCCATATTTCCAAATACCATGGATTGAATATTTACAGCGGTACCAAGACTGCCGGGAATATCGTTTAACTGTCTGTAAAGGATAGCTCTGTCGTTGTTCCAAGATCTGAAAACTGCCTTTATTGCTTCCATGAGCTGATCTTTAGGATTTTGCGGAAATTCTCTTCCCATTTCCTTGAGAACCAGCGCCTTGTAGGAAACTATAATGTCCTTTAAGTTTTCAGTAGTGAGTTCCACGTCATAAGTGCAACCGGATTCTTCCTTTTTTGCGTCAAAAATGGCGTCAAACTTAGTTTTAGAAATTTCCATCACTACATCACCGAACATCTGGATGAATCTGCGATAGGAATCATATGCGAATCTTTCGTTTTCTGTAAGTTTAGCAATACCTACAACTGTCTCATCGTTGAGACCTAAGTTGAGAATGGTATCCATCATACCGGGCATAGAGAAAGCTGCACCGGATCTTACGGATACGAGAAGCGGATTTTCAACATTTCCGAAAGCCTTACCTGTAACATTTTCCAGTTCGGAAAGCTTTTCGTAGATTTCTTGTACTATACTTTCTGAAATAGTGCAATTTTCGTCGTAATATTTGTTGCAGGCTTCGGTGGTAACGGTAAAACCGAAAGGCACCGGAAGTCCAATTTTAGTCATTTCTGCAAGGTTAGCACCTTTACCTCCGAGGAGCAGGCGCATTTCTTTAGAACCCTCATTAAAGGAATAAACGAATTTTTCCATGTGATATCCTCCTGTTATAATATCTGTTTACTTGAATTTGGTATAAAATCAAGCGAATTGAATACTCTTGAATAATTTGTATACAATAAGTTGAACTAATTATAGCACTGCATTAGTAATAATGCAACAGTATTCTTTATATATTTTAATGTTTTATTGTGAACCTTGCAAGAGTGTTCAGAAAAAACAGATTAATACTTCGGAAAAACTTGTTTGGTGCTTTGCATTTAAGGTCCAACATTTTGTTTTATACTTTGCGTTTAGGGTCTTAGTCCATTTATTTTATTAAAACCTTGTTCCTATATTGAAAGGACTTCTTACTTTACTGCTTTATGTTTAAGACATATATTTATAGCCTGTCAATTTTCGTCCGGGGGGGTATTTTGCTTTGCCATAAGACCTGTTTGATAGCTGCGACTGACTTCAAAGAGTGAGATATAAAGCGTTGAAATGTAGTCTTTCAATTCATCGGGAACCATCTCTCTGACCTCTAAAATTTTAGCCTTTTCACGAGTGGAATCTAAAACAGGCAGACCCTTTTCGCGCTTGTAGTTTGCAATATTTTCAGCTACATGCATACGCTCCGCAAAGAGCTTTACCAAAGCTTTATCAATTTCATCTATTTGTTTTCTATATTCGTCTAAATTCATTTGAATCACATCTTTCTCTTCTATGTATAGCTATATTAATTTCGACTCATCGTATTTTCATATGAAGATATGGTATAATTACCAGCCTATAACTCTTTCTTCCTCTCCAGGAGCGCGTCGTAAATGGCAATGGCGGCGGCAGCTTCGGCTACGGGCACCGCTCTTGGAACTATGCAAGGATCGTGCCTGCCGGAAACGGATAGTTCCGTTTCGGTCATACTTTCAATGTCCACAGTTTTTTGTGCCTTGGAAATTGATGGAGTAGGCTTTACGGCTAATTTGAACAGCAAAGGCATACCGTTTGTGATACCGCCTAAAATACCGCCGCAGTTGTTTGTTTCAGTTAGGATTTTATCGCCCACAAGGCAGAAGCTGTCGTTGCTTTCGCTTCCCAAAAGTCGAGTGGACTCAAAGCCCAGACCAAATTCAATACCCTTAACCGCAGGAATACCGAAGCAGATTGAAGCAATGCGATTTTCCATCCCGTCAAAAATAGGATTTCCAAGTCCTGCGGGCAGACCTAAAACAGCACATTCTATGATTCCTCCTAGGGAATCCCCCTCTTCTTTCGCCCTTTGAATTTCTGCTTCCATCGCCTCTCCTGCCGACTCGGAAATTGTGGGGAATTCACCGGCTGAAAGCTTTGACAGCTTTTGGGCGCCATTTACTATATCTCCCTCGTCACAGATATTGTGAATTGAGGCAATGCGAGCTACAACTGTAATACCCTCTTCTACAAGCAGTTGTTTGCAGATACCGCCGGCAATGCAAAGGGGAGCGGTCATTCTACCGGAAAAGTGTCCGCCTCCGGAAAAGTCGCGAGATTCCCCATATTTCACCCATCCGGTGAAGTCGGCATGAGCGGGACGAAATACATGTCGGAGAAGCTCGTAGTCTTGGGAATGATGATTGTTATTTTCTATAATAGCGGTAAGGGGGACACCGCAGGTCACGCCGTTAACCAAGCCGCTTATGAATTTAGGGGTGTCACTTTCCTTGCGGGTAGTGGAATATGCATTGTTGCCGGGGGAACGTCTTGCCATAAAGGAAGAAAGCTCGTCTAAATTCACCCTCTTTCCTGAGGGGAGTCCCTCCAAGGTCATGCCTATAGCCAGGGAGTGTGATTGCCCGAAGATAGTAAGGCGTAAATTTTCACCGTATGTACTGCTCATGTAAACCTCCAAATCGGTTGTTATTTTTAAATTGACAGCAAAGCTGACTAAGTATTATTTAAGAATTTCAAACTTTTCCCAGAAATCAGGAAAAGATTTTTGAACGCAAGAGGCATTATTGACTATGACTTTTTCAGTACATAGACTTGCTGCCACCGCAGCCGACATAGCGATTCTATGGTCATTGTGGGAGTCCACCTCACCGCCCTTTAAGCGAGGTTTCCCATGAATAATCAGCCCATCCGAAGCAACCTCAACCTTTGCACCTAAACGATTTAACATTTCGCAGGTGGTGGCGAGTCTGTCAGACTCCTTTATTCGCAAACGTTCAGCTCCGCTAATAGTGGTAACTCCATCTGCACCTGCTGCCACGACTGCAATTACAGGTACTAAGTCGGGAATAAGGGAAGCGTCCAGCTCTATTCCTTGCAGCTTTTCTTTTTGGACGAATATATAACTTTGAGAAAGCTCCGTTTTTCCTGATATATCTTTTATACCCTTAATATCTTTGATATCCCTTGTATTTTTTCCGTCCTTTTGAGAGCGTGTTAAAGACTTTGTATCTGAAATTTTAATCTTTGCTCCGAACTTTTCAAGAATTTTGACAATTCGCATGTCTCCTTGAGAGGAGTTCATATTCATTCCCAAAAGTGTAACACCTTTTTCGGAAAGAGCGCCGAGGCTCAAAAAGAAAGCTGCTCCTGACCAGTCAGCTTCTACGGCAAGTTCAGTAGGAATATTGAACTGCTGGCTGCCCTTAATAATATACTCCAGAAGATATTCGGTGGTATGAATTTTTTCTATTTCAATACCTGAAAGCCTGAGTGCCTCTTCAGTCATTGTGATGTAATCGACAGATTCTATCTTTCCGATAATTCTGATACGACTATCCTTTTCTAAAAGAGGTAATGCCATCAGAAGACCTGAAATATATTGGGAGGATATATTCCCCGGAAGTTCAAAAACTCCCGAATTTAACTGACCACGGGAATGGAGAAGCTCCCCGTTTTTCTTAAATATCACACCATGTTGGGATAGAACTTTCGTTAAAGGTTCCATGGGTCTTTCGGGAAGTCTGCCCTCCATGTGAAAGATGGCTTCTTGACCTAAAGCGCTTGCTACAGGAAGAAGAAAGCGTAGTGTGGAGCCGCTTTCGCCACATTTAAAAACCCTGTCCTTTGAAGTTTTTATACCATCAGGTAAGGACAAAGTGATGACCTCTTTGCAAATTTCCACCTTGATACCCATAGCTTTTAGGCAGTTTAAGGTAGCCTCAATATCTTTTGAAAGACCAACGCAATGCAAAAGGATTTTTTTGTTTTGATTCGCCGTTGCGGAACTTATATGGTCTGCATGGTGTTTTTGAAATAAGGTTAAAGCCGCACAGATTAGTAATCTATGAGCTTGGGATTTGGAAGAGGGGACGGTAGCTTCACCGCTTCTTTGACCGAAATCCAGTATAATGTTGTCTGCCATTTTTTCCTCTCTTTTTTATCAATCTAATTTATCTAAATCAAGTCTGTTCAAGTCGGTCTGTTCGAGTCGGTATGTTCAAGCAATCTATTCGATTTAAGCTGAAAAACCAATATATCTAATCTATTATACTATCTTTATATTTCACTCTGTTTATGACTTGATTAAATTTGTATTCTCTATCTTTTACATACTTCTATATACATAATACTATTTTTTTACAGATTATCCACCTTTTCTTTCATGACTTTTCCGACCTTTAAGAGTTTTACCAGTTCCTCTTTGCTACCGCCTGCCAAGGTATTACGATAATCTTTCAAATTATCCAAAAGCGTATCAATTTCGCTTAAAAGATTATCCTTGTTTTCTAAAAACAGTTCGCTCCACATTTCAGGGTTCATACCGGCTATGCGTGCCATGTCCTTGTAACTGCCTGCTGAAAAGCCCTTGTGCTCTAAAGCGGTAGGGCTTTTGATGTAGGAACTGGAGATGATGTGAGAAAGCTGTGAAGTAAAAGCGATAATGCGGTCATGCTTTTCCACGGTGGAAACTGTTATGCTGCCGAAATTGGCAGGTTTAAGTAAAGTTTTTACTCTGTTAAGCAGTTCTATATCGTCAAAGGTGGGAGGTACTATAATCATGGAAGCACCTGAAAACAGGTCGGCGCTGGCATATTTGAAACCGGAAAACTCCATGCCTGCCATGGGATGACCGCCTACAAAGGTAAACCCGTATTTCTCGGCGGCGGCAAAACCCTGCGGTGTTAAACCGCGTTTAACACCGCAGCAATCTATTACAAGAGTGTCTTTGCTAAAGGAGGGTGCAGAAGCTTCCAAAAAATCCAATGCAGCCTGGGGGTAAGTGCAAATCAGCAGCAGGTCACATTCAGCCACATTGCTTTCCGTTAAAACTTCATGGATATCTCCGCTGAGCTTACCAAAGGCAATGAGAGCATCCTTTGAATCTTTAGCAAGGACGGTATGCCCCGCATTTTTGAACGCCTTGGCAAAGGAGCCGCCTATAAGTCCTAAACCTACAATTCCAACCCTCATGCCACCACCTCTTTTACCGCAAGAACTTTCTTAACAACTGCCTCATATTGTTCGGGGCGGAGAGATTGTGCCCCGTCGCAGAGGGCATTTTGGGGGTCATTGTGAACCTCGATAATCAAGCCGTCAGCTCCGCAGGCAACCGCCGACATAGCCATGGGCTCTACCATACGGGCAATGCCTGTTGCGTGGCTCGGGTCAACGATTATCGGAAGATGAGACAGTTCATGCAGCATAGGAACCGCCGCCAAATCTAAAGTGTTTCGGAAGTAGTCGCTAAAGGTACGGATACCGCGCTCGCAGAGAATAATGTTTTCGTTTCCGCTTGCCATGATGTATTCGGCGCTCATAAGGAGCTCTTTTAGGGTGTTGGCAAGTCCGCGCTTTAGAAGAATGGGCTTGTGGGTATGCCCCAGCTCCTTAAGCAAATCGAAGTTTTGCATATTGCGGGCGCCTACCTGCAAAACATCAACATCTTCAAAGAGAGGGAGATGTTCAATACCCATAATTTCGCTGACAATCGGAAGTCCGGTTTCTTCTTTGGCAACTTTCAGAAGCTCAAGTCCGGTTCCTGCAAGCCCTTGGAAATCGTAAGGCGAAGTGCGAGGCTTAAATGCACCGCCTCGCAGCATAGTTGCTCCGGCTGCTTTAACGGCTTTGGCAATACCCACTATCTGTTCTTCGGATTCCACTGAACAAGGTCCTGCGATGAGGCTAAGGTTTCCGCCCCCCACTTTAGTGTTTCCAACTTCAACTACTGTGTCTTCCGGATGGAATTTTCTGTTGCAACGTTTGAACGGATCGGTAATCTTGTTGACGGAATCCACAATATCCAGACTGCACACCAGCTCTTCATCAACCACATTAACATCCCCAATCAGACCCAGAACTGTTTGGAAACTTCCGGGGGAGATGTGAACTCCAAGTCCTAAATTCTTGAACCAATCCACAAGTTGATTTCGTTTTTCTACAGGCGTACCTGTCTTTAATGCAATAATCATTTTACTACCTCCAGTTTACTTATATTTTCTCTTTAATTATTTTCACGAAAAGGACAATAAAAAATGCGGCACGGGTTAACCTGTGCCGCATAATATCTCGAACGTAAACCTGAAAATCAAGACTCCTTGCAACGCAAACTAACCTTACCAAAAGTTTCAGTAAAGTAATAGTAAGCGTAATAGATGTTCATGCAAGAGAGCTGATTCATAATGCCGAGATCCTTTCTAAAAAGTGTGCTTATAGTGAAGCAAATGTAATTGTTACGAATGATACTAGGTATTTGGGAGATTGTCAACATCTTTTTTGAATTTTTTGATTTTTTGGTAAATCGGACACAAAAATAAAAGACTAAATTTTAGAAAAAAGGGAAGTTAAAAATATGATATTCAGGAACTTTTTAAAAGCGTAAGAAGCTGTTAAGAACTGCATTTTAGTCTTATATCAAACCAAACAGCATATAAATTTCATGTGGGTAGCACATGAATACATAATTCTAATAATACGAAAACAATTAATGTGAAAGAAAAATGAAATAACGCTACAAACTGGGATTGTAAGAATATTTGGTGTATAATTTTCGTAAAACTCTCATATACATATCAAATAATTCTCATCAGTTTCTTGAAAGGACGTGTTAAGTAATGAAAATTAGCGGCTTAACCAGAAAAAGTTTAAAA
>JBHBZU010000009.1:0-41138 GCA_041797745.1 Bacillota bacterium
TACCGAATAATTTTAAAATTAAGTTTGTTTGTGATGATTATATGAATTATAAGAATGATAAAGTTGATTTAATCATAGGAAATCCACCTTTTTCTAAAATTACCGGTTGTTATAGAACTAAACTACTCGAAAATAACTTTAATAAAAATTCGACTAACCTTGCAGAATTCATTTTAGAGAAAGCGATTTCAAGCGCAAGATATGTGTCTATGATTTTGCCGAAAACAATACTGAATACACCGGAATTCAAAGAGACGAGAGCTTTATTAAGTAAAAACGGTATTGATAGTATAATTGATTTTGGAGAGAATGGATTTAAAGGAGTTCTTGTTGAAACTATTAATTTAATAATAGACTGTAATCAGCTCACGAAGTATACAAGAGTAATTTCAACAACTTTAGGTCTTTCAATAAATCAAAGAAGTAAATATATTTTCGATAAAGCGCTACCCTATTGGATTATTTATAGAAATGATTTTTTTGACCGAATTTTAAGAAAAATGGATTTTGGAGTTTTTGAGGTTTTTAGGGATAGACAGATAACAAAGAGCAATACTGTTTTGAGCAAAGGAGACAAGTATAATATACGAGTCTTAAAGTCTAGGAATATATCAGATAAAGGGAAAATAATTAATATAGATAATTATGATTCATTCATATCCCCTCAAAAATTGTCTGAACTTGCTATCAGCAAGTTTTATGATAAGGATGATGTTTATCTAACGCCGAATATGACTTATAAGCCAAGGCTCATTAAAAAATCCAAAGGATATGTTGTTAATGGTTCTGTTGCTGTTCTAATACCTAAGGATACAACCAAAAGCTTTTCCCAAAAGCAACTTGATTATATATCAAGCAATGAGTTTAGAACTTTTTATAAAATAGCGAGGAATTACCAAACCAGGTCACTAAATGTCGATAAAACGAGTTGTTACTGGTTTGGAATTAATAAGGAGATTTAACATGGGTCTATACGATAGCTTACTTAATCAATATGATTATGATGTAAGAAAAACGCATGATGCAAGATGGATAGATCAGAAGTGTACACATGATGTGTTGTCAATTATTGCAGATTGTATTTTAGAATATATTGATAATTTACAGCTTGATGATGGAGCTATAATTGAGTTTACTGTTTCTGATATATGGCATAGTGATTATGCGAGAGAAAACGTAATAGATATATTTTCAAAGCCTGACCCAGAATTAAAGGCTGGGAATGAATATGATAAATATTTTGGACAGCCGATTAAGTTATTAGGTTACAGTAAGGTTTTGAATGCGAGGAAAGATAAGAACAGATACTATTATTCAGTAAATGACAAAGCTGTATTAGAAAAGATTGCCCTAAGAGAAACAAATGCATTAAACTTTTTGTATGAATATATTTCAAAAGTTCTCAATGACAGCGGAATATATGATTCATTTAATTATTTTTTCGAAACTCAAACAAAGGGAGCTTACAAAAAATTAAGAGATGATTTTATAGATTTTACAATTCAGAATACTAACATAAACGGGGCAACTGAGTGTGGAAGAATTTTTACAAAAGTAATAAATCCGCTAGCCTTTAAGCTCAAGAAGTTGGGTACTGAAAAAGGTAGACTTTCAAAAAACACAATTACAATGAGTGAGTTGCATTATAATCGCTCAAACTGGAGAGATGTTCTTAGTGGAAAAGAAAAATCCATAACTAGAGCGGAACACGAACTAACGGCAGAACAATTACAAGCAAGAGCATTGGCAAGTTATACAGTCAATAAAGCTAAAAAAGCTATTAGGAAGTTCAATGATACATATTTTGCAGGTAGCTCTGAAGTATATCAGGCAACAGAAGTTGTTAACGCAACTCAAGCACATCATATTTTCCCACAATCAGATTATCCTATGATTTCTGATTTTGTTGAAAATTTAATTATGCTTACGCCGAATCAGCATTTTAGTATGGCACATCCAAACAATAATACTCAATATGTTGACCGTGACTTCCAATATATTTGCTTATTAGCAAAATCAAGTAAAATATATCAAGATTTAACTTCTGAGCGAGAAGAAAAATTTTATGATTTTGATGCATATAAATATGTATTAGATACAGGATTGGAGACTGAAGAGTTCAAATCGATAGATTTTAAGGATTTTGCAAGTGTTGTAACTAAAATAGATTATTTTTATAGCAAGAAAGTGTTAAACAACAGATATAATTCTCTTATTTCTGATAACAAACTAATATAGCAGAATCTTTCATAAAATATATTTGAGGTGTTATAGGAATAAGGTATCCAAAGATAAGATGAAAGTATTTGTCTATTTAAAAATTAGTCGGATAGTAAGGGGAAAAAGAAGAATTTCATTTGATTCCGCATTACGAAACGCTATTTCGCAAAACGGAAAAGTTTTGCTGTTTTTAGCGAAAAATGAACCCTAAAATCTTGAAAAGGATTGTTAAAAGGGGTATGATGAAATCGCTTGGAAAGTGTGGCGAAATAAAGACTTATCGCCATCGAACAGTTTCAAAATAAGGAGAAGAAAATGAAATTAGTAGATATGACAGTTACGAAGTATTTAGACGTGCTTAAAAGTGACGCTCCGGCTCCCGGCGGCGGTTCAGTTTCTGCCCTTGCAGGTGCAGAGGGAGTTGCGCTTTTTATGATGGTGGCAGACCTTACTATAGGTAAGGAAAAGTATGCTGATTACGAAGCTGCTTGTAAGAAAGCAAAGGAAGAAGGTCTAAAGCTTTACAAGGCTCTCTTTGAGGGAATCGACAAAGATACAGACGCATTCAATGTTGTGGCTGCTGCTTTCAAGTTGCCAAAGGATACTGACGAAGCTAAAAAAGCCAGAAGCAAGGCTATTGCAGACGCTACTTTAGTTGCAACTCAAATTCCTTTTGACAATATGACTTACTGTTTTGAAGCTCTTAAGCTTGCACAGACTATGGTTGGACATTCCAATCCAAATGCCGCATCTGATTTGGGAGTAGCCGCATTAAACTTACTGGCAGGTGTTAGAGGAACTTGGCTCAATGTAAAGATTAATCTTCCGGGAGTAAAGGACGAAGCTAAAAAGGCTGAATTTACCGCCGCAGGTGAAAAAATGCTGGCTGAAGCAGCAAAAATTGCAGAGGCTATGTATGAGGAAATTGAAAAGTCCCTCTAATTTGTTAATCGAGCAGCTTTGTCATAATTTGACAAAAACAAAAGCACTTTACCAAATAAAGCTTGGGGATATCTAAGCCCCTTTATTAAAAATAAATAAAAGTTGACAGCAGGAGTAGGGATTTGCTCCGGGCTAGAGATGAAAAATATCAGATTAATTAATGAGAATAAAAGCGAAAAAAGCAAGCCGGTAAAAGCTTGAGAATTTCGTAGCTTAATTAATCAAAAGAAAATAAATAAAACAAAACACAAAAAATTAAAGAAGAAAAAGGAGAAAGAAAAATGGCAGTACTTATTGAATCCATTCCTAATATTTCCGAGGGAAGAAGACAGGAAGTTATCGAAGCTTGTGTTGACCAGATTAGAAACACAGCAGGTTGCACACTCTTAAATTATGCTTCCGACCCTAACCACAACAGAACCGTAATCACTTATATCGGTGACGCCAGAGGTGTTGAAGAGGCTTCCGTTAAGCTGGCGAAGAAAGCGGCAGAACTCATTGACCTTACAAAGCATGAGGGTGAACATCCAAGAATGGGTGCTGTAGACGTAATGCCTTTCGTTCCTGTTAAGGATTGCACTATCGAAGATTGCGTAGAGCTTTCCAAGAAAGTTGGTAAGAGAATCGCTGATGAAGCAGATTTCCCTGTTTTCCTCTATGAATATTCCGCAGCAACTCCTGAAAGAAAGAACCTTGCTACAATCAGAAAGGGTCAGTTCGAGGGTATGGCTGAAAAAGTTCAGCAGCCTGAATGGGAACCTGATTTCGGTGGAAAGAGAATCCATCCTACAGCAGGTGTTGTAGCAGTAGGTTGCAGACCGGCTCTCGTGGCATTCAATATCAATCTTGATACCTCCGATGTTCAGATTGCTAAGGATATTGCTAAGCAGGTTCGTGAAAGAGACGGCGGATACAAATCAATCAAGGCTATGGGATTTATGCTTGAAGACAGAAATATTGCTCAGGTTTCCATGAACGTATGTAACTATGAAGACACAGGTCTTTACACTATTACAGAAGCTGTAACAAAGCTTGCTGCTGAAAAGGGTGTAAAGGTTCTGGAAACTGAACTTATCGGTCTCTGCCCAATGAAAGCGCTCATCGATGTGGCGGAACAACATCTCCACATCGCTGACTTTGATTTCAATAAGCAGGTTCTTGAGAATTACTTAATCTAATTTTTAGATAATGAATTTAAAGATTGAAGCTGAAAGCGCAGTATAATATTACAAAGAATCCCTCTCCGCAAGGAGAGGGTTTTTTAGGTCTATCCCAGGCCTAGCCCAGGTTTAGCCCATTTGTTGCAATAAATGAATATTTTCTTTAATGAAAGAAAACAAAAAAGTTTGCAAATTAATCAATACTTGTGTATACTACATGCTGTGAAAAAGAGTATAGATTTTGACAGATGGAGGCCAGCCTATGAGATTAGTTGATGTTACCGATCTAAATAGTGAAATGGTGTTAGCCAAGCCAATCTTTGTAAATGGTAACGCGTATCTAAATGAAGGTGCGACAGGACTGGATGCCTACATTAAAAGCTTTCTGCGGGTAGGCATTACAAGTGTTTATGTCAATGATGAAGTCAGTGAAGATGTCATAATTCAGGATGCTATATCTGACAAGACAAGATTACGTTGTAAGGACGCGCTTAGAGCTTCTTTTAAGCATGTTCAAGATAATTTTTCAATTGATTTAGGGGTTATTGAAACTCCTTTAAATCAACTTTTGGATGAAATTGTTATGAACAAGGACGTTCAAATAAATCTAACGGATATAAATGCAGTAGATGATTATACTTTTGGGCATTGCGTTTCTACTGCGGTTTATGCTACACTCATGGGGTTAGACCAAGGTTACAGTTCAGAAAAAATTACTGAACTGGGGCAAGGTGCTATTCTTCATGATGTGGGGAAATTGTTGATAGACCCTCTGCTATTAAATAAAGAGGGGAAGCTTACTCCGGAGGAAATGAAAGAAATTCAGAAACACGCGGAGTACAGCTATGAGATATTGAAAAAATGTGATGAACTTTCAGACGGTGCAAGAGACATTGCTTTTGAGCACCACGAAAGAATGAATGGAACAGGTTATCCCAGAAAAAAGAGAGGATACCAAATCAGTGCTTTTGGCAGACTGGTTGCGGTGGCAGATGTATATGACGCCTTATCATCAGATCGTTGCTACCGAAGAAAGTGGCCAAACAACTGGATTGTGGACTATCTTACCAGAAATTCAGGAACAGCTTTTGATGAAGAGATGGTTGCGTCGTTACTAAAAAGGATTGCAGTTTATCCAAACGGCTCTGAAGTTTTAATGTCAGATGGAACCAGAGCGATTGTGGTAAAGCAAAATCAGCAGACGCCCCTGCGCCCTGTGGTAAGAGTGTTTAAGGATTCTGAGGGTAAGATTTGTCCTTTCAAATTAGTTGATATGATGGAGACTTTATCAGTTACTGTCGTAGCGTCACAGTTGGAATTGGAAAGAGAAGACGCAAAAACAGCCAACTATCATACCATCATCAGAAGATAAGAAAGATGTAAAGAATAGAGAGCTTAAGAAAGGTGACTTAAGTGTATGTGATGTAGAAAATTAAAGAGGACTTTTAAAGTGAGACTAGTAAGAACAGAGAATTTAACTCCAGATATGATTCTGGCTAACAACGTTTATAAACAAGGTTGTATTTACTTAAAACAGGGTCAAAGAAATATTTGCAGATATGATGACCGCTTAAAAAATTTAGGAGTGGATTATGTTTACGTTGTAGACAAAGCTTCTGAAGATATTGAAATTAAAGAAATTGTTTCAGAAGCTACCAGACAGAGATGTCAAGATGTACTCCGCATGGCTTTTAAAACTATTGAGAACAACGCTCCCATTGATGTAAATTCTTTCAAAGCCCCTGTAAGTGAGCTGTTAAGTGAGGTTATGATTAATAAGGATCTTCAGGTCAGCTTAACGGATATCAGTACCATGGATGAGTACACTTTTGGACATTCAGTGTCCACCTCCATCTATGCGTTGCTGATTGCGCAGGAGATGGGCTTTTCAAAGAGCGACCTTCACGATTTGGCAATGGGCGCAGTCCTACATGATGTGGGGAAAGTGAAGATATACCCTCGCGTTCTCTTCAAAGAGGGAAGACTTAGCGATGAGGAATTTCAGCTTATACAGTCACATCCAAGGTATAGCTATGAAATCCTGAAATATTGTCGCAACCTGACCAACAGGGCAAAGCTGATTGCTTTCCAACATCACGAGAGGCTAGATGGAAGCGGCTATCCCAACGGTATAACGGGAGACCAGTTAGGTGTGTTTACAAGAGTAACGGCAGTGGCGGATGTATACGACGCGCTTACCACCAATCGTTGTTACCGCAGCAAATGGTCCAACAGTAAAGCTGTTGACCTGCTGATGAAATACGCCGGCATTGAATTTGACGAGAAGATGGTGGCGAGTCTTATTAAGAAGATTGCCATTTATCCTAACGGAACGGAAGTTCGCCTTTCAGACGGAACCTATGGATTGGTTGCCGAACAGAATAAGAATATGCCGTTTAGACCTGTTGTAAAGGTTTTGTGGGACAAGGACGGTTTTGACATTTCTCCTTATAGAGTGGATTTGATGAAAGACCTGAACATAACCATAATTGAATCTCAAATAGAACTTCATGGAGAATCAAATTAATTTTTTAAAAGATTTATTCTATAGCTCCAAAAGCCCTTTATCAAGGGTGAGGAATTTCATATTTATTGGGACAAGATACCAACGCTTTTTGTCCTAAAAGCCCATAAGCCACTATCTTAATCAATGACGATAAATGAAAAACCCGAAAGCCTCATGCTATCGGGTTATTTGTTTAGAAATTTTCAATTTTAAAGTTATTTAATGCCCCATCTGTCCTCAGCTCTAGCTTTAGAAAAATCAAGGTGTTCTCCAGTAAGAGCAACGGTCTTTGCAGCGTCTTTAGCAATGATAGCGTTTAAGATATTTCTGTGTTCGGCGAGAATAGCTTTCAGGTTATCTTCGCCATAAACAGTAGCTCGTCTTGCCTGATTTACGTAATCTTGGTAGGACCTTAAAATCTGTGAAAGGAATCTGCTGCGGGTAGAGCCATAAATGGTTTGATGGAATTTGTTATTTAATTCCAACACCTTTTGAGTATCAAGCCTTTTAGTGTAAAATTCCATTAAATCTATTTGAGACTTTAATTGCTCTATTTCTTCATCGGTAATACGCTCTACCGCCCATGCAACAGCAAGCTGTTCTAAAGCCTTACGAACAGAGTAGATATCATTCATGTCCTGCTTTGTAAAGCCTTTGGCAAAGCAACCACGATTTGGGATATATTCCATAAGCCCCTCTTCTTCCAGTTGCTTGAAAGCCTCCCTTATAGGTGTTCGGCTAACTCTTAATTCCGTTGCCAGCTGATTCTCTTTAATTTTTTCACCAATCTTATATTCACCTTTTAAGATACGCTCACGAATTATTTCTGCTATCTCATCTGTGAGAGAAAAAGAATTGGAAAATCTTCCGTTATCCATTCGCCTTACTCCTTTTTATAATATCAAAACCGGATTGTAACCGATTAACAGTTTTGTTTTTAACATATTATTTATCTCATTAAATCTTAAATTACAGGAACGGCACGTCTCATAATTATAAGAAATTATATCACAAATAAAGCATATTGTCATATCCATTTTGAATATATCTTGTGTATGGTGGAGTGTTAAGATAAATATATAACATGTAAAATAAAGAGTAGTCAAGGGTACCCTAAAAGAGCTGTTCAGCTTTTTAATAAATTTGCATTATGGAGCCTCTTGTAGTAGTATGTATGACAAGCATTAAAAAGGAAGTAACGAAAGACTTAAGAGGAGAGAGTTTAGAAAAAAGGGTTAATATGAGTAAAAGTGTTTATGGATAGCTTCAAAAGCTTACGACTTTTTCTTATGTAGGAATTTCGTTAAAAAGGCTTACATAAACCTTGAAAAAGTGAAAAGGAAAAGATAGAAATGAAAGAAAAGAGAAAAGAATTAAAATTTGGGTTACTTGGGCGAAAGCTTTCACACAGTTTTTCGCCGTTTATTCATGAAGCGATTGGTGCTAAAGCAGGATACAGATATGGATATGAGTTAAAGGAGATTGAGCCTAAGGCGCTAAAAACCTTTATGGAGGAAACGGATTTAGACGGCTTTAATGTTACGATTCCTTATAAAGAGCAGGTTGTTAGGTATTGCAGTCAGCTTTCTGATTTGGCAAAGCGTATCGGTGTGGTAAACACAGTGGTTCGCTGTGAAGACGGATGGCATGGTTATAATACCGACTATAAGGGATTTTGCTATATGATTGAAAGAAGCGGTATTGACGTATGTGGCAAAGCAATGGTTGTTTTAGGGGCAGGTGGTGTTTCCAAGACAGTGCAGGCTGCTTTAACAGATTTAGGTGCAGTCTCAATTAAGGTATTAAGTCATTCGGAGATAGATTCTTTAGCAAAAGGCGAGGACTTCGGTGATTTAGTAAAGGCTCAAATTATGATAAATGCAACGCCTGTCGGTATGTTTCCTGATTGCAGTCAAAGTCCGCTTGAGCTTTCAAAGTTCTCGCAGCTTGAAGCTGTATTTGACCTGATTTACAATCCCGAAAGAACGCAGTTCATGATGGAGGCAAAGGAAAAAGGTGCGGCTGCTTTTGGCGGTATGGAAATGCTGGTGAATCAAGCCTGCGAGGCGGCTGAGATTTTTCTTAAAGAGTCAAAATCGGTAGCGGAGACAGAGGTCATCAGTATTTGCGATAGGCTCCGGAAAGAAATGCCTGATTTGGTGCAGAAATGTAAGAGAAAAATGCAGAACATTGTGCTGGTGGGAATGCCGGGAAGTGGAAAATCCACCTTGGGCAGAAAACTGGCAGCAGCCACAGGTAAAGTTTTTGTAGATTCCGACCTACTCATTGAAGAAAGAGAAAACAGAACCATTCCTCAGATATTTGAAGAAGACCGCGAAACAGGGTTTCGGAAATTGGAAACTCAAATATTGGCGGAGCTTGGCGGCGGAAGCGGTCAGGTTATTGCTACCGGAGGAGGTTGCGTTACTCGAGAGGAAAACTACAAGCTATTACATCGGAATGCAGTGATTATTTGGGTTCAAAGAAGTCTGGAAGATTTGGCAATAGAGGGAAGACCAATCTCCCAAGCCAGAAGCCTAAAGGATTTATATGAGGAAAGAGAAAGAAAGTATGAGGCTTTTGCCGATTTTGCCATTACCTGTGACGGCGGAGAGGAAAAAGCGCTTATTAAAGCTATGGAGGGACTCAAGGCATGGAAGTATTAATAATAAACGGGCCGAATCTGAATATGCTGGGTATCAGAGAACCTGAAGTTTATGGAAAGCAGACTTACAGGGAGCTGGTAGCTTACATTGAAGAGGAGGCTAAGGCACTGGGTACTCGGGTGGAAATTTTTCAGTCAAACCACGAGGGTGTTTTGGTGGACAAGATTCAAGAGGCTTATGGAAAATTTGACGGGATAATTATCAATCCGGCAGCCTACACTCATACCAGCGTAGCTATTTTAGACGCGCTTAAGGCTGTGGGACTGCCAACGATAGAGGTTCACCTTTCAAATCCGAATGAAAGAGAGGAATTTAGGCATATTTCCTATGTGGGAGAGATTGCAAAAATGACTTTTAAGGGTCTGGGTTTTGAGGGATATAAGAAAGCTTTAGATTATTTAAAAGAAAATCTGTAAAAAGCTAAAGTTTTTCAGTTATCTGCCGACATTAGGTATAGAGGAAGTCTAACTTGGCTTTCAGAATTGCTATTTAAGGAAAGAATATAGGAGGGACACTATGTCAGTAACAGTAATTTCCGCGGCAATAAACACAGCAACATATAAAACCGAAACTACGCAGGTGAAAAATACTGCGGCACCCGAAAAGGAAGTTAAGAATCAAGGAGCACAAGGCAAAGGAAAAGCTTATGGAAAGGTGGATGCTTTTGAAAAAAGTCAGCCTAAACAGCAGATTGGCTATGAAAACATCAACAAGAAAGGTCTTTCTACAGAGCAGGTAAATGAATTGAAGGATCAAATGACCCAAGGCCTCAAGAACATGGTTAAGGAACTTATCGATGGGCAAATAAAGGCAGGCAAGGGTCAGTTTACCCAGTTTGATTTTTCTTCCCTTAAGATTGACATTTCAAAGGTTGATATCTCCATGACAAGTGCCGATATTTCTAAAATCGACAACATTATGGAAGACTCTATCTTTGGCGTAGACGCTATGTCTAAACGCATTATGGATATGGCAATTTCTCTTTCAGGTAGAGACAGCTCCAAGGCGGAACTTCTTCTTGGTGCAGTTGAAAAGGGCTTTGAACAGGCGACAGCTGCTTGGGGAGATGAGCTTCCTGAAGTTTCGCAAGCAACCCTCAAGGAAGTTAGAAATCGCTTTAATTACTGGAAAGAGAACGGTTCTCTTGAGGGATATGTTTACAAGGGATATGATTCAGCCTCAAATGCCACCGAAGAGGCAGCAAAGGTATTGTAACAATAGAAAATGATAAGTAGCAATTAGAACGTTAGAAGAGTTAGCGAGCTACATTTCAATAAATATGTTCTTCAAAGAAAGTTAAGCTAAAGGGCAGCGAAAGCTGCCCTTTTTGTCGTTTTTGCTCTACAAACTAAATTTGCATTTAGAAAAGATAAGGCATAAGTCTATTTTGTATTGTACAGTGTTACTACAGAGCTGTTATAGGTGCTACATATAATGTATATAAGGTAATCACCTATTCGCAGGTGAAAATGTCTTCATAAGTTCCATGTGCTTAATATAGTACATATAAGGGAGTGTGGGGATAGCACATAAGGGAAACCTTGTTTTTTTGCCGTATTTGCTTTATACTGACATTATTGGGTGAGGTTTTTGTTTTTTTCAAAATGCCCCATCGGAATAGAGGAATAAAATGGTTTGTATTAACGAAAATAAAGAACTTTCTTACATCGTAGGTCGCAAAAATCATCCGGAAGATACAGTGGTGACTATTGGAAAAAAGTCGGAGGATGTAGCGGAAGCTAAAATAGGAGGAGGAAACTTCCTCGTAATAGCAGGTCCTTGCTCCGTAGAGAGTGAGGCTCAAATGGCAACTATTGCTGACGGTGTAAAGGAAAGCGGAGCTTTAGTTTTAAGGGGAGGGGCTTACAAGCCCAGAACTTCTCCTTACTCTTTTCAGGGACTTAGGGAAGAGGGTATCAAAATTCTCAATAAAACCAGAAACAAATATCATATACCGGTTGTTACAGAGGTTATGGATATTTCCCACTTGGATCAGTTCGACGGGGTCGACATGATTCAGGTCGGTGCCAGAAATATGCAGAATTTTGAACTGCTTAAGGAGCTGGGAAAACAGAAAAAACCTGTACTTTTGAAAAGAGGTATGTCAGCCACCTTAAATGAACTTTTGCTTTCCGCGGAATATATTATGACAGGTGGCAATACCAACATTATCTTGTGCGAAAGAGGCATTAGGACTTTTGAGACGGTTCTTAGGAACACTTTAGACTTGTCGGCAGTGCCTTATCTGAAAGGAATAACGCATTTGCCGGTTATTGTGGATCCGAGCCACGCCACAGGAAATTATGAAATGGTACTTCCTATGTCGCTGGCGGCAGTTGCGGCAGGAGCAGACGGGCTGATGATAGAGGTACATCCCGATCCGGAAAGAGCATGGTCCGACGGACCACAGTCCATTCATTTAGAAAGATTTGCCGATTTAATGAAAAGAGTTAATGCCATCAGACCTTTCGCCTATTGCAGATAGGCGATATCTGAAAGGTGAGAAGTACAGAAACGTAAATTCAAATACGCACCTATTCAAATGCGAGCCTATTATAGATAGACGATATCGAAAACGTAAGCGTAAAAATTAAGAAGAGCGAAAACGCAAATCAATATACTTGTCTATTGCAGATAGGCGATGAGTATGAAAGAGAAGAGGCGGCGAAGCGTAGTTGACAATGGCGACCTATTGTAATAGGTAATAGGTGAAATGGGAAAAAGTAATTGTGCAAGGGGGAGAGATTATGGAAAAAATAAGAATAAATGCAGATAAGCCTTACGATATTTTGATTGAAAAAGGACTTTTAAAACAGACAGGAGCCCTAATTAAAGAAGTGATTTCGGTATGCAAAGTTTGCATAGTTACAGACTCAAATGTAGGACCTCTTTATGCAGAGGAGTTACTGATTTCTTTGGCTGACGCAGGCTATGAAACCAATGTGTTTCAATTTACTGCCGGAGAGCAAAACAAGAGTGTGGAGACACTTTCAAATTTAGTGGAGTATATGGCGCGTAAGGAAATGACGCGAAAGGATATTGTAATCGCTCTCGGAGGTGGCGTAGTCGGAGACCTTGCAGGCTTTGCAGCGTCCATTTATATGAGAGGTATTCGCTATATTCAAATGCCGACCACCCTTTTATCCAGCTTGGATTCTTCGGTTGGTGGGAAGACCGCAGCCGATTTGGCGGCAGGTAAGAACTATATCGGGACTTTCTGGCAGCCATCCATGGTTATTTGTGACTACTCCCTTTTAGACACATTGCCAAGGGAGAGGTATTTGGACGGTATAGCGGAAGCCGTTAAGATGGGAGCTATCAGGGATGTGGAGCTGTTCAAGTATCTTGGGAGCATTGCACCGGAACCGGCTCAGATTATCAAAAAGGGTGTAGAAATTAAAGCGGATATCGTCGAACAGGATGAAAGAGATACAGGAATAAGAGCTATATTAAATTTCGGGCACACCATAGGTCATGCCATCGAAAAGTGTTCGGGCTTTACCATTACCCATGGCTATGCCGTGGCAATAGGCATGGTTGTCATTTCAAAGGCGGCTTTTGCCAAGGGTTATTGTAAGGACAACCTTGCTGTTCCTATTGAAAATCTTTTAAAGCATTACGGTTTACCAACAAGCTGTGAATACAATGCCAAGGAATTGGCGGAGGCAATGCTGGCGGACAAGAAGAGAGACGGAGAAGTAATAAAGGTGGTTCTTTTAGACAGCATTGGAGAAGCGAGACTCCAAGATTTAAGGATTAGCGAACTGAGAGACTTTTTAGCAGCAGGTCTGTAAAAGCGACATCGAAAGGAATGTTAAGGGATACTTATGAAGATTAGAATTTATACAGATGGCGGCTGCTCGGGTAATCAGTCGGCGGAGAACATAGGTGGCTGGGGCAGCGTTCTTGAATATGGGGAGCGTCGCAAGGAACTTCATGGCGGAGAGCTGAATACTACCAACAACCGAATGGAAATGACGGCACTAATAGAAGCTTTGGAGGCTTTGAAAAAGGACGGGCTGGAGCTGGAAGTTTTCTCCGACAGTTCATATTTGATGAATTGCTTTCGTGAGAAATGGTATGTTAATTGGCGTAAAAACGGATGGAAAAATTCTAAAAAAGAGCCTGTAGAAAACAGAGAACTTTGGGAAAGGTTGCTGGAACTTGTGGAAAAGCAGGAAAAGGTTGATTTTTACAGGGTTAAAGGTCATGTAAACCTAAACAGCAAGAGTACGGATTTTAACAAACTTTATCAGAAGTTTGTGGAGTGGAACGGTGCAGGCTTTTCTTTTGAAGATTTTAAGTATGTGACGGAAATGAATAACAGGTGCGACGAGCTTGCAAATATAGCCATGGATGAATTGAGATGTAAAAACGACTTAAAACCTATGTAATACTACTGTAATAAAGGTATGCTAATATAATATACGTATCTTTGTATGATGGGCTCAAGTTGCAAAGTTGTTTCGCCATATATAAAGCTATATAAATATATATTATACATATACATCTGAAAATTATAATCAGAGATATGACAAAATGACACCCAAAGTAATCATTATGCAGAAATTATATAGTGGTGCAAATATTTTGCTTTTGAAAACTTAAGCAAAATCCTACGTGACTGAAATATACCATGTAAACATGACATAATAAGCGCGGAGCGTATATCAGAATATCTAAGAAAGGAGGAGTCTTATGAAAAGAATAGTATTGTCATTACTACTAATACTTGTATTGGTAATGAGTTCGGTTTCAATGGCTTTTGCTGATGCTGATCCATACATCAACATAGTAAATCCATCTGCCGGTGCTACTATTAATTCATCAAATCTCCTCGTTTCTGTAAAGGTAACAAATGAAGAAACTATAACCGTAGAGGTTGCAAAAGAAACAGACGTCGTGTCTACCGTAACAGGAGCAAACGGAGTACAGGAAACCAAAATAACTAAAACATATACTAATATTGCAGAAAAGGAAAAGTTCACATCTACTACTAAACTTAGCTATTACACTAAAAAATTTGAAAATGTTAAACCCGGTTTCTATCGTATAACCGTAAAGACATTAGATGGTAAGGGAAATGTAGTATATACTACTACCAGAACCGTAACCATGGGAGAAAAAGAAGCTGCGGTTAACGGAACTTATACCACCAACCAGTCAGGAACTTTGACATTCCTAACCAACTTGCTTAAGACCATATTTGGTAACTCATAGAAATTAATGAACGAAAGAAAGCTTATTATTATAGAAAAATTAAAAACTATCCTTATAGTAGTATTGACCCTTAGCACAATACTACTATTGTACTTTTTTTGGAGTGATGTCAGTCTGAAAGATTTAAGTATAGACGATTTTAACTTGAATTTCGGTGAAGAAAGTGAAGCAGAAAGGCTTACCTTTCCGGAAGATGTGGTACTGCCCTTGTATATGGAAATTATAAATTCCGAGGGAGAATCTCAAATTGCTCATTGTCCGGCAGAAATCTACGGGAAAAGTACACAGGAGGGCAGCTTTGCAGGCACTTTAGCCGGTCTCTTTGTGGACGGAGAAGCGGTAGTCGAAGAATTTCCAATGGAACTTTATGATGAGGTATACCAGTACTCCGCTGTAAAATGTTACTTTGGGTACAATATTCCTGCGAGGGAATATGTGGAGCGTTTAGGGGCAGACAAACTAACGGGAATTGAAAATCTTTCCTCTGTTACAGAGGTGGGCTTTACCAATTCGGTTCCTGACAGTTTATTGGTTTTTGACGGGAGTCAAAATAAAACCTATCGCATTATCTTTGAAAAGAAAATAAATTATGTGGACAGTATTTTAGCCGGTGGGCTTGGGGCAGAGTACCCTATTTGTTACCACATGACCGACTATATGGGTGCACAGGTAAAGAATCAGCTTCTTATTCCGCTTTACCTTAACAGCAATTTGGAAAGTGTAGACATAAAACATCTGTTGGGTCATCACAATGAAAACAGAATTAATGAGGAAGCGAAATCCTTTTTTGGAAACACTTTCGATTTTGTGAGAAAAATAGAGGACGCAAACGGCAAAGTTACATATATGTACGGCTATGCAGAAATGGTGCTGATTTTGGATGTGGATGGCAGTGTAGAGTACAAATCTGCTTCTGAGGGCAAGGCGACTTTAGGCTTCTACGATTCTTTAGATTTGGCGTTAGCCTTTGTGGACAGACATACAATAGTTCCGATTTCAGCAGTTCAAGGCTCGAGATATGTTTTGGCAAAAGCAAGCAGAAGCACAGAGGGTGAAAAAACTTATCGTTTTGAATTTCAACAGGAGGTAGGTAATACTGATATTTTCAGTCAGTCTCCACCATTGGTGGTTGAGATAACCGGCGGTGTAGTAACTTATTACTACATAAATCAGCTGTCTATTGACAGCAGCGAAAGCGCAAATCAAAGCAAGGAAGCATTTAGCGCCATCAATACAATAGCGACTAATTATAAGTATATTGCAGATAAGCTGACCCTTGAAAACCAACCAAAATCGGAAGATTTTAAAAGCGTAAAGCTTACTGTGGATGATGTGGCGGAGAAGATAGTAAATATGAGATATGGCTATGCCATAATTTCCGAAAAGGCCGTGCCTGCTTGGGAGATTAGAGTTAAAGGATTGGAAAATCCGCTTTACTTTGACCTGTATACAGCTGAACCTTTAGAGAATAAGGAAGAACGATGAATTGGACAAAAGCAAAAACCATTTTAATAATAGCCTTACTGGTGACCAATATCTTCTTAATAGGAAGTTACCAGCAGCGTCATAACAGTGCGGCTAACGACCTGACTAACGAGGATATCCTGATTCAAATGCTTGGGGAAAGAGGGATTGATTTGGAAACCTCTGTTCCGAAAGGGAAAACGGCTGTACCTCTGCTTCAAGGTGCTTATGTGGATATCGCACCGGAAGATGTTGAGGCGCTGATTAACAGTCAAAGTGTCATTTCCGCGGGAGACTCGGATGAAAACTTTACGGAGGCTTCAGAGGAGTTTATAACTTATTTGGGGCTGATGTGTGACAGTCTCACTTTGAAATCTGTTTTCCGAAAGGATGGCAGGGTTTGGGTAAACTTCGAAAACAGAGTAAACGGACTGGAGGTTACAGGAAACTACATGATTTGTACTTTCCAAGGCAAAAGACTTGTAAATTTTGCATATTCATGGCTTATGCCAACTACCGTATCGGGTAGAAAGGCAGAATTGGTTTCGGCGGCAACTGCACTTATGTCTCTTGATAACGATGGCGAACCTACGAAAATAACGGATATTAAACTGGTATACTGGATTCCGGATACCAGAGATGTAAATGTAGACAGTGCCATATCAGATACGGCTTTTCCAACATGGAGAGTGACCACAGAGGGCGGAAAGACACAATATATAGAGGCGGTTTAGGATGAATTATTTTGAAACCGGCGGGCTGCGGGTTTGCTCTATCGCCAGTGGCAGCAGTGGAAATTGCTATTTGGTAAGAACAGATAACACAGCTCTTTTAGTAGATGCAGGAATTAGCGGTAAGAGAATTTTAGAGGGGCTGGTATCCGTTGGAACCGACCCTCAATTCGTTTCCGCCTTACTTTTAACTCATGAACATGAGGATCACGTGAAAAGCGTACGGGTTCTTTCTAAAAAAATAGATGGGCTTAAGGTGTTTTCTTCAATGGGAACATGGAAAGCTATTTGTGACAAATTGGAAAAGGTGGAACACTATGATACCTTTGCGGGAGAAACCATTAAGCTGGGGGATATTTCAGTAACTTCTTTTGCTTTATCACATGACGCGGCGGAGCCTATAGGTTATTCTTTTGAGTCAGGCGGCAGACGTATGACTATCTTGACTGATTCGGGCTGCATTGGCGAAGACGCCCATCAGCTTTTGTCAGATTCGCAACTAATGGTGCTGGAATCTAATCATGATGTTGGAGCGCTTCACTTTTGCAGATACCCATACTCTTTGAAGAGGAGAATACTTAGCGATCAGGGGCACCTGTCCAATGAAGCTGCGGGTAAAGAAATTTGCCGTATTTTGAGAGAGTCGGAGGGTGAGGAAATTCCTACGGTTCTTCTTGCACATCTTAGCCATGAAACCAACTTTCCGGAGCTGGCATTTACTACAGTACAGAATATATTGGCTGAAGAGGGTTATTATATAGATCGTCATGTTAGGGTGGCAGTATTGCTTAGAGACCAAATCAGTCAGGTGTTTTTGGTGTAGCTTACTTACGCCGAGGTGAAGCTGTAAAGAAGTGAGCTTTTTGAGCTTTTCAGTCACTCGGTGTATTGATAATAAGCCGTCTTTTGTGTTATTCTAAAGAAGCCTGAAGAGGCAAATAGGAGAAAAGATGAATGTAACAGTAGTTTGTATAGGTAAATTAAAGGAAAAATATTGGGCTGAGGCTATTGGAGAATATTCCAAGCGGCTGGGAAGTTACTGTAACTTGCAGATTGAGGAGCTAAAGGAAGCAAGGCTTCCGGACAACGCGTCAGAGGCGGAGGAGGAAGAGGTAAAGCGTCAAGAGGGGCTAAACATTCTTTCAAAGATTAAAAAGGATATGTATGTTTTTACCCTTGAAATCAAGGGTAAAGCTTTAAGCTCCGAAGCGTTGGCGGAGAAGATGAACCGACTGGCTATAGACGGGAAAAGCAATGTAGCGTTTGTTATTGGCGGGTCTTTGGGACTTTCCGCTGAAGTGTCAGCCAGGGCGGATATGAAGTTATCCTTTTCGGAAATGACCTTTCCTCACCAGATGATAAGAGTTTTCTTGTTGGAACAAATTTATAGATCCTTTAAAATAAACAGACACGAAACTTACCACAAGTAAAGGAGACTGGCAATAATGGACGATTCAAGATTGAAAGCCATGTTAATGGCGGTAGAATACAGGAGCATTAGTAAGGCGGCAGAGAAACTGGGATATTCCCAGTCGGGAATTACCCACATGATGTATAAACTGGAGAACGACTTGGAATGCCCTCTTTTAGACAGAAATAACAGAGGCATTAAACTTACGGAACAGGGGGAACGTTTACTGCCTTATATTAAAAATGTGATAAAGGCTTGTGATGAGCTTAAAGCAGAGGCGGAGCGGGAGGGGAGAAAAGCGTCAAAAACAATAAATATCGGATGTCATTCAAGTATATCGCATGCGTGGCTTCCTCAAATAATATCAGGATTTAAAAAGCTTTATCCGGATACAAATATCAATGTTATTATTGACGGATTGAATCTTTGGCAAAGACTGGCAGATGGGGAAATTCAGATGGCTTTCGTAGACCATCGAACTAAACCTGAATTTGACTTTATTCCTTTGAAAGAGGTTTCCTTGGTTGCAGTAGTTCCGCCGGATTTTAAATGCGAAGAGGATAAACCTGTTTCCTTAAAACAACTGTTAAAGAAGCCCATTATTTCAGGCAACGAGCAATATGTAGAGGATTTATTACCGCGAGGTGTGAAGCGTATCAATGTGGAATCTTCTGACGATACTTCCATTATTCAAATGGTTGAGTCGGGCTTGGGAGTAGCAGTAATTACAGAACTTTCCGTTGTAAGCTATAGAGGCAATGTTAAGGTTTTGCCGTTTAAGGAAGCTAAAGGATATACTGTGGGAATTGCAGTTAAATCCATTAAAAAAACGGAGCAGACAGTTAAGAAATTTATAAAGTATATGCAGGAAGATGTGAAACTTTAGAACAGACCTTTAAGGCTGGGTATTTCAGATATAAAAATATCTGATTATGGGAGTTTCCTTTCTTCAAAAAATTCATATCAAAGTAAGTGGATGTTGAAATTTGCTCTGATATGAATTTTTTTAATATCAAAATTAGTATTTTGAATTTCCCAAATAGCTGTATACGTGATAAGGTTTACCTAGACATTAAGAAAATAATTGGACTAAGCCTCCAATGCATAAGGGAAATAGAAACGGTAAAAGACAGGCGACGGCCTGTCTTTTACATTTTCAGCCATAATGGCGTATTGGAAAGCTGTTAACAGCAGCAAAACTGCACCTGTAAAAGTTAGGGAAAGTGTTTTTAGGGAAAGGATTTCATATGTTTTGTTAGCACTCTTTTGCGGTGAGTGCTAAAAAGTTCTTGACTTTTAAAATTAAGGGGTTTAGTATGAAGTTGTAGGGAAAAGCTGTACCCCCGCAGCATAGAATAAAAAATAAGAAATAAGAAAAAGGAAAACAGTAAAACGTAAAAACAAAGAAACATAGAAAACAAATATACGATTTTTTGGGTATGCAGTAAAAACAGATAAACAAAAGGATAATTGGAGGTGAGATTATGAATATTGAAAAATACACACAAAACGCACAAGCGGCTTTAATGGAAGCCCAAAATACAGCTATTGAAAACGGAAATCCAACCCTTGAGGGAGAGCATATACATTTGGCGCTTCTCCAGCAAAAAGACGGTCTGATTCCAAAGCTTTTAGAGCTTATGGAAGTCAATACCGAGGCTTTTACAGGTGCAGTTTTAGCTACTGTTAACAGCTTTCCAAAGGTAAGCGGAAATTCAGAGCAGGTTTACGGCTCGCGCAGAGTCAGCCAACTGCTTATAGCGGCAGAGAAAGAGGCTTCACATTTCCAAGACGAGTATGTGAGCGTGGAACATATTTACCTGGCGCTTCTTGGAGAAAAGGGCACTGCTTCCGCAGATATTTTTAAACAATTCGGTATTACTAAAGATAAATTTCTTACAGCCCTTTCTCAAGTGAGGGGCAATCAAAGAGTTACCAGTCAAGACCCGGAGGGAAATTACGATGCCTTAAATAAATATGGTCGTGACTTGGTTGAGATGGCTAGAGACGGGAAATTGGATCCTGTAATTGGCAGAGATAACGAAATTCGTCATACCATTCAGATTCTGTCTCGCCGTACCAAGAACAATCCCGTGCTGATTGGTGAACCGGGTGTCGGTAAAACCGCAGTGGTGGAGGGATTGGCTCAGCGTATCCTAAACGGCGACGTTCCGGAGGGTCTGAAAGACAAGACCATTTTTGCTCTTGACATGGGGGCGCTCATTGCCGGTGCAAAATTCCGAGGGGAGTTTGAGGAGAGACTGAAAGCTGTCCTAAATGAAATAGAAAAGTCCAACGGGAGAATTTTGCTTTTCATTGACGAGATACACAACATAGTGGGTGCAGGCAGAACCGAGGGCTCCATGGATGCGGGAAATCTGCTGAAGCCGAAGCTGGCAAGAGGAGAACTTCATTGTATCGGAGCCACAACCTTGGATGAGTATAGAAAGTATATTGAAAAAGACGCCGCTTTGGAGAGAAGATTCCAAAAGGTTATGGTAGACCAGCCGACAGTGGAGGACACCATTTCCATCTTGCGTGGTCTAAAGGAGCGTTTCGAGATTCACCATGGAGTTAGAATCAGCGACAATGCCTTGATTGCCTGTGCAACCCTATCCGACCGTTACATTTCAGACAGATTCCTGCCTGACAAGGCCATTGATCTGATGGATGAAGCGGCTTCAAAGATTCGTACCGAAATAGATTCCATGCCGGCGGAACTGGATGAAATCAGCCGCAAGATTATGCAGCTTCAGATTGAAAAGCAGGCATTATCTAAAGAAGAGGACAATTCCTCAAAGTTGCGCCTTGGGGGAATCGAAAAGGAACTTGCCGAACTAAATGAAGAGAATGCCAAAATGCGAGCACAATGGGAGGATGAAAAGAAGACTATCACAGGGGTTAAGGAGGTTAAAGCCAAGATTGAAGAGGTACGCCATCAGATAGAAGAGTCTGAAAGGCAGTATGATTTGGAAAAGCTGGCGCAGCTGAAATACGGAACACTTCCAAATCTTGAAAAGGAACTGGAAGAAGCTAAAAGCAAGGCGGAAACCGCTAAAGAAAATCGCTTGCTGAAGGAAGAGGTCAAGGAAGAAGAAATTGCGGAGGTTGTTTCCTCATGGACGGGAATACCTGTGGCAAAATTGGTTGAAACTGAAAGAGAAAAACTGGTTCAGCTACCGCAAATTCTTCACAAGAGAGTTGTTGGACAGGAAGAGGGGGTTCAGGCTGTGGCAGACGCCATCCTTAGAAGTCGTGCAGGCCTTTCCAATGAAAACAGACCTATCGGTTCCTTTATCTTCCTAGGACCTACAGGTGTGGGCAAGACGGAACTTGCAAAGAGCTTGTCCGAAGCCTTGTTTGATTCGGAACGCAACATGATTCGTATAGATATGTCTGAGTATATGGAGAAATTCTCGGTGTCCAGACTTATCGGCGCGCCTCCGGGATATGTGGGTTATGATGAGGGGGGACAGCTTACAGAAGCAGTTCGTCGTAAACCTTATTCGGTGGTGCTGTTTGATGAAATTGAAAAAGCCCATCCTGATGTTTTCAATATCTTGTTGCAACTGCTGGATGACGGCAGACTCACGGATAATCAGGGAAGAACTGTGGACTTTAAGAATACTATCATTATCATGACTTCGAATATTGGATCAGCATACCTTACAGACAATATTCATGATGACGGAACTATTGATGATGGTGTAAAACAGCGTGTTGAAGAGGAATTGAAGCGGAATTTCAGACCTGAATTTATCAATCGTGTGGATGATATTGTGGTATTTAGCCCGCTGACAATAGGGCAAATTGGAAGCATAATTGATTTACAGCTTGAAGCATTAAAGAAGCGACTGGCTGAAAAAGAAATATCTTTGGAGCTTACTTCGGAGGCTAAAGAGTTTATAGCAAGGGAAGCGTATGACGCGAACTACGGTGCACGTCCTGTTAAACGTTATATCCAAAAGAACCTTGAAACTCAAATAGCAACACGAATCATAGGCGGTGAAATCTATGACGGCTGCAGGGTGAAGATTGATGTGGAAGAGGGGGCGCTGGTTTACAGGGTGTAAAGGATAGCCAATAAGGATTCAATCCAAACTTTATAGGTATTAAAAGCCGGATTATAAGTGCTTCATAATAAATGTGTCGAGGTTCATTGAAAGTGAATGTCGGCACATTTTTTCAAAGTAGTACATTATAAGCGAGAGAAAGAAAATTTAAAAATGATTTATGAAAGCAGTAAACCGATTTGATTTACTGCTTTTTGCTGTTCAAAAATAAGAATAAAGGACTCCGCAGGTCTTAAAGTAAATGTAAGAAATACATCCTAAAGAAAGGATAGAAAAGTAAAGACAGGCTCAATACCCCTTAATAAAAAAATAAATAACGGATAAAATGTAAAAATAAGGTTGACAATATTTGTAAAATGGAATAATCTGTAACTGTGTTCATATCATAAATTGGAAAAGGTTATGACACGGCATTTTATTAAAGGATGAAAGGCAGAAAGGAGAAGAAATGTTTTTCAAGAGAAATTTACAGGTGGCAAAGCGGGAAAGTTCCAAAAGGAGAGCTTGTTTTTTAGCCGTGCTTATGCTGACTGTAGGTATTTTAGGTTGGGATATGACTTTGCCAGAAACAGCAGAAGCAGGCATTCCGAACTTTATCGACGTGGGAATTACTCACTGGGCTTACGGTAGCGTGCGACCTATATGTGAAAAAGGCATAGTCAAAGGTTATGCGGACGGAACGTTCAAGCCTAATCGGCGGGTTACCTATGGTGAATTTATTAAAATGGTTACCATTGCCGTTAACGGTCAGGATGTGGGAATTGCGGATGTTAAGGCGGGGGCAACAAATTGGGCTTCAGGTTACTACAAAGCAGCTGTTGCCAGTGGTCTTTTCGATGAAACTCAGATTAGCGAGAACCGGCTAAATCAGGAAATTCCGCGAAGTGATATGGCTCTTATCGCTGCAAATGCCATAGGCGCAGGAAAAGTTGAGGACTACGACGAACTGGCTAAAAGCATTACCGATATCTTTGGGGAAGAGAATGAATATGAAATCATGCAATCTTTCGCAGCAGGGGTCATTACAGGCTATCCTGACGGCACATTTCTCCCAAAGGGTACACTTTCCAGAGCGGAGAGTGCGGTGGTAATTCATAGAATTATAGATGAGTCCGAAAGAGTACTTCCTGAACTTTTGCGAAATCGCGAAATTGCGGAAAATCAGAGTAAACCGGCTAAAGAGGTTGCCGGTCAGCCCTATGTGATTGATTCTTTGGATAAGTATGTGACTAATTATAGGGATAAGAGGTATGCATATTTAACCAATCATGAGGGTAGCACATACATGGATTCAAAGATTAACTGGACTCAAGATATCGAAGTATATCCTAAAGGTGTTCTTGAAATAGAAATAAACCCTGAAAGAACATGGGAAGAGGTAGAGAAGTTGCATAAAAAGCTGCCAACCCTCTATCCAAAGTTATTTCATAACTTCGATGTTGAGAATGAATTAAGCTATGTAGTATACCTTATAAAAGATAAAAAAATTATAGAACAACCAAAAATCTTTGCTAATTTCGATAAAGTAAATTCGTGTAATATTACATCTTATACGTATCCAACGAAATTTGATTACATTGCATTTGCGAGCAGTACAGGTGTGGATGTGAGAGTTAGAATTTATCCTAATCCTTTTATTTAAAACCTAAAATTCTACTTATATAGATAGTTATAACTATAAATTATGGAAATATGAAGTTTATCAAAAGATAATTTATGGATAAGAACAAAAAGCCTCAACGCTTTAAAAGGATTGGAGCAATTCTCTATAATCTCAAAATAAAAACATTTCAAAAAACCTTTTCCAAGAAAACCTATTAGATGGTGATAGATATGAAACTGAATTTTAAAAGAATAATTTCAGGATTTCTGTCAGTGGCGATAGTCTTTTCGGGGACTTTCGCCACACCTTTTTTTGTTACGGCAGAAACCAAAAAGATTTTAAAAACGGAAGACAGATATTATTTAACTGTCGGCTTACAGCCGGTAGAATATGACCCCGGTCCAAAGAAATGGGAAAACGGACAGTGGGGAGGAATCAAGAAATTTAGTTCAAGCTTTAATCTTCCTAAAAAAGAAAATGATAAAAAGTTTGAGTTAATAGAAGTGGCACCTTATAATTTTGCCGTTCCTAATTATGCATTTGATGAAAAATGTAGTGGACATACTTATTTAGCAAGTGATTCAAATAAGTTTGAAAGTGTGTATAGTGGGCAAACTTCAATAAATATATCGGTTACCGCTTCTATTTTAGGAAATAGAATTTCATATAACTGTAATACCCTTTTAAGCACTCATATTCCATTTGAAATCTATAACGAAACACGTATCAAAGGAGAAGCGGAAACCCGCTCTAAACTTTCTTCGCAGCTAGGTTCATGGTCGGAATTTACATCCCAAGACCCTGTCACAGCCAATGCTATTGATCAGGCAATAAGCCGTTGCAACGACCCTAAATTTATAGAGGCGAAACTTTACTTGGTATATACTCCGATAGTCTTTCATTACAAAGTCACCTACGAGGAAGAAGTGGAAGAGGGATTTTTAGAAGCAGGTTTGGATTTACCTGTCAAAGCCAAGCAGGGAGAAACCTTTCAGGTAAAGGACGCTACTTTACTTGCGGACAATCTTATATACAAAGAGGGAATACTTTCAAGAAAAGTTCTTGGAAAAGATGAGGACTTTGTGACCATAGCTACTTGGAAAGGTCTTGGCAATAAAGCTTTCGGCAAAAACTCCGGACAAAGCATAAACCAAAGCTTTGATGAAATCTGCATGGTTGATTATCGTTTGGAAGTTGAAACCGAGAACGGACAAAGAGATGAAGTTACGAAGCGTATAAATATTATTGATAAAACTGAAGTAAAGGGTAAAGCTATTCTTGAACTTCCAAATAGTGTTTATGAAGGTCATACGGTTGGCGCCAGAGACGACTCGGAATTTACAGTGGATGGCAAGAAATATTATGCGAATCGTGCCTATGAAGAGGATTTAGCCACCAATGATGTGGACATTGATAGCGGAAACGGTTATGTTCGCCGTTCCAAGTCTTCAAAAGTACTTTTTGATACAACCTTTACAAAGGTAGGGAGGGAAACAGCCACTCTCTATGTTTATCTAAACAGCGGAGAAGAGCTTAAAGATACAAAGCCTATAAAGGTTTTGCGAACTCCGGCTATAACGTCAAGTCTGACAGGCTTCCAAAAACAAAACCGTCGCCAGACTATAAAAGCGGATATTGCAGTGAATCCAAGCTATCCTGTTACGGATTGGTTCGTGGAAATCACGGACTGCGGAACGGGGGAGACGTTGATTGTAAACAAAGATTTTACAGGGTCTGCCACTGCCAATGAACCGAATTTTGAAGCAGGAAATATTAAAGCTCGTAAAGCCGAATTTGCCACAGACCAAAATGGTTGTTATTCTCACATTACTGTGGACTTTTTAACAAAAAATCCGTCAGTGCAGGGAATTGAGGGCGTGACAAGCGGCAATCGCAAGGATGGTGGAGAGGATTATTGTTACAGAGTTTGGGTGAAAGATACCCGCGGTCATGAAGATGAATATAAGTACAATTTTTATGTACGTCCTGATTTTCCACCCAAGGCAGAGGTGAAGATGGAGCCGAACTTTCTGCGAAATGAGGGGAGTGATGTTGCGAAAGTTGTTGCGGAGGATTTGACAACTACTGACGGTGACAGTGTTCAGCGAGAATGGGTAACCTACAATTATCCTAACGGAAGCAGCGTGGCGGCAATTCACGAAATTGGCTCTCTCCATGGGGCGACGGCAGAACATTATAACAAGAGCCGACCGATACTTCCCGATACTTTCGGATATGAAGATCTTTCCTTTGGTTCAGGGCAGAAGATAGCATTCAACAAGGTTGGTGTCGGCTCTTTTGAAGTAGGTATTAGGGCGACGGACTTGTGGAGGGAAGACACATTGTCGGAATTTATTCAGGCAAAAGATTATCTCTCAAGCTACGGTTTTTCAGGAGCAAAGGTTGTTGATGTTGCACCTATTGTCTCTATCGAACCCGTGGAATATGTCAGTACCAGCTTATATATGTTGACCCGCTCGAATCAAGACTATTTGGATTTACTGAAAATGAAGACAGATTTGAAAACACAGCTTTTGGAAAAGGGTATAATTGCAGAGATTGCAGTGGAGCAGATGAGCGTACAACCGGTGGAAGAATGGACTCAAGAAGACAAAGGAAAAAGCGAACATTACGTCTGGAGTGCCGAGGGTCAAATGGCGTTTTTGTCGGATTGGACAAACCGAGGAGGGATGGGAGTATATAACACAGACAATGCCATGCAGGAAAAATTCTTTCACTACGTAGATGAAGATACGGTTTATCGGGTTGAGGGAACTTGGGAATGTACATGGGCAAGGCAAGGAGCCAGCGCTCCGGACGCATGGAATTACAGGGTTGTGTTGCCATATACTTTTACTGCAACAGACATTATTACAGGTCAACAAAAATGGGAAGTTGTGATAGGAAAGGGTGAATTTACATCTTCAGGAAGCTCGCAAAACCATTTTGTAGTGGATAAGACAGGCAAATTCTTATTCTTCACAGGTGACAGCCAAACCCTAATAATGAACCGTGACACTGGAGCTATATTGGGTAAAATTCCTGCGGTCATAGGAGATGATGTGTTTTGCAGCGACGACAGCATATATTATCTGAAAGATGACGGAATCTATGGGGTAGACAAAAATTTAGGAGTTTCAAAAATTTATGCCGGAGCTATGGCACTTCACGACAGTTTAGGAGATATTGGCGGCGCGGCGGTATTGATAAATCGGGAGATTCATGCAGTTACATTAAATCAGGGAAAAGCAGTCAGAGTAGTTTTCAATATTGACAATCAGGAATTGAAATTTCAGGATTTTTCAGGAATAAAGGACAGTTTGGGCTTAAATATTATAGGTTGGAGCAGCAGAGGAGAAGTCGTAATCGGACAGAGGGTAGGAGGAGCTACAAACTTTAATTATCGCTCAAAAAAGAGCAGTATTTGGGATGAATCCACCCTCATTACAGAAAACCGCGTATTTATTTATGATGATAGCGGACAGCTGATACGAAGAATAGACGGAATCCCGACTGATCGGGCTACACAAATTGCATGGAAATCGGATGGTTCTTTTGAATATTTGGTTACTGTTTACAATGGAAGTTCAGGCAGCTACTATTACTCCTATTCGGATTGTTATAACGCGCGAAGTGGCGAAAAAATATCTTCCTTTGAAAAATCAAGGAAAAGTAAAGATACCTACGGCTACAATGCAGAGGCTTCGCGGACTTTATTTGCGCGCGATGAAAAGGAGAAAGTAACTGTTGCAACGGGAACCTTTTACGGTACTTCCGAAAACAGCAGAAGTCTTAGCTTTTGCGGTGTTTATGTTGGCTTCCTTTATATAACCCATGATACTAAAACAGGAGAAGCTTCGGCATTTCGGGGCAATACCATAGGGGGTGCGGGAAAAAACAACAATCAGCTTAGTGATGGGCGAATGCTTTCCTCTGCTTATAGGACACCTTATTACCTAGGCGCTTCTTTTGGCTGTAACTGGAGCGATGATCCTATTGAGAAACAGGGAAATCTCCGTTGGGGCTACATCAATCAAAAGGCGCTTTCTTTGGATGACCTTTACGCGAGCTTTTTAAACAGAGGTTTGCAACAGGCGAGAAATCAGAAGAGGGCGGTAGTGCTTTACGATAGCAAGCCTGCAATAGTGAAAGAAAAGGAAACTATGGATAAAACTGTAGAGGCGATAACTTCTTCGGAATCTGATTTGTTGACAGGAATTGCCGAGGGGGAGTCTTCGACAGCGAATGTTTCAGAGTCAACAGAACCAACCTATTTGGATAAAATCAGAGAGGGAGTGGCAGAGGCAGGATATAAGGTGACCGATTTTTTAAACGGAATGGAGCTTGTGAATAAATTAGTGGAGATTTTTACTGATAAAGATAAAAGCTTTAATGTTTTGGAAGCTTCGGTGGAAAGCGAGAATTACGGTATCGGTGAAAATACTTCCTCGGATAATGGAGTTTCTTCAGGAAATGGGGAAGACTTGGGAAATGCTTACATTGAAAGAAGCTACGATCTGTCACCTTTTACAAAATATTATTATGAAATAGAGCTGGAGGGGAAAGAGACACTGCCTGCAAAAGCGGTTTCCGTGACTACTAAGCTTCAATCCACAGTTCAGCCCGAACTTTTAACAGGCAGGCAATATAAAGTGGTGGAGGAACATTATGAAGATTTTTCAGATGAAACTAAGGCGGATTCGTTCTTCAAATTAGGTGGATTTTCAAATGGACATTACCCTTTGTTTTTCTATTGTACGTGGAAATACGACAGTGGCGGAACTTATGCCGACAGAACCATAGAAATTCCTATTCCTCATGGGAAAGTGGGAACCTTTGAGGTTACCACAGAAAGAGTCTACAATTCAGCAGGAAGCCGTATATTTATATATGATGAAAAAGGAAATATGTTAGATCTTTCCGATACCTTTAGGCAAGGAGGCCCGTGGAAATATGCCGGCAAGGTTTTACTCCCGGAGGGCAATAACAAGGTGGTTTTCCGTCACCCTTATGTAAAATACGGATGGGATGATATTATTTGGTTTTTAGATGATATAAAAGTTCAGATTTTAGAGCCTACAGAAGATTTTGATTCCAATCAAACTGGAGTTTGGAATGAAAATTTAATATCTAATCAATATAGGGAGGAAAAAGGAGGAAGCCAAATATTAAGGGGAGATTTTCAGACAATAGGCTTAGGCTATAATTTATTTCGTGAGCAAAAGTCAAAGAGCTTTCATGTTGAAACCCCTATGGAATATACACCTCTTGGGGAAGAGGATGTTGCAACAACGGTTCCCGTTCCGTTAATTACAAAGTCGGGAAATAACTATGCTTTCAATATTCTAAAAGGAGAATTTTCGGCATTTCTTATTGCAGAGGCGGTTTATAAGGGCTCGAGAACAGCAAGGGTTAATATGGATAGGGTCTTCGCCTTGAATAATAATTACACTTATCCTGATATTTCCATCTATAATAATTTTGCCGCAACTTCTTGGAAATTGGCGGGTCGTAGGAGCTTTAATGTTTCAGCAACCTTTGATTCTTTGGGACAAGAAGATAAAATCAAAGCGATAGACGAAGAAATTTACCTCAAGAATTTCAGAGGGTTGCTGGTGAACGAGATACCCGAACCCCTTTCAGCCGGAGCTTTTTATTACGGGGACGGTAATGGAGACGGTACAGCGGAGCTGCTTTTGCAGGATGTGAAATCGGTTCAAGAGGAAGAGAGCCCAAAGGGCACTCAAAGGGTAAATTTTAGACTGGAGTTACCGACAGGCGACAGCCGTATTAAAGACTTTAAGATATATACATATTTCAAGGGAAAGAAAGTATATGTTGACGAGGGGCTTGCCACAAACAAGTGGGTTGAAAAGTGGAATAGGGCTAAAAACACCAAACTCAAACTTTTGCGCATTACTGAAGAGCACTTTGAAAAACCAAAGGACGCACTTATTTATAAAAAGGGCGAAAACGTGGGTTACAACCTTTTCTATTCCGACTTTGAAAAAGACCCGAAGAAAAGCGATTATTGGATTTATACCCACACTCCTTACAATGACGGCTTAAATTTGCAAGCGGGAGTGATATTAAATGAAAAGGAAGAAGTGATAAAAATCGCGGGAAATCCCGTGCCGATTGGGAGTTATTCTCCTGAGGAAGCGGCTATGCTCATAAAACAGGTTTTCGAAAAAGGCGTTGCCGCAGTAAAAGACGGAAAGAATAATTCAATTACTTCAGATGAAAATGATGATTGCCAAGTTGCTTTAGAGGGCGGAAATACGCTCACTTATGAAGAAGCAAAGCGATATGTGTTATCTGCGTGTATTGAGAAATTTTACATAGACGGAAAATACCAAGTTTCTTATTTTGCCTATGATGACACGTCAAGAGGAAAGACTAAAGGTGGATATCCTGAATTTGATAAGGCTTCGGATTTTGCCAATATAACTTTTTATGTATTAGGCGAAACTTTAACTGCGCCGTATATTACCTTTATAGAGACAGAACCCCAAACCCCCGAAGCAGATTTTCCCCTTAGGGTAAAGGTGGGAATTGACGACGAGGAAAAGGATTTGCTGAATCTCACAGTGGAAATATATAGAGGAAAGAAGCGGATAATAAAGCAATATTGGGAGAACCTTGAAGCAGACAGTAGCGGTAATTATCCTGTTTCCCTTACAGAAACATTCAAGGGTGAAGCTGAAAAATACACGGTAATTGCAACTGTCAGAGATAATACGGGAGTAGGGGCAGGTACTTACTCGTTCTTTATTGAACAGCTTGCGGGAATAGAGGGGAGAGCTTTTCATACAGAAAAATGGGAAGATAAGCGCTTGCTGTTTAATAAAAAATATAAATTTTCCGAAACGGGAATAGTGGAGAAACCTCTTGAAATCAGCTACAAAGACTATATGGAAAGGAATACGCCTCGCCCTCGCTACTCCAATGTCTTTTGGACAGGAGAAAAGTTTATGCTTGAGGCGGAGGTATTGGGAAAACCAAAGAAAGTCATTGCAAAGCTATATGAAAATAATGATGGAAAGTGGAAATATGCAGGAATTGAAACGGGGCTGGAGAACGGCATAAAGAGCGGAAAGGGTGATAAAGGCGGTACTGCGACCCGTGGTAGCGAAACAGACTTTGCAACTACTGTTTATAAAGGTCAAATGTGGCAAAGGGATTTTGTGCACCGTTGGGGTCTTACGAAGCCGGAGCATTTAAAAGTTGTGTTCATTGCGGACTACGGAAATAATAAGCTCATAACAGACGAGGTTTTCATAATTGTTGACGGGACTTTATCTTCCGAGTTGCTGCATAGAGTTAAATAGCTTTTGCAAAATGTAATACGAAAGATTATACTGGAAGTGGTCGATATAAAAAGGCAACAAAGGAGAAACTGAAATGGCGAAAAAAGCTAGATTTGTTTTGAGAAGATATAGTGAAGAACCACAGAGCACAGAGGAAAAACAGGCAGAGCAGGCAATTACATCAGATAAAGCTGAAAAGCCGAAGCCTATAACGTCGGGAAACGGCGAAAGTCTTATGACGGCGATGGGGAAAAAGGAAACTTCCTCATCGGAGGTGGATTTATCTGCTGTCTTACAGGCATTGTCATCGAAACAGGAAAAGAAACTTGATAAGCAGAAGCAGGTGGTTGCATTGCGCCTATCTCCTGAAACTGTAACCAAAGCGAAAGCTTTAGGCAAGGGATATACCGGTGTACTGGCGAGGATGCTGGATTATTGTTTAGAGGACCCTGAAATTATCAAAAAGTGCCTTTAGTTAAGGATTTATCCTTGTAGACTAAAAAGCAAGATGTATACAATATATCCTTGCAATTAGGGCATATAAAGGGTACAATCTAACTGTAAGCGAAAGCTGAATTAAGTTAGAAAGCGTGACCCTCGCTCAATGGGCGCGCAGAAAATAAAGCAATACAGAAAGAGGTAAAAAATGGAAACTTATGGTATTGAAAAACACGGCATTATAGCACCAAAGGCGGTTTATCGCAACCTTACACCTGCACAGCTTACAGAAGCGGCTCTTCGCAGAGGAGAGGGTTCTCTTTGCGAGAACGGTGCATTGGTGGTAACTACCGGTAAATACACAGGAAGATCCCCTGAAGACAAGTTTATCGTTGATACAGTGGGAGTACACGACGAAATTGCCTGGGGTAAGGTAAACAGACCTATTTCCCGTGAAAAGTTTGACGCTATTAAGGGCAAGCTTTGTGCATATCTACAGGGTAGAGAAGTTTTCATCTTTGATGGTTATGCAGGAGCTGACAAGAAATATACTCAAAAGTTCAGAATCATAAACGAACTTGCCAGCCAGAATTTATTTATTCATCAGCTTTTAATCGTGCCTACAGCTGAAGAACTGGCTAATTACGGCGAGGCGGACTACACTATTCTTTGCGCACCGGGCTTTAAGTGCGATCCTGAAATAGACGGCGTTCATTCCGAAGCTGCTATTATGATTGACTATGAAGCACATATGATTGTTATAGCAGGTTCAGCTTATTCAGGCGAAATTAAGAAGAGCGTGTTCTCTACTATGAACTACGTAATGACTAAAAAGAATGTTCTTCCAATGCATTGTTCTGCCAATATGGATCCTGAAACTCATGATACGGCTATTTTCTTCGGACTTTCCGGAACAGGTAAGACTACTCTTTCCGCAGACCCTGCCAGAAAACTTATCGGAGATGATGAACATGGCTGGTCACCTGATGGCGTATTCAATTTTGAGGGTGGTTGCTATGCTAAATGTATTAACCTTTCGGCAGAAAACGAACCGGATATTTACAATGCCATCAAGTTTGGTTCTTTGGTAGAAAATGTTATCATGGACCCTGAAACAAGAGAACTGGATTTTGAAGATAAGACACTTACAGAAAACACACGTGTCGGTTACCCTGTACACTACATTAACAATGCTCAAATTCCGGGCATGGGCGGTGTTCCAAAGGTGGTAATCTTCCTGACAGCAGACGCTTTCGGAGTTCTTCCTCCAATCTCTCGTCTCGATAAGAATGCGGCTATGTACCACTTTGTAACAGGCTTCACATCAAAGCTGGCAGGTACAGAGCGTGGAGTTACCGAACCGCAGCCAACTTTCTCAACTTTATTCGGTGAACCTTTCATGCCTATGGATCCGGGCGTATATGCCAAGATGTTAGGTGAAAAGCTGGATAAGTACGGCACCAAGGTTTACATGGTAAACACCGGTTGGGCAGGCGGTTCCGCAGCGGCAGGTGCTAAGAGAATGAAGTTAGCTTACACCAGAGCTATGGTTACAGCAGCACTTAACGGAGATTTCGACAATATTGAATTTAAACATCACGATATATTCAATGTTGACTATCCGACAAGTTGTCCTAATGTTCCTGAGGAAATGTTAGACGCACGCGGTATGTGGGCTGATAAGGCTGCATATGATGAGCAGGCTAACAAGCTGGCAAAGATGTATCAGGAAAACTTTGCCAAGAAGTATCCAAATATGGAAAAAGCTGTTGTTGAAGCAGGACCTAAGGCAAAATAGAAAAAGATTAAATCAGCGGTTCTTCGGAGCCGCTTTTTTAATGGTTCAATTTACACTATTTACTTTGCAATTTATTTGGCTAAAGGGTATAATCTAGTCGGATGATTTCCAATGGGAGAACCTAGAAATGATGTAAACATGGAGGGTAAAATGAAAAGAAAGTTACTTGCACTGCTGATGGTGGCTGTTATGGTTGCTTGTGCCGGCTGCACAACTGATAAGCCGACACCGAAAAACGAAGATGGCTATGAAAATATTGTTAGGGTTTCCAGTGCGAAAGAATTTATTGAGGCGATAGCTCCGAACACTACCATAGAAGTAGAGGCCGGTTACTATAATCTCACAAACTATATAGAGGCTATCTGGGAAAAGCATGGAAAAGAGTGGAACAAAACCCATGACTATATTCGACTTGAGGAAATTTATGGTGATGTTCAGCTTGTAGTAAATAGTGTTGAGGGTCTTACAATAATCGGTGCAGAGGACGAAGATGAAATCTGTGAGATTGTCATCGAATCGGAAATGGCAGATGTTATGAAATTTGTTAATTGTAATGACCTTACCATAAAGCGTTTAAAGATAGGTCACACGGAAATGGTGGAATGTGGCGGAAATGTCATAACTCTTGAGGGCTGTGACAATATTCTTTTAAGCAAATTGGATCTTTACGGTTGCGGAGTTATTGGACTTGAAGCAAATAACTGTACCGATTTAAGAATGAAAAGCAGCATTATTCATGACTGCTCATGGGTAGCAATGAGTCTTCAGGGAAGATATGGTAAATTCCAATTTACAGATTGTACTTTCGATCATAATGAATGGGGCTTTTTACTTGGAGAAGATGAAGAAGTCGTAAATTTCAAGAACTGTAAGTTTGGTCAACAGGAAAGCAACGGTATTCTTTATTTACCTTTTGTGAATTTAGTTAATTGCGATGTAATGGAACCCGATATATATCCTGATTTTGAAGACGATGGATATGATAACTTTTATGATGGCGACACATATGAGGATGGACCGAAAGGCTGATGAAACAGCTTTTAGGTAGGGGGTTGAAAAAACAGACGTGAAATAGGAGCGAGATGGTATGAAAATGTTTGAAAATCCCGGATATATTGAGGGTATTACGATTATTAACGTAGAGGGAGAGATTCTCTTTACTGCAAAATTCAACAATAAGTTTGGCAGTAAAAATGAAAACTACGAGATAGTCGGGAAAAAGCTTTTAGATATATATGAGAATTTAGATGAAAATACCAGTAGCCTTTATGAAGCAATGAGAAAAGGCGTTCCTATTTTTCGAGAAAAGCAGGAACTTAAAGCTACCGGTTGGAAGCCCATAGAAATTTCCTCAATATCTTTACCCATCAGGTCAAAGGGCGTTATTGTCGGAGCCATAGACCTTTCCGTTACGGACAACGGGGAAGCTTCAACTAAAGGTAGCTTGGCAGAAGACGTACAGAATTTTAGCGAAGAAATTCTGCATAGCTATAGCAAAGTTGATAAATTGCAGCTTAAAGATGAGGCTCGCTTCGGTTTAGAGGATATTGTAACCCGCGACCCTAAAATGCTGGAATTAAAGGAAAGCATAGGCAAGCTCGCAAAGGCGGAATTTCCTATACTTATATACGGTGAATCGGGAACGGGCAAAGAGCTTGTAGCTCACTCCATTCATAAAGCCAGCAAGAGAGCGGCAAAACATTTTGTGGTACAAAATTGCGGGGCGATTCCCGAAACCCTTATTGAAAGCATACTCTTCGGAACTTCAAAGGGTGCTTTTACAGGTGCCGTGGACTCGATAGGTCTTATCGAACTGGCAGACGGTGGCTCCTTATTTCTTGATGAGATAAACTCCATGCCTGTGGAGGTACAATCAAAATTATTGCGTTTTGTGCAGGACGGAACCTTTAGAAGAATAGGGGATAAGAAGATAAGAAAAGTCGATGTTCGCATTATTTCCTCTACAAATGAAACTCCTAAATCTATTGTAGACAGTGGTAAACTCAGAGCTGACCTTTATTTTAGGCTTGCAATGCTTCAGGTGGAAATCCCTCCTTTACGAAAAAGAAAAGGTGATATCCCTCTTCTAGCAAGCTATTTTATGGATAAGTACAGCAAGTTGCTTAATAAAAAGGTAGCTTCTGTTTCCAAAAGCGCCTTGAAGCTTATGGACGGATACTCTTGGGGAGGCAACATAAGAGAGCTTGAAAATGTTATTGCCTATGGGATGTGCGTTATGGAGGACAGCTGCGACGAATTGGATTCACGCCATATTCAAAGCCGCATTTCGTTAAACGTGATATCGGAAAAACCTACGGAAGAAGAGATTGGCGCAGGTGCGTTAACAGAGCTTGTGGAGGCTTATGAAAAAAGAATAATTCAAAAGACCTTGGAGGCTTGTGGAGGGAATATAAGTAAGGCAGCAGATATGCTGACAGTTCCAAGACAAACTCTTTCAAGAAAAGCAAAGAATTACGGCTTGGTATAGAGGTAATAACAAATGCTCAAAAATGATTAATATTGCTCAAAAATGAGCAAAAATGAGCTAAAAATATGCTCAAAAATGAGATAGGATTAAAAGATGTTGAAATTTCAACATCTTTTTCTTTTGGCACGGCTCTTGCAATAGTAAAAGACAGAAATATAAATTCAAGGAGGTCAGATAATGAAATTTGGAGTTCTGAAAGATATTAAAAACGGAGAATTTCGGGTAGTAGCAACTCCGGCAGAAGTAAGCGAACTTGTGCAGGATGGCCATGAAGTCCATGTGGCTAGTATGGCAGGCGCAGCGGCGAATTTTGACGATTCCGAATATGCTGCGGCAGGTGCTATAATTGAGCCTACCAACGAAGATATTTGGAAGACATGTGATTTTGTGGCCAAGGTAAAGGAAATTGAACCTAGCGAATATGGTTATATGCGCGAGGGACAGATTATTTATTGTTGTATCCATCCGGCTGCTCACAAAGAGGAAGTGGATGCCCTCTTGGAAAAGAAAGTGATTGCGATTACAGCAGAAGACTCACACCGATATGGTTCTCCGAACTGCGAAGCGGCAGGTAAAGCAGGAGCGTTTATGGGACTTTGGTCAATGATGTCTATAAATGGCGGAAGCGGAAAATTTGCAAGCGGTCTTGGCTGTGCCCCCGGAATTAAAGCCCTTGTATGTGGCTGTGGAACAGTAGGAAGAGCTGCGGTAGAGGTACTTCAAAATCTTGGGGCGTGGGTCACTGTTGCGGACATCAATGTTGGCACTTTAAGAGAAATTGGAAGTAAGTATGACGGAAAGGTAAATACCATCATCTCCAGTAGATACAATCTTTCTAAGGAGTTGCCGACCACCGATTTGGTAATTAACAGCGTACGCTGGCCGAAGAATGCCAAGGACTTTATGATTACTCGCGATATGGTGAAATCCATGTCTAAAGGTTCTGTAATTGTTGATATCAGTAACGATTATGGTTGTATTGAAACCTTTCATGAAACGACACATGATAATCCTACTTATATTGAAGAGGGTGTGGTTCATTATTGCGTTAGTAATATACCGGGAGCTATTGCAGGCTCTACCTCCATATCATATGCGGCAGCTATTTTACCACACTTTAGAGCTATAATGAATGAGGGTTTAGAAACGGCATGTGCTAAAGACGGATTCTTGCGGAGAAGTCTTACAGCTTATAAAGGCTATCTTACTCATGAGGAAACAAGCGCAATTCAGAATCGCCCATGGGTAAAGCCTGAAGTAGTGCTTAAGATTGAAGATAGAAAACTTGATCCGGCGCCTGCTACTACTTCCAACAAGTCAGATTTATTTTATGAAAAGGTAGAACTTTAGTAATAACATGTTATAGGCTAATGGGGTTATAGGAAAAGAGTTATAAAATAGAAAGTTATAGAGCAAAATATTCGTTTTACGAGAAAGGAAACATTATGGATCTCGAAACAATGGGCATTATTTCTGTTTTGCCCGCATTGATTGCCATCGTATTGGCGTTTTACACAAAAAACACAATAGTTGCATTGCTTATTGCTTGCTTTACAGGAACACTGTTAGCAGGTCAGGGGCTTTTGGGGCTCCCTACCATAATCAAGGTAGCCACAGGAACCACCAGCTTTTCATGGGTAATGCTACTGAATATGTATATTGCAATTATCGTTGCTTTCTTCCATAAGACCGGTGCAATTCAGGCCTTTTCAGCATGGGTTGAGAGCAAGCATTTGAGTAGGAAAGGAGCTCAACTTTTAGCTTGGGCTTTAGGAATCTTTGTTTACTTCTCTGATTCATTCTCGCCACTGTTTACAGGAACAGTAATGAGAGATATTACAGACAAGGCTAAAATTTCAAAGGAAAAGTTGTCATATATCGCGGACTCCACAGCTGCTCCTGTAAGCGTACTGGTACCTATCACCGGTTGGGCGGCGTATCTTATGAGCCTTGCGGTAGGTATCGGATGTATTGCAACTGCGGAGGATGCACAGGGTCTTTTCTTAAGGGCAATCCCTCTCAATTTCTATCCTATTTTAGCGGTACTGCTGGTGGGCTTGATTGCTTCCGGAATCGTTCCTGATTTTGGACCAATGAGAAAAGCGGAGGAACGTGCTCTGAAAGAGGGCAAGATTTTAAGAGATGGGGCTGAACCTCTTATCGGTAAAGAAATCAGCGAAATGTCCGTTTGCCCTAATGTAAAGCCTAACGTATTCTTAAACTTCGTAGCACCTATCGTCTTCATCATTGTTTTTGCACTTTCCACATTCTTCATAATGGGTTCGGCAAAGACTATGGAAGCGTTCCTATTCACAGTAATTCTGATGGCTATTAGTCTCTTGCTCCAGGGAGTTCCTTTCAAGGAACTGATGGAAACAGTTACAACAGGCATTAAAAGCGGTGTTCCTGCGGTTACACTTTTGGCACTGGCTTATGCGCTTAAGGAAATTTCCACTACTATGGGGACAGCCAACTACATTATTTCTGCTTGCGAGGGCTTCCTGTCACCGGCGGTTTTACCTGCGGTAATTTTCGTTATTGCTGCAATAATGGCTTTCGCGACAGGCTCTTCTTGGGGAACCTTTGCTATATGTATGCCTATCGCACTTCCTTTGGCATTTGCCTACACCGACAATACCGTTACGCTTCTGGTAATAGCTTGCTTTGCGGCAGTTGAGGGTGGCGGCGTATTCGGCGACCACTGCTCGCCTGTGTCCGATACAACTATTCTTGCCTCCACAGGTGCGGGTGCAGACCATATAGACCATGTAAAAACCCAGCTCCCATACTCTTTGGTATGTGGTTCAATAGCTGTGGTGATTTACCTGATTTTAGGTTTCACCTCCATGTAGAGTTTTAGGTCGGAGGAATTATCAATCCTTGCTTTTTGGGGTGTTCATACTGATAAAAAATTGATATTTGTTTAAAAGGCGTTGGGGTTAAACCAACGCCTTTTCTTTAGATTTTTTCGAGTCGCAGGTTAAAAGCTCGTCAACGGTAATATTTAGCTCCATTGCTATCTTTTGTGCACAAACCAAAGAGGGTGAACTATCGCCGTTTTCATAGGATGAAAGAGTTGAGATGGCAATAGAAATTTTGTTTGCCAGCGATTTTAGTGTGTAACCGTTAATTTTTCTAAAAAATCTTATGTTATTTCCGATTTTCTTTTCCAATTCGTGTTCTGCCATAATATCTTATCTTCTTTCCCAAAAATTTTACTTATAAGCAAAGTCTTTCTGCTTACCCTTATATACATATAACGTTTCAGTTTCAAAAAAAGGGACAGGCTATTTGCAAATTTTAAAAACTTTTTTCATAAAACAACTAATCGGTGATGTACTTATTATAAAAAGAAACTAAAATAATATCAATTATTAAATAATGTTAAATATAAATATATTATTGACAAAATAAAACAAAGGAGACAGACTGTAGAGGTAAGAAGTCTTTAAACAAAGAGAAATAGTATTCTAAATGTTTTTAGAAAGATTATCCAATGGGGATAAAAGAAAGGAGATTAATTCGAGTCTATAAAAAAATACTTGGATTATGGGTGAAAAATGAAAAAGGAAAGAGTTATAGTATTTGCAATTTGCCTAATAATTATGTTTAGTGGTAATTTCTTTGTTAGCGATTGTAATGATTATGTGTCGCTTAAGGGAGAAAGTGCTTTTGCTCTTGGTGCAACTAATGTGGCGGGCGCTTCGATAGGAAGTTTAGGAACTGTATGGAAATATAGGAATTATAAAGGGCATATGCAGAAGAGGCTTTGGTCTTTAGAACAGAAAAAGTGGTTAACAGAATGGGAAAACATATAAAAAATTAGTGATAGGTATAGTTAAGAACCCCAGCCGGTTTAAGTAATAAGGCTGGGGTTCGATTATTTTTCGGGATACCGTTTTTCGACTTTGTCAAAAGGAGGTTTATTAACATCTTCTGCAAAAACAATTCCATAGCTTTCATCCTCCACGAAAAGTTCGTAGGAAGAATCGTCTATATATACGAAATACGCATTGCTGAAGTTATTATCCAACGAGAAATGTTTATAGTCCTCATCTTGAGAAGGGTTCCAAGCGAGTTGTAAATCGAAGCTGTGAGTAGCAAAGAAGAAAATTATAATAAACAAATAAACAAGGGTTGCAAGTTTTTTGTTTTTTTCAGTTGCTGAATCGTTTAAAATTATATCAAAACGTTGCCTTAGCTTCTTTCCATTGCTTTCAGTCGCAAATCCACATAATTGCGTTTCCAATGGCAATTTCCGTTTTTTTGTGAAGCATATTTAGCTGAAGTCATGATTGCTTCTAAATATGCCAATTTATCTTCTTGTGTTGCGCCTAAAAGAACTTTAGAATCGCTATGCATTTCTAAAATATGATTTAAATCAGACTTAAAGAGATGTACAAAAGGATTCCACCAGAAAAGAATACTTAAAAGCTCAATGAGAACTTTTACCCACATATCTCGATTTAGAAAATGATTTATCTCGTGATGTAAGATACAAGTAAATTCTTTTTCACTAAAGCTGCGATTGGGAAGTATTACTATCGGACGAAAATAGCCGTAAACAAGAGGAGAAACAATTAAATCCGATACTTTGATTTCCATTTCTTCTAAACTTTTAGAACCGGATATTGTTTTTACCAAATCTTGCGTGAATCTTATCTGTGAATTGTCTGATAGAAGTGGCAGCTTTGATATAAAAGAACGCACTTCCAACTCAGTTATAACAAATTTAACTAAAAATATAAGTGACCCTAAAATCCATAGGGAGAGTAAAAGCTTTGCGAAAGTTAAACTTGAACCGAATAGAGTGTGCTGGAAAATGAAATCTGCAACAGCAGGGAGCACCTTATATATTGCAATAGTTTTAGTAAAAGGCATTTCAAAAATGCAAAAGACCCTCAATACGCAAATGAAAGCAAGCGCAATAAAAGGAACAATCCCTATTGTTAATATCACCGCTTTCCTTTTGCTGATGTGCGATAAAGAAGTAATAGAAGTGTAAAAAATTTTGCCGTTCCTATCCGGCACTTGGCCATTGTGTCGGATAGGTCGGGCGTTAGGCTTCGGGCAAGTCAATTTTGCCGACAAAGCTGTAATAAATCTCA
>JBHBZU010000010.1:0-5841 GCA_041797745.1 Bacillota bacterium
TTAATGTCCGCCCCCACTTTCACCTCTATCTTTGCGGTCTTACCTCCAAACTCGATGTATATATACCCGTTTTTAGCAGCTCCGCTGGTAGCTGTAAATACTCCCTCATTGGTAACTGTACCGATTGCCGAATCACATGACCACTTAAAAATGCTGTCGTTAGTACTTACAGGAACATTTACGGAAGAAGTTCCATAGGCAGCACTGACTGAAAGGTCTTTAACAGCTCCGGCTGCAAGCGACAGTTTAGTTACGGATGGTTTTATTATTATGTCATCAACAACTGTAACAAAGGTGCTACCATTAATTCCGTTGCTTGAGGCCTTTATTTCAATCTTGCCGGTTTTTTCTCCGGCTGTATAGTAATTACCGCTGATAGTACCGCTACCCTCGGAAACTGAATAAGTTACCTCCCCCGGTAATTTAGCCTGTTCATAAAGTTCATTTGAAGCTGCCGCAGACAATGATACGGAAGCCCCCGGCATTACCAGCTGCATGGATTTACCTATGTGAAGATGAGCGGCTGATGATGAACTTTGATTTTTATATACAAGCAAAATGGCATTTGAAATCTTTCTTTCCGAATTACCGCTTGGAGTGCTTATCCTACCGGCCTTGTTCTCAAAACCCGCCTTTCTGACATATATAACCGAAGAGCCGCCACCGTCTAAGTTTACAGCATCTTTACAGCCTAAATCTCTCATGAAGCTCGAAAGTTCAGGAAGTGTTATGCCTTTAGACATATATGTTCTGCCGTCAACTTCTGTAAGTACCAAAGTACCGTCTTCCTTAACTCCGATAGCTGTTCTTGGATTGATATTGTTACCGCTGGTAGAATTGCTGCCATTTTCCACTATTGAATAATAAAAACCTATTGCGTCGGAAACCTGATTAAGCTGACCCTCTCCTGTTTCCTCTACGGAAATTGTAATTTCCGTACCCGGCTTTAAACAGCATACTCTGTCATAGGTGGCTGAACCTAAAACAGTGGAAAGCACCATTGTATTACTTGTAATTGGAGTGTTTTCAGTGTTTTTGTTTACTGATTCAACTGTGCCCTTAATAGTCTTGTTAACTCCCAACTGAATATCATCTACCCTGATGACCGCTTCCGCGTTGCTTCCCTTGGTCATAGTGGAGCTTCCGTAATGCCTGTTGTAAAGATGTAGTGCATTTGCTCCGCCATGGGGCACATTAAAAAATCCGATGGGTAAATCCACTTCCTTGGTATAGGTTTCATAGGTCGTTTCAGTTTCTTCTTTCGGATATTCATAGGGAACTCCATTTACATCAACGCCTGAACCTGTTGTGACAACTTTTGTTTCCACCGGCCACTGATATTCAATGGTACCGTGGGCGCTATATGTAAGGTCAACTTTACGAATGGAAGCTTTGCCCTCTTTGTCAAAAGCCCAGACTCTGTCAGGTCCGTAACCGCTGGTGATGATATTGCCCTCTCTTATAACCGTTCCTTTCGGAGTACCTGTAGATGTGTCATATATATCCCCATTTATAGCTGCTACTACATGGTATCCTTGGTTTTCATAATAGTTTACCAGTGAGCCTACGGTCTGCGTACTGTGAACTTCGCCTGTAACTATGATAGGTGTCAGCTTCGTATTTACCACATCAGCCTCCACAACGTATGCACGTTCAATACCATGTGTAGAATGTTCTGTTACATAAGACGTGTAGGTTGTTCCGTCAAAAATGTCCCAGCTTGCCTCATGATAAATATTGCCAAGTCCCGGCGCATAAGAAAAGCCGCTCAGGCAGGCTCCAAGCATAACTATCGCCACTATACAAGCTAAAACTCTGTGATGTCTTTTAATCATTAATCTTTACCCCTTTTTTCTTGTTTTCTCTAATTATTACTCTTGTTTAATACTCTCTAATTTCTTAAAAGCCTCTATCAAACTCTCTTAAAATAGTATTTATTATAGGCGTAGCATTGGCAAGAAAAGCCCCCTTTGGCTGTTCGTTATTACGTTCTTCGCACCAGAAAATGTCCGTATACATTTCAAGAAGTTCATCGAAACTGTCGGCATGGTCCCTTAAATAAAGGATTAGCTCCTTTTCAAGTCTTGCACTTTCTTTGGAAAGCTCAAAATATTTTTTTGTCATATCCGCGGGAACGATTCCATAATGTGGCGAAACTATAATTTTAGCGTCATATGCCTTACATCTGTCAGCAGACTCCATAGCGTCATGATAACTTTTTAAGATAGCCGAATGAATATATTGACGATTCAAATATACCCCGTTACTTTCGCTGGCGAATAATATATGTTCGGGCTCCAATCCAAAGGCCAATGAACAGTCGGTATGACCTTTTGTCTCAATTACGGTAAAGTATTCTTCTTTTGGAAAGTTACCGATGTCAATAACATCTCCTTGCTTTACCACAACATCCACACGAAGAGGGTCTGTTAGAATTTCAACATTTTTCCAGCGTCCGTTGTCGTAGGAGTCTCTGGCATTTTCCCCAAGCTTCTTCATAACCTTTCTTGCAGTTTCGCTTTCGAAAACCTTTTTAGTTTTGGCAGAAGCAAAAACCTTAATATCCGGCCATTTTTCTAAAAAGTAGGGTAAGGCGCCGATATGGTCATAATGGGAATGGGAAACTAAAACATAATCAATTTTTTCTCTTCCCCTATTTGCCAGAGCTTCTTCTATATTTTTCATAATATGCGGATAGCAGTAAGCCATTCCCACATCCACCATGGTTGTTTTTGACTTTCCGAAAACAAGAATCAGCTCGCAATTAGCGGTTCCGTAAGTAACCCGTTGGAAACACTTGGGAAGCTGAAATCTTTCAGGATTTTCATCTTCGTTTAAATATATGTCTTTAACAGTCAAGGCTTTGGCTTTCTCTGCAATCAGAGCTAACTCTTCGTGACTTTTCATATCTAATCTCCTGTATCAAATGAATAAATCTCCATCCATACTCTGTTCTTCAGGATTTTCAGGTTCATATTCCAAAACATTTGCCATGTCTGTAAAGGACATAACATAGTCTTTAATTTCATAGTTAAGGGCAGGTTCAAAATCATATTCTAAAGCGCCCTCTCCTCCAAATTTTTCAGCCCTTGCAGAAATAATGGCTTCAAGAGGAGTTACTTTATTAAAGCTTCCTGCTTTGTTTTCAGGTCTGACATTCACACAGTTATCTAATACAAACCATGTTTTGAAGCGGTAAAGTTCATCACAAAACAGTGCAATATCTTCTTCATTTGTCATAGCGGAAGCCATACCTGCAAGGCTCATTCCCACGGTTTGAAGAAGTGTATAAAACTCCGTAGCCGAATCGGGAACTCCGTTCAATATCTCTGAAAAATATTCTTCCAATAACTGTGCCAGCACCTTTGTATCAATATTTTTAAGAAGTATTGCAAGAGCTTCAAATTCTATTTTCTCTTCCGCTTCTATAAGTGCAGCAATATTTTCAAAGTACTCAAATTCTTCCGGGCTTTCAATCTCCAGCATATCTAATAATTCTTTATAATTCATTATCTACCTTTTTTCTTTTTATATCTCCAACCGCATCGCTAACTTCAAGATTCTTAAACTTTACCTGAACTTCACTGCTTTCAAAGATTTTATCAATCATGCGCAGAAAATTTTCAGAAAGGTCACTGGCATAAAAAGTGTTATGTCTGTCAGAGTCTTCGGCAAACATATCCCTTTCTGCAAGTACAGCTCTTATACGCTTTACGATTTCCTCACTTGGATTGATAATACGTAAATCGGGAAAAATTCTTTCAATATTGGAACGTATAAGCGGATAGTGAGTACAACCCAATATCATGGTGTCTATACGATTTTCCAAAATGAAGTCTTCCATGTAATATCTTATGGTCAAATCCATGATATCGTTGTTGATAATTCCCTCTTCTATGAGAGGCACAAAGGCAGGGCAAGCTACGGATGACACCTTAATATTTTCATCAATATTGTTAATTGCATTAGAATATGCTCCTGTAGCCACAGTTACCTTTGTAGCAATAACTCCCACCCTGTTTTCTTCAGAGCAAGCCCTTACCGCTCTTTCCGCTGCCGGTTGGATAATGCCTATAATCGGAAGCTCGGGGTACCACTTGCGTAAGTCCTCTAAACAGGTGGAGGTAATGGTATTGCAGGCAATAACCAACATCTTCACATCTTTTGAAACCAGAAAATCCGCAATCTGATTTGTAAAGGTTTTTATAGTGGAAACAGCTTTAGAACCGTAAGGAGTTCTGGCTGTATCCCCAAAATATATTACTCTTTCGTTTGGTAAGGATTTCATCATTGGTTCTATGCAGGTTAGCCCACCTAAACCGCTGTCAAAAAATCCGATAGGTCTGTTATCCATTAAATAATTACTTCCTTTGATTTTTATCAAAATTTATCAAAAAAATCAGAATAGATTTTCTTTTAATCAGAAATTTGCATACATATTTAATATACTACAATTCGGGGTATAAGTACAGAAAACACAGTTATTTTTTTGTTATTTTTTTACTGAAATCAGCTACTAATTCAGGATAATTTTTCAACGGCTTTTTGAACTGTTTTGTAAATTATTCTCCGTTAAATTTTGAATTATAATTTGGTTCATGCTATAGTATTTTTGTAACAAAATTTTTAAGACATTTTAAGCTATTCGGGAGGCAATTATGAGTGAAAAGAACACACAGGTTAAAGATAGAAAAACTTTAGATATTAAATATATTTGGGACTTGGAGTCCATGTATCCTAACGAAGAATTATGGGAAAAGGATTTTAATTCAGTAGAAAAGCTTTCCGAGGATTTTACGAAATTTTCAGGTCATCTCGGCGAATCCGCAAAGGTTTTCACCGAAGCTATGCTCATTAAAGATTCTATCTATCGCAATTTGGAAAAGGTTTTTTGTTACGCCCATATGCGTAAAGACGAAAACAACAAAGAAGACAGATATCAGGCAATGATGAATCGTTGTCAGGCTCTCATTGCAACCACCGGTGCAAAGATGAGTTTTTTTGCCCCTGAAATGCTTTCCTTACCTAAAGAACGTCTTTTAGGTTATCTAAAAGAGGACAGCCGCCTGAAAATTTATGATTTTGCTATACGCTCGGCACTTCGCGAAAAAGAACATGTACTTACCACTGCCGAAGAAAATTTGCTGGCGCAGGTTTCGGAAGTTCTTGGTGCACCTGATGACATATACTCCATGTTTAGCAACGCAGAAATGAAATTCGGTGAAACAAAGGATGAGGATGGGAAAAATGTTGAACTTACTCATGGAAACTATATTAAATTCATGGAAAGCCGAAATCGTGAAGTCAGAAAAAATGCTTTCACAAATATGTATGAACAGTATAAAAAATACATTAACACCATTGGCACCATATATAGTTATAACGTAAAGACAAACGTTATCGGAAGCCGTATTCGCAAGTATCCCTCTGCTCTGGAAGCTTCCCTTTATGGCAACAAGATTCCAAAGTCCGTTTACACCAATTTAATAGACATAGTTAACGACAATCTCCCTACTTTGCACAAATACATTAATTTAAAGAAAGAGCTTCTTGGGCTGGATAAACTTCATATGTACGATGTCTATGTGCCTCTTTTTGAAGTTCCAAAGACCGAAGTAACCTATGAGAATGCTAAATCAAAAATTCTTGATGTACTTCAAATTTTAGGTGAAGACTATGTAGGAACTGTTGCAAAGGGTTTAGAAGAACGCTGGGTAGATTTATATGAAACAGAGGGTAAAACCAGCGGTGCTTACAGCTTTGGTTCCTATGACAGCAAGCCTTTTATACTCATGAATTTTGCAGGCACTTTAAAGGATATTTTTACACTTATTCATGAAA
>JBHBZU010000011.1:0-51730 GCA_041797745.1 Bacillota bacterium
AAACTCCTTTTAAAAATAGAACTCTCTCACTTCGTATACACGTACTTTCAAATTATACAAAGTGAAACATAAAAATTTGTATATCAGACTGATTATAACACTTTACCTAACTGTCGTAAAGTGTTATAATTCTTTATTGAGGTGCAGAATTTATTGGCACCGATTATATTTGTTGCGCTACGAAAGGAAGAAGAAATGTTTAAAATTGCAACTCTCAACAAGATTTCACCGGTTGGACTTGCTCAACTGAATGAAGATTATAAGATTACAGAAAACCTTGAAGAAGCTAATGGAATTTTGGTACGATCTCAGGACATGCTTGAGATGGAGTTTTCTGATAACCTATATGCTATTGCGAGAGCAGGCGCAGGAGTAAACAACATTCCTTGCGATAGATGTGCAGAAGAGGGTATCGTTGTTTTCAACACTCCCGGAGCCAACGCTAATGCAGTAGCGGAGCTGGTTTTGGGAGCACTCATTGCTGACGCACGTAATATGTTTCCGGCAATACAGTGGGCTAATACTCTTGTAGAGGGGGAACCTGCTGTTGCCAAAGCGGTAGAAAAAGGTAAAGGAAAGTTTGCCGGTCACGAACTGAGAGGCAAGAAGCTTTGTGTCATAGGTCTTGGCGCAATAGGAGTTCTCGTTGCCAATGCTTGTGAAAATCTCGGAATGCAGGTTATAGGCTACGCACCGCGTATGTCCATTCGTGCAGCTCATGATATGTCAAACACCATTCCCTTTACCATGAACTTGGAAGAAGCTCTTAAAGGCGCTGATTACGTTTCAGTACACGTCCCTGCAAAGCCAAACACAGTAGGCATGATTAACGCAGACCTTATCTCTAAAATGAAAGACGGAGTTACTATTGTAAACTTCTCCAGAGACAAGCTGGTAAACGAGCCTGAAGTACTGGCAGCCATTGAATCCGGAAAGGTTCGCCGTTACATTACCGACTTCCCTAACAATGTTAACATCGGTAAGGCAGGGGTAGCCATTACTCCTCATCTTGGGGCTTCCTCATCAGAGGCGGAGGATAACTGTGCCACTTTAGCTGTGCGTGAAATCATGGGATATATTGAGGACGGTAATATTGAAAACTCCGTAAATTTCCCTAACTGCAATTTAGGTAAGTTCGTTAAGGGCGAGGGCAAGTCTCGTATTTGTATACTCAACAAGAACGTTCCCGCAGTAATAGGAAGTATTACCAGTATCCTTGCTGAACTTGACGTTAATATAGACAATATGATTAACAAGTCCAAGGGTAAGTATGCTTACACTGTAATTGAAGCCGATTCCGAGGTGGATGAAGAACTGTTAAAGTCCAAACTCGCAGCCAGCGGTATCATCAAAGTTCGCGTAATTAAATAAATTTTCAAAATTTATGTTTAAACCCGTATTTTCGGGGTATAAAACAGACATCAGTCAGACTGAAAATTATTTCGAAAGGAAAAACACTATGAAATTCTTTGCAATTACAGTTAATAGCCTTGTTAAGTGTGTATGTTGTACATGCTGCTGTTGTTGTACCGTTTTTCATGAGATGTTTTCTTATCGGAATACGGCGTTTTCAGGTGCATGTAATATATAACCTATAAACGTCATAGGAAAGAATAAAGGGAGCTTCTCATGAATATGAGGAGCTCTTTTTTAATATTCTTTAACGGTTTATTATTATTTAATGTTTCGCTCTATAAACATTTATAAGCATACGCACACTTTAATTACAGTCTCTATCCCAATCATTGATTATTAAATTTAAGGGTCTAAAAGGCAATTTCACAGGAGGAAATAAAATGAGAATTTACAAATCAACCACAGAATTAATCGGAAGAACACCTCTTTTAGAACTGGTCAGATACGAAAAGCAAGAACAGCTTCCTGCTCTAATCTATGCCAAGCTGGAGGCTTTTAACCCTGCCGGTTCAGCAAAGGACAGGGTAGCCTTGAATCTGATTTTAGATGCGGAAAAGTCAGGCAGACTCCGTCAAGGAGGCACTATTATTGAAGCCACTTCCGGCAATACAGGTATCGGAATTGCCGCCGTCGGAGCAGCCAAAGGCTATAAGGTGATAATCACTATGCCTGACACAATGTCTTTAGAGCGACAACTGCTCATCAAGGCTTACGGTGCAACACTGGTTCTTACAGATGGCAGTTTGGGTATGCAGGGCGCCATCGACAAGGCGGAGGAGCTTCTGGCAGTTACCCCTAATGCAATCATTGCAAGCCAGTTCGAAAATCCCTCTAATCCGGAAATTCATTATCTCACCACAGGCCCTGAAATTTGGGAAGATACGTTGGGCACAGTTGATATATTCGTGGCAGGGGTCGGTACCGGCGGTACACTTTCCGGTGTCGGTCAATATCTGAAGAGTATTAAGCCTGCCGCAAAGGTGGTGGCGGTAGAGCCTGATGATTCGGCAGTGCTAAGCGGTGACGTTGCCGGCACTCACGGAATCATGGGCATTGGTGCAGGCTTTATTCCCAAAACGCTGGATACTGAAATTTACGACGAAATAATTCGCGTAAAGACTGAAAATGCTTATTCCGCAGCCAGAGCTTTAGCCTCTGTCGAGGGTCTTTTAGTCGGTATTTCCTCCGGAGCCGCACTTTATGCTGCAACCCAAATTGCCAAGAGACCTGAAAATAAGCGAAAGAGAATCGTAGTCCTCTTCTCTGACAATGGAGAAAGATACCTTTCCACACCCCTTTACAATCAGGAATAGCTCGGCAAAATAAAGTGCTGTTCAGTCAGTGAAAGGAACTTTGGAAAGATAATTAAAATAATAAAGATAATTAGAGTAAAGTTAAATGCAAAAGCTTAAGTTTTATTAGCTTAAAGCCATTCAACCAATCCAGTATTTAAGATATTTTAGGAGAAAAAGAAGTGAATAATATAATTGAAAAAGAAATAGAAACCATTGTAAATACGATTTTGGACGACTACGCTTTGGAGGATGACGGAGAAAAACGTGCCATTGATAAAATAGACCTTTTCAATCAGCCGGATAAGGATATCGTAATTAATATAGTCCATAAATTGCAACGCATAGTCTTCCCCGGATATTTTCGTGATAAATCTTACAGACTATACTGCGCAAAGCATAACCTCTCCGCCCTGATTGAAGATGTTATGTATAACCTGAATAAACAAATCGCCATAGCTTTGCGCTATAACCCGACGCTGACAGATAAGCCTGAAGAAGAAATCTTTGCTATTGCTCAAAAAACTTCTATTGATTTTTTCAAGAGCATTCCTAAAATCAGAGAATTTCTGGAGATGGATTTACAGGCCGCTTTCGACGGAGATCCTGCCGCAGCTTCAAAAGACGAGATTATCTTCGCCTACCCCGGCATGACTGCCATAACGGTAAGTCGCCTTGCTCATGAGCTTTATGTGTTGCAGGTACCGCTGCTGCCTCGTATTATGACTGAATACGCCCACAGCATTACCGGAATTGATATTCACCCAGGAGCCACCCTCGGTCGCTACTTCTTCATTGACCACGGCACCGGCATTGTAATAGGTGAAACCACAACAATCGGCGACAGGGTTAAGGTTTACCAAGGTGTAACTTTGGGCGCCCTCTCCACCCGTGGAGGACAGGTTCTGCGCGGCTCCAAAAGACACCCTACCATTGAGGATGATGTAACAATCTATTCCGGAGCTTCCATCTTCGGTGGTGAAACCGTCATCGGAAAAGGAGCAACAATCGGTTCCAATGCCTTTATCCTAAAGTCCATTGCAGCCGGCACCAGAGTTTCCGTAAAAAATCATGAACTTCATATGGAAAATGCAGACTGGTAAACAGTCTGCATTTTGTTATATATGCTTTGTATGCTTTTTATATCCACATTTCCGCATATCTTCGGATTTCGCCATTTATATTAATACGGCATTGTCTGATGTATATGCTTTTCATTTAAGGTCTTAACTTTAGCTGTATTTATCTAAATACAGCTAAATATAGCTAGATATAAGTTCTCCCCTGCGTTTCTTTAAGCACCTTGTTAAACATAAGCCCTATGCAAAGAACCCATGCCATAAGGATGAACCAAATCATAGCCATTACTAAAGACGCCAGCGAGCCGTAGAGTAAGTTGTAACTTGTAATTTTAGTTGTGTAAAGAGAAAATACCGAGGTCACCACCAACATTCCTATGGCGGCAAATATGCTTCCCGGCAGTACTTCTTTATATTTTACTCTTCTAGTCGGTAACACATAGTAATTAAAACTAATCATAAAGAAGTATAGCAAAAGCATAATCGGCCAGCGCAGCTTCAAAAGCAAACGTGATATTTGAGCTTTAGCAACCTGATTGGTAAACAGAATATCCAAAACAAGTTTTATTATAGGTCTTCCGTAAACCAATACCACCAACGCCACACTGATAGTGAGCAAGGTAATGAGAATATTTACAACCGCTCTGAAACGTTCCTTGAAAAAGCCCTTTCCGTAAGCGTCATTTGACATATAGTTGGCAATTCGATTTAATGCATACTGCGCTTTTGAGGCGGCCCAAAGAGCAATAATAATCAAAACTAAATTTATGGAGCCTTTAGGGCTGCTGTTAATCATATCCATGAGGAAGTTAGCCGCTCCCCCTATCAAATTTTTGCTCAAAAATTCCGAAATAAAATCCAGTGATATGGAAAAAAAAGCTAAAAATTGCGAAATTATCAGCACTATAGGAACTACGGAAAGCATAAAATAAAATGCAAGCTGTGCTGCAAACCCTTGATAATACGGGTCTCTAAATTCCTTTATGCTGAGTGCCGTCATATCCACTATTCGTTTTAGCGACATGAGAGAATCCTTTCTAATTCGTCAAGGGCTCTTGCTCTATGGCTAACCTTATTCTTAACATCTGCCCCTAAAGTAGCGAAGGTATCTTCGTACCCCTCCGGTATAAATAACGGGTCATATCCAAAGCCCCCCTCGCCCTGAAGCTCAAAGGCTATATGCCCTTTACATTCTCCTCTGGCTACCAGTTTTTCACCATTAGGATATACCATGGTCATAACGGTCACAAACTTTGCTGTTCGCTTTTCATAAGGCACATCTGATAATAAATTCAGGAGTTTGGCATTGTTTGCCACATCGTCGTGCTCTGTTCCTGCAAATCTTGCAGAATAGATACCAGGCGCTCCGTTAAGTGCGTCAACCATGAGTCCGGAATCATCAGCAACTGTGGTTCGCCCGCAAGCCCTCATGATTTCATAGGCCTTTTTATAAGAATTTTCTTCAAAGGTAGTTCCGTCTTCCACAACTTCGATATCCATCATGCCTGCCTCGTCCTGCGGAATTATTTTCATATCATACTTTTCTAAGATGGCATTCATTTCTTTTACTTTATTTTTATTTTTAGTTGCGGCTACCACATAGCCCTGCGGAATCTCAATCTTCATATTTTACCTTTCTTATTATGTTATAGCCATTATAAGCTATTAATTTTTACCCACTGTTTTTGTTTTTTGTATTGCAAGACTTCTATTTTTCGTTCTTACTCTTTACTTACGCTTTTCAACCTTTATCTTGCACCTGTACTTCCCCTCTGCTTTGCTTTCCCTCTTTGCAATACGCCTTTTCGGAGTTTTTCAGGCTGTGAATACTTCCTTTTGCAATACCCTTTTTCATAGAGATATTTTATCACAACCCCAAGTAAAATCAACCTTATTATCTTTTACACCTTTGCTTCACACCCTTTCAGATTCAGCCCTTTCAAATTCAAACACCTTTACATAACGGCAAAAGCCCCCTTCAGCGTAAAACTGAAAAGGGCTTTTTATAATTGTTGTTTATTCTCGCTTTTCCTTGATAAGTTGGGGTTTTTATTTACCTTGGTTTTCCCTATTTAACCAAAGGCTTTTTCTCTTAAATTCCCCTATTTTTTAAGTCTCTTATCAGACTTTACAGCCAAACGAGTTCCGATACTTTGAAAGCCTTGAACCAGCACAACTAAAAGGATTACCGCCAAAATCATAACCAAATACTTGTACCTGTAATATCCGTAATTAATGGCGATTTTACCAAGACCTCCTCCTCCGATGATTCCGCTCATTGCCGAATACCCTAAAATAGTGGTAATGGCAATGGTGAAAGCTGAAACAAGGGATGGCACGCATTCCGGAAGCATTACCTTTGTAACGATTTGAAAAGGTGTAGCCCCCATGCTTTCAGCCGCCTCAATAATGTTGGGGTTCAGCTCTCTTAAGCTGCTTTCCACCAATCGCGACACAAAAGGAAAGGCTGCAATTACCAGCGGAACAATAGAGGCTACCGTACCCACTGTTGTTCCGATAATTAATCTTGTAAGGGGAAATACCAAAATCATCAAAATCAAAAACGGTACAGACCTTAATAAATTTACGATAACTCCCAAGGCAGACATGAACCATTTTGGAAGAGGTTTTACTCCCCCATCCTCGCCAACTACCAGCAAAACTCCGATTGGAAGTCCCAAAATAATTGCAAAGGCAGTGGATAGCACAGTTACATAAAAGGTTTCCCAAATTGCCAGACCAAACTCACTTTGGACGATTCCCCAAGTTTCAGCTATGGTTTCCGGTGAAAACAAATTAGTGAACATCTTCCGATACCTCCTCTGCAATGACGTCTTCCTTGCTTGAAATAAATTCGATTGCTTCCTTTACCGTGCTTTCATCGCCTTTGATACCCAAAAGCATATTTCCATAGGATTTGCCCTCTATGGTCTTGGTATTTGCGGAGAGAATGTTAGCCATAATGTTTTTCCTAACCGCAAGGTCTGCAATAAGCGGACGGTTGGTAGCATTTGCGCCGGTAAATACCAATCTGATGTGGTGTTCTCCCTCCTCAAGCGGAAGAGACTCCGTAACCCCGTCAGGGAACACCAAACGTCTGGCTTCAGCAGATTTAGGTCTTGAAAAGACTTCCGAAACGGAGCCCTCTTCAACTACATAACCCTTGTCTAAAATAGCCACCCTGTTGCACACATCCTCCACAACGCTCATTTGGTGAGTAATAATCACCGCTGTGATTCCAAGTTTTGCATTGATGTCACGAATCAACTCGAGAATTTGGTGAGTAGTTTTGGGGTCTAACGCGCTGGTTGCCTCATCGCACAGGAGAATGCGAGGGTTAGTTGCCAAAGCTCTGGCAATGGCTATTCGCTGCTGCTGTCCACCGGAAAGCTGCGCCGGATACGCATTCGCCTTATCCGGCAAACCTACTATTTCCAAAAGCTCCAAAGCTTTCTTTTGCGCCTCACTCTTCTTGACTCCCGCAAGTTCTAAGGGAAAGCATATGTTCTTTAAGCAGGTTCTCTGCATTAAGAGGTTGAAGCTTTGGAAAATCATGGTAACATTACGTCTTACTTTGCGCAATTCCGCGTCAGAAAGAGTTCCAATGTCCACTCCGTCAATCTCCACCTGTCCATCTGTTGGGCGCTCCAGCATATTTATGCAACGAACTAAAGTGGATTTTCCCGCTCCGCTCATTCCGATAATGCCGTAGATATCGCCATCATTTATAGTGAGATTTATATCTTTTAATGCTTCAACTGCCCCCTCCGAGCCCTCAAAGCTCTTTGACAGGTTCTTAATACAGATCATAGGTACCTCTTTCCGACTTTTGATTGATTATTGATTGATATTAATTGTTGTTATTTAATAAAGTTCTTCTGTTAAAACTGCTCCGATAACTTTATATCGGTGTCCAAGGTAAATAACTTACTTTTTGAGTGCATCCAGTGTGGTCTGCTTTCCGCCGTAAAGGCCGAGAGGTTCAACGTGGATAGTTGCTACACTCTTAACCTGCGTTCCGTTCTGTTCATTGAAGTCATCCAAATATGGAGTGTGCTGGAAATAGTTTGCGTCAAACTCTCCCTGATCTACCACATTGTTAGGCTGAACATAATCGGTAAATTCTGTTACTTCAAGAGTTATTTTCTTTTCAGCAAGAATTTCAGCCGCAATCTTAAGTATTTCAGCATGTGGTGTAGGAGAAGCCGCTACGGTAACTTTCTTACCCTCAAGGGCTGCATAATCAATGCTTTCGTCAAAGCCGTTTGTTGTATTATCTACTGTACTTGCCACAGAGCCGCCATAAGTCTCGGAAATATAATCTGCCACCTGCTGACTTTCAAGAGCTGCAATAAGTGCCTTAATAATAGGCTTGTTTTCGTTACCCTCTTTCACCGCCAAGATGTTGCCATATGCAGAAGATGAGCCCTCCTTTACCAAGGAATCTTCCGCTGGATTTAAGTTGGCTGAAATAGCATAATTTGAATTGATTACCGCATAATCCACATCCTGAAGAATGTTAGGAATCTGCGCAGCTTCTACTTCCTTAAATTCAATATTGTAGGGATTTTCAGCTATATCCGCAATGGTTGCAGTAATGCCGACTCCCTCCTTTAATTTAATATATCCGTTGTCCTGGAGTAAGAGCAAGGCTCTTGCTTCGTTAGTTGTATCATTTGGAACGGCAATGGTAATTCCGCCATTAGCGGTCTCTTTCCCGTTACAGCCTGCAAAGCTGAATATTAAAACTAACACGAGTAATACACTTGCAATTTTGGTAAAATTCTTTTTCATTTCGGTTTCTCCTTTTTATCTTTCTAAAATATTTAATAGCTTAATGGTTTAACGGTTTTAATAAATTTGATTCATAATGCAGTAGTTATTATCTAATGACCCATATTCTTAATTCCCGGGCTAATAAAAAAACGGGTCGTCTCCGAAGAAACAACCCGCTGAATACGAATCTGTGTCATTATTGACATCTGAAATCATGCTACGAAGTCGAATTTCTTGGAAACATTTGCACGTAAAAATCTGCACATGCCGCACATGTACATTCCCATCATCTGCATGACTGTTTTTCTACTTGCATAGTTTCTCATGGAAATTCTCCTTTCTCAAATCTAATTTCAAATTATGTACACTATACCTCGATGAAAACTTTTTGTCAACACTAATTTTTGAAAAAATATTCAAAATTTTTAAAATGTTATCTCTCCCACTAAGTTTGTTGCGAAGTATTTACGAATTTCCTCCATGTCCTGCGTTTGTCCCAAAGTCCATATCAATTTTGTTACAGCTGCCTCGGTGGTCATATCAAAAGCACTGATAACACCGTGTTCCAATGCTTTCTTTCCCACCTCGTAAATAGACATATCGCTGCGTTCATACAGACATTGGCTGGATACCACCACAGGAATCCCTGCCTGCACCAGCTTTTCCAGCTTGGCAATAAGATCTCTGTTTACATAGTGTAAGCCGCCTGCGCCAAAGGCTTCTATAACTACGCCCTTGTATTTCATATCCAATAACATATCAAAGATAATTGGATTTAATCCCGGAGTCAGCTTAATTAAAAAGACATCATTACAGATATTGTCTTTCAGGGAAAATTGCTCTCTATCGCCTCTAAAATCGGGCTTAAGTGACTTCTCAAACTCTTCTGCCCCCAACATATCTTCAGAATAGAAAAGTCCTCTTCCTTTTATAGCCTCTTCATTAAATTCAAGTCCTGCGGCACCACCTTTAGAAATGTATGGATAATTAACACTTTCAAACGCGTCAAAGCCCGTTGTTCTAACTTTTACAGCTCTACAACCCAAAAGAATTTTACGATTGAAAGCCACAAAGATTCCCGGCACACCGGAAGCCGCCATGGCAAGCGCATATCTAAGGTTTTCCGCCGCATCCGTCAATGGATGTATAATTGGAAGTTGAGAGCCTGTAAGCACCACCGGTTTACTTATTCCCGCCAACATGAAAGATAAAATAGACGCTGTATATCCCATAGTGTCCGTTCCGTGCGTGATTACAATACCGTCATTTTCATCGCTCTCCACCGCTTCATATACCTTACGGGCAATAAGCACCCACTCTTCCGGTTGAATATTTGAACTGTCCAAATTTAGAATGTCTTTGGCAGTAATATCATAATTTCCTGTAATTTCATCAATGCCCCGAAGCAGTGCATTTACATCTAAAGCCGGAATCAGCCCATCCGGACTAGGTGTAGACGCGATGGTTCCACCTGTGGCTAATACTAAAATTTTCTTCATTTCATCGTCCCATATAACTTTGTAAAGTTTTCTGTTTCAAATATTATAAAACACGGTTTATCTTAATGCTAGAAATTTATCTGAAATCATCTAAAGTGCCTCTCTAATCTTCTCTTTTAAGGTATTAAGTCCCTCTGTAAGAGCTTCCGTTCTAAGCATTACAATTTCCACCTCTCCTGCATCTGCACACTGTCCTAAAACTCTTGCAAATTCCGAAAGGTCGTAGGCTCCCACTCTTCCCAGTGCTGTACGTAACTCTGACATCTCATAGGAATAGCCTTGGAACTGACCTGCTTTGTAGCATTTACCTATTCGCCCCACGTGTTCATCAATAGCTTCCGCAAAATCTTTAACTGCACTTACATATTTCAGCTTACCGCCAATGGCGGCTGCCGCTTCTTTTCCTCGAAATTCAGGAATCCTGCAAAGATTTTCAAACTCTACTGTGAGCCTGCTCTTGTATTCTTTGGAAGCCCCCATTGCTCCATGATTATTCGTAATATTTTTCACCAAACCTGTAAGGATTACCTTTTCTTTTGGCAGATAATTAATAAACATCTGTTCCAAACGCTCCGGAATAATAGGTTTTGACAAATAATCAGTGAATCCGTCCTCAAGGTATTTTTCCCTCATTCCCAATACTGCATTTGCAGTCAGAATAATGATAGGTGTTTCTTTATACTTAGCGCTGTTATCAGTTCTTAAATGGTGTAAGACTTCGATACCGTCCATATCCGGCATCATATGATCTAAAAAGACCATATCATAGTCTTCCCTCTGCGCCATCAATATGCACTCTCTTCCCGATGTGCATGTATCAATTCTCATGTTCGTATTCTTTAACAGCCCTGTAAAGACCCTTAAATTAACAGGCATATCGTCTACTGCCAGAATCTTTGCTTCCCTTGCAGTAAAAGTCACCTGATATTCCTCAATGGCTTCATTCGTAGCAAGACATCTTTTCACATCACCGATAGGTTCCCAGTTACGTACTTCCTGAATCAGTTTGAAAGAAAAAGCGCTTCCTACTCCAAAGGTACTGTCTACCTCCATTTCAGAGCCCATCAGGCATAGCAATTCCTTGCAGATTGCTATGCCGAGCCCAGTGCCCTCCACTTTGTGACCACCTACGTCTTCGATTCTTTCAAAGGGCGCAAAGAAACTGTCCAAGTCTTCTTCCTTAATGCCTATTCCCGTATCCCGAATACTGAAGTAAAACTCCCCTCTGCTGTCGTCCAATCGGTTAAAATCCACCTCGATGGTAATGCTTCCGTCATCGGTGTACTTAACGGCATTGGTTAAAAGATTTAATAGTATCTGCTTTATTCTAACTTCGTCGCCAAAAATAACTTTGGGTATCTGCGGATTTATATCATGAATAATCTTAAGCTGTTTTCGCTGCGCTCTCGAAATAATCATGTTATTCAAATCATTTATCAAAAATGCCATATTGTATTCCACAGGATAAAGCTCCATTTTACCCGCCTCAATCCTTGAAAAATCTAACACATCGTTTATTACCGATAGTAGAGTATTTCCTGAATTTCTTATATCTACAGCATAGCCTCTTACTACATCCTCTTTACTTTCTCTGATAATCATCTCGTCAAAACCTAAAATGGCATTTATAGGCGTACGAATTTCATGGCTCATTCTCGCCAAAAAGACGGACTTTGCTCTATCCGCAGCTATTGCATTTTGGGAAGTCTCGATAATACGCCTTTCCTGCTTGTAGTTCACCACCAAATTTCTTCTCAACACAAAGGCCAGACTGACGATTATCAAAAATATGATTAATACATCCATAAACAAATCATGACCATAATACTCATATAATTCTCTCTCAAAGAAAAAAGCCGGCAAAATAATAATGCACAAAAATACCATAGGTTCCATATTTGCTAAGGTAAGTATAAGTAACATTACTATCAGCAATACTAAAAATCCGTTTACTACATGGGAAGAAGTGTACATGTTATATATACTTAATACTATGGCAGTTATCAGACCATAGACCCCCAAACCCTGTTTAAATATGTGCGGCATTTTACGCCATTTCAAAACCGCCAGCGAATATAAAAACCCTATAAACGAAAGTCCCGAAATGCTTAAAAAATAGAAAGCTCTGCAAGGATTAGCTCTGGTTACCGGATCCACTAAAAGCTTAATTATTCCAAAAAAGAACAAGAGTCTAGCAACTATAATCAGTTTTTTGGCGCCTGATTTAGCTATCCTTTCGGATAAATCCTTATTTAACCCGAAAATGCTTTTATATTTTATATAAAGCTTAGATTTTTCGCACTTATTCAGTTCCTGCTGTGAGGATTCAAATTTCATTCTTTACTTTCTATCTCCCTGTTTTATAATACTTATAGCAAATTATAATAAATCTTATGGTTTATTGCAATAAGGCTACTATCATAAAAGGAAAATATTTAAGTTTATTGGTTTTTCATTTTGCTTTTTAGAAAGTTACCTTTTGGTCATGGTATTGTCACGAAGCTGTAACGTGCATTTTTCAGCTGATTGTGGTAATATAATTATAGACTTATTAGTCTTTCAGCCTTTAGCAGATATCCAAATGCGCGATATGTTTGCAGGGCATCCTCAGGGGATGTACGGTTTCGACGGGGGCGTTGAAGGAAGATAAGCGAGCCGCAGTTTGCCAAGTCTGCGTTAAAAATGGCACGTTAAAAATAAACGCTAAAAATAACAATAATTACGCATTAGCAGCATAGTTCTGCGCCGCCCAATTTGGCGGTTAGCGTCGTCAGCCTGCATTCACCCGTAGGTGCATGATCTGGCGTCATTATACGGGAAAACTCTGTGGGAGTTCTCGGTACCACAGGGGACCTACGAGATAGCCGACTCTTGAGCTTGCCTATGGGCGCTGGATGAGGCGAAACTTAAAATCACAGGCTGCGCTCGGAGAAATTCTTGTGAATATACTTTCGGACATGGGTTCGACTCCCATCATCTCCACCACATTGTGCAAATCCGAACTCTGTATTAGACACTTTGTTTTTCGTCAAACATTGTTTTGGATTTGTTTTCATAATGGAAGAAGCCTGATTTTAGGCTTCTTCTTTTTTATTCAATTTAAGTTTTAGTACAGTAGCTTCAATGATATTTTCAATCTCATCAGTATTTAAGGTAAATCCGTTCCGCCAAAGAAACCTCAGCGTTCCAAAATCGTTCCTGATTTATAAATAATTTATAAAAATTTTTTCGCCATATCTTCATCTATAAGTTATAATGGAAAGTATGATATAATTACTGATAAACAGTCATTATATAATTCATATTTTTTATAAAGGGACAAGTATAGGGGAAAACGGGAGGTTAAAATGACTGAATTGTTAGCACCGGCAGGAAATATGGATGCTCTTATTGCTGCGATTTCCAATGGTTGTGACGCAGTATATTTAGGTATGCAAAAGTTCGGAGCCAGAGCTTATTCATCAAATTTTTGCGAAGAAACCCTGAAAGAAGCTGTGGACTATGCCCACTTGAGAGGCGTTAAAATATATGTAACCATGAACACCATCGTCTTTGAGGATGAAATTGAAGACATGAAAAAGCAACTGGACTTAATAAATCTCCTTGGTGTTGACGGGGTTATCGTTCAGGATATAGCAGTTTTCAATTATATTGTTGAAAACTTTGAAGATATGGAGGCACATTGCTCCACTCAAATGGGTTTAGACGACCTTGACGGCACATTGCTGTGGAAAGAAAAGGGCGCCAAGAGAGTGGTTCTTGCCAGAGAACTTCCCATCGAAAAGGTAAAAGAAATTAAAAATGCTGCCAAGATACCTGTGGAAATTTTTGTCCACGGGGCACTTTGCGTTTCCTATTCAGGCAACTGTCTCATGTCAGGTCTTATCGGTTATCGAAGCGGCAATCGCGGAAGATGTGTAGGCTCCTGTCGTAAACCCTACGAACTTATCAACAGCACCACAAACAAATCCATAGGCAGCAGCTACCTGCTATCAACCAAAGATTTGAACACTTTTGACCATATTGAAGAATTAAAGGAGATTGATTCTTTAAAAATTGAGGGTCGCATGAAAGAACCTTATTATGTGGCTAATGTTGTGGATAAATACAGAAAAGCCCTTGACGGCCGTTCAGAGCCTCAGGATAGTGACGAACTTTATAAAACCTTTAACAGAACCTATACCTGCGGTTATCTTTTCGGTGAGGATAAGAAAAATATCACCAATACTCATAGACCTAACAACTTCGGATATGAAATCGGATATATTTCAGGCTTCCACAAAGGAAAATACGAAATCACCCTAAGCCAGCCCCTCAACCAAAATGATATTATCAGGATTGATAGAGGAAGCCAAGACATAAATACTTCCGTGGTGAAGCTCTACGACAAGGATGGGCTTCTTATAAACAGTGCTGATAAGAAAGCCTATATAAAGCTACAGGAACAGCTTAAAATCGGGGATAAAGTCTATAAGACAAAGGACTACCATTACTATAAAAACTTGGAAAATCAGTTGGATAAGGAATTTAAGAGATTCCCTTTAAACCTTAATATATATGCTTACCCAAATGCTCACCTTGTCATAAGTGCAGAGGGTTTAGGCTGTAGCTACTTATACGAGGGTGATGAGATTCTAAACTCTGCCATAACCAACCCCACCACAAAAGAGCAGGTGGTTAAGCAGCTTTCCAAGCTAAAGGATACAATCTTTTATGTTGGGGATGTGGAATTTGAAGAATGTAACGCTTTTATCCCTGTTAAACTGCTGAACAATGCAAGAAGAGAAATTGTTCAGGGTCTTTATGCGAAAAAGCTCCAACAGCACAAGAAAAGGAGAAAGAATGACGTTCCTAAAAAGGAAGCTATCACCTTCCCCCGGAAAGAACCGTACCTTACTGCTGTTGTAAATACGCAGGAACAATATGACACCTGTGTCAAAGCCGGAATTAAAAATATTTATTTTAAAAATATTATCAGGCGAAACCAAAATGACTACCCGAACTATGACGGAAAAACGGAGCTTCTCATTGGAGGCTATGGAGGACTTCACCATTACAGAAACAGAAATAATTTCGTCACCGACTACTCAATGAATGCAGTAAACTCAGAAAGTTGTTATGAACTCCATAGGCTTGGTGCCAAAAGAGTTACCCTTTCCTATGAGTTGAATAAAACACAGCTTAAAGCTCTTGTGGATTCATATTTTGAGAAAAACGGCGGATATCCGGCCTTGGAAATGATAGTGTACGGTCGTGCCCCGCTTATGTTTACCAAATACTGTCCTTTAAAGAAAATGGAACAGTGCGAAATATGCAGAAAAAATCGCTATGAAATCAGGGATGAATACGGTTCTTTCCCTGTTATAAACCATTCCGACTGCACAACTACTATACTGAACGGTAAAATTCTAAATCTGCTTGATGATATGCCGTCCATTAAGGGTATTGAAGCATTCAGGCTAAACTTCACCCTTGAAAGCGGTGATGAAGTTTCAAAGATTATCAAAAATGCCCAGGACAAGCTAAAGGGCTCCGTAACCAAGAGCCTCTTTAACCAAGAAACTGATACGAGAGGGCATTTTAACAAAGAAATTATTTAGGAGATATATAAATGATAAAGGTAGAAAATCTGTCCTATGGAGTGCCCTCCAAAGAGCTTTATATTGATGTTTGCTTCACTTTGGAGACCGGTCAGCACTGCGCACTTATAGGCAGCAACGGCACCGGTAAAAGCACGCTGGTGGATATAATCATTCATCCTGATAAATATATTTATGACGGCAATATCCTTATGGATGACGACTGCCGAATCGGTTATGGCAGCCAGTTCATAGTGCGGGATAAACTGCAAGATATAACTGTCTTTGAGTTTCTTAGCGAACGCTTCGTAAAAAATCAACAAGACATTGCAGCTGCCTGCGACGAAATGACAACAGCCGAAGATATGAATGCAGCCTTTGAGAAATATCAAAAGCTTTTAGATTTGAACGAATCCATGGATGGTGATAATTACGAAAATAATATTTCAAGGCAGCTTTATATCGCAAAAATGACCGAACTTAAGGATACACTCCTTTGCGAAATCAGCGGAGGCGAATATAAATTGCTGCAAATTATGAGAGAGATGTTGCTTTCACCAAATCTCCTGGTTTTAGATGAACCTGACGTATTTTTGGATTTTGGAAACCTCAACAACCTGTGCCAACTCATTAATAATTACAAAGGTACTATTTTAGTAGTCACCCACAACAGATATCTTTTAAATCACTGCTTCAACAAGATTCTACATTTGGAAAACGGAGCTTTGCAGGAATTTGACGGCAGTTATATGGAATATCGTTGCCAGCTTTTGAGAGAAAAGCTTGAACAAACCATACAATATATGAGCCAGCAGGATGAAATCGACAGAACCAGAACTTTGGTCGAAACCCTGCGCAGAAGAGCTTCCGCCTTGGACAACCCCGTTATCGGTAAGGCGGTGAATGCCAAGCAATCACAACTTGAACGGTTGATTGCCAGAAGCATTGAAAGACCTTTCATTGAAATCAGGGAACCTGAAATTCACCTGCCAGAAGTGGAAGTAGCGGAAGAAAAAGTTATTATCAGCGTGAAAGACTACAATGTAGTTTTCGAGGAAGCTTTGCTGGAAAAGGTGAGTTTTGACCTTATGCCAGGTGAAAAAGTGGCAATCGTCGGCGCCAACGGTACCGGCAAGACTACTCTGGTTCGTGATATTATCAGTGGCAACCACGCGTCAATTCAGATTGATAAGGACACCAAATATCTGTGCCTCTCTCAGTTGCAGGCAGACGCCTACGATGAGAACGCCACAATCTACCGTATCATGCTGGATACAGGTTACGGCAATGAAGAAAAGATGACGGCACATCTTGAAAAATATTGTCTTGGTTATCTGGGTCTGAACCAAAAATTCGGTCAGCTATCAGGTGGAGAGCAGAACCTCTTTCAAATTGCGCTGATGGCAGGTTCCGACGCGGAATTGCTGATTCTCGATGAGCCCACCAGCCATCTTGACATATATGCACAAACCGCTTTTCAGCAAGCCATATCCGAATATCGCGGAACTGTCCTCATGATTAGCCACGATTTCTACCTTATCGCAGCCTGTGCGGACTACGTACTTCTTCTTGAAAACAACACAGTCTGGAGAATGCGTTCCAGATCCTTTAGGAAGATGGCATACGAAAAATACTTCAATCCCGAATATTTAGAGTTTGACAAGAAAAACCAAGAGATTGAAGCCACTATTACCAAAGCCTACAAAAACAATGATTTGGCAACAGTCGAAAAGCTTTGCAATCAGTTGGAAGCTCTATAAGTAATACAAAAAGTAATACGAACTTTCCAAAACAAAATTATTAATGTGAAACTTTACAATTAGTTTTCAATGCTCCGATTTTATTGATACGGATACGCCCCTGTGTTAGAATTGTTCTATGATAAAAATACAAATAACTGAAAACGAAAGCGGTCAGAGACTGGACCGTTTCCTAAAAAAATATTATACGAAAGCACCTCTTTCGGTGATATATAAAATGATTCGCAAGGATATCAAAGTAAACGGTAAGCGAAGCAAAGAAGACACCATGCTAGAGGTTGGAGATGAGCTTTCCGTCTACATCACCGAGGAGGAACACAAAAGCTTACATACAGAAAAGGAAATTCGCCGTTCTCGCAAAAGCTTCAAAATCTGTTACGAGGATGAGCATATCCTTGTAGCAGTTAAACCCTTTGGGCTTCTTACCCACGGTGACGAACAGGAAAAGAAAAATCACCTTACCAACCAGGTCATAACCTACCTCATTGATAAGGGAGAATATATTCCTTTCCGCGAAAAGACCTTTGTTCCCTCTCCTGCCAACAGGCTGGATCGAAACACCACCGGTCTGATTTTATTCGGCAAAACCGGTGCCGCCTTAAGAGCTGCCAACACAATGATTCGCGAAGACGGCTATGCCAGCAAATATTATCTTACGGTAGTCAGCGGTCACATGGAATCTCCGCTGGAACTCAGAGGCAAGCTTTCTAAAAACTCCCGTACCAATAAAGTTACCGTCTCCAAAGAAGAGAATGAGGAGGGAAAATCCATCGAGACCAATGCAAGACCCCTCGCTTACGGCAGCTTGAACGGTAGAGACTACACTTTGGTAGAAGTTGAATTGATTACGGGTCGAACACACCAGATTCGTGCCCATTTGGCAGCTTCCGGCTTTTCCGTTATCGGAGATACAAAATACGGAGATAAAGGTGTAAATCAGGTCATCAGTCGCAAGTACGGTCTCACCACTCAATTCCTGCACGCCTACAAACTGGTATTTCACAAAGGTGTAGACGAGTTATCCTATTTGTCAGGTCAGAGCATTACCTGTGACTTACCTGAAAACCTGGAACATATTGCCATTGATTTATTCGGAGACGAATGGAAAACCTCCGCCACCGATTAGAGATTAGATTTAAGGAGAAAAAAATGAAAGAATGGATTCGCGATATTGCTATAGCCGTTATTATAGCAGGAATCATCTTATGCTTTATTAAACCGACTATTGTTAAGGAAAGCTCCATGGAGCCGACCCTCTATGAAAATCACTATATATTTTTAAGCAAACAGTCTTATACTCTGTTGGGCGAACCTAAAAGGGAAGATATCATAGTTTTCAATTCAGATCTTACACTGGAAAACGGCAAGCACAAGAAACTCATAAAGAGAATTATCGGTCTTTCAGGAGATCATGTGGTTATAACCGCAGGTCAGGTATACATCAATGACCAACTGCTGAAAGAAGACTATATCAAGGACGGTATCACCAACGGCGAAGTCGATTTGGTGGTTCCCGAGGGCGAGTTCTTTTGTATGGGGGACAACAGACTCGTAAGTGTAGATTCAAGAGACGAAAGAGTCGGCTGTATCAGCGGTAGCCGAATAGTAGGAAAGGCTGTATTCAGGCTATACCCTTTCAATAAGATTGGCGCAAGCAGCAAATGGGTAGAGCAATCAAAAACTCATCCTGTGGCTGAAGATACAGAAGCGGATTCAGCTCTTCAGGTAGAATAGGATAGGATAAATTAGGATAGATATGGGAAAGAAACAACTTGTAGCAAACAATAAAAAAGCTCGCCACGACTACTTCATTGAAGAAGTATATGAGGCAGGCGTGGTGCTGACAGGCACTGAAATAAAATCGGTACGTCAGGGGAAAGTCAACCTAAAGGAAAGCTATGCCAAAATAGAAGATGGGGAAATGATTGTATATGGTATGCACATCAGCCCCTATGAACAAGGAAACCGATTCAACACAGATCCTTTAAGACCTAAAAAGCTGCTTCTTCACAAAAAGGAAATTGCAAAGCTCATAGGTTACACCACACAAAAAGGACTCACCTTAGTACCCTTAAATATGTATATTAACGAAAAGGGGCTTGCCAAAATGGAGTTGGCAGTAGCTAAAGGTAAGAAATTATACGATAAACGTGACGATATGCAAAAACGTGATGTGGAAAGAAAAATGGCGCAGGCTCTTAAAAGATAGCCTGCGCTTTTTCATCTAACAATTTATATATATTTTCTTTAAGCTCAATCATATCAAGGGGTTTTACCATATAAGCGTTCATTCCCACCTCTTGAGCCCTCTTTTTACCCTCATCAAAGCCGTCTGCCGTCATAGCTATGATAGGAATTTGTGAACTTTCTCTATCGGACAATTCTCTAATCTGCTCTGTAGTTTCAAATCCGTCTAATAAAGGCATTTTGATATCCATGAGAATAAGATTGTATCTGCTTCCTTTGCTATGTTTTAACATATTTAAGGCTGATACGCCGTTTTCCGCACAGTTAACATTTGCTCCCCTTTCTTCCAAAAATTCTCTTGTAACTTCTCTATCCAAATCATTGTCTTCCACCAGCAAAATATTGAGACCCTAAAAAGATTCCTCTCTTTTAGCCTCAAGGGGTGCCTCCGCCTTTTCAATATCCTGCTGAAGTCTGACTATTTGAACAGGCAGTTTAATGATGAAAGATGTGCCCTCGTCTACATTGTTGCTTGCAGTAATAGTACCGTTCATAAATTCCACTATGCTCTTGGTGGTAGCCAAGCCAAGACCTGTATTGCTGGAAAGACCGTAAAGACTTCCACCGGATGAGTCATACACATTTTCTAAAGGTTCAAAAATACTTACAAGATTTTCTTCACTAATTCTGTCGCCGGAGTCTGTCACTTTAAAGCTATATTCGATTTCATCGCCTTTAACTTCACTTTCTTTTGCAATAATAAGGTCTACTCGGCTACCCATAGGGGTATGCTTGATTGCACTTGACAGCAGATTGTAAATAGCTTTGCGCAAGTATTTTCTATCCACATAAACATTTTCTTCATCCAAGTTTTGAAGTTTTATTTCAAATCTAATCCTCTTCATATCCACCATTCGCTCTACATCCTTTTTCAAGGCGTTAGCCAAATTAGGTATATTTGTAGGATTTTTCTCAAGAACCATTTGACCTGTTGATATTTGCAACATATTAAGCGCTTCATCTATAAGCTGGTTCAAGTGCTGTGAAGTATTCGATATTTTTTCAAGATAGTTGGAAATTCTTTCTTTATTGTCAATATTAGTGCGTGCTAAAGAGGTAAAACTCAAAATAGCGTTCAGTGGAGTTCTGATGTCTTGAGAGAGGTTGGAAATGAAGTTCAGCTTACTTCTGGAATTTATGTCCTGTCGCCTATTTCTTTCTTCTTTTACAGCTATATCCACCTCTTTTTTATTTTTACGCGCAATCCAAACGTAGAATAAAATTAAAAGAACTATTTCCACAGTTACTAAAGAAATTGCCACCATCTGAAAATGTTGTGCCTCATAAAAAGCAATGTTGCCGGGTACTGCAATTGCCAATTCGTAGTTCTTAAGGGTAGTCGGAACATGATATACCAGCATATCTCCATTTCCGCCTGTTCTCTTTAATAAAGCCTTTCCTGAAACGCCCGACTCGTATTCTTTTTCAAGCTTTTTGAGCTTAACCGCATTTATTCTTTTGAAATCCCTGATACCATCTTTTAAATTTGCAGCACTATTTCCGTAATTTGCCAAAAATTTTCCGCTGCTTTTTTCAATAAGATATGCACTTGCTTTTCCGCCATAAAGGTCTCCCTCAACAACCTGCTCCAAATCCTTGGCGTCAAGGCTGCAATAGACTACAGCCTTTACCTTGCCCTCTCTTATAACTGACATATAGTGCCTTAAAACTTGTTCTGCACTGTCTTCAATCTCAACGTCTATTTCAGACCTGAAACGCTTCTGACGGGAAAGTTTATTAAAATCCAAAGGCTTGTCTATTTTCCGTATAGTTCCTGCATAGCTTACGTATTGTTCTTCAGGACCTATTATTCCTATTTCCCCACACGAAAGTAGTGTGCTGGCTTCTTGAAGATAAGTCAGGCACCTTTCAGAATTTACATTTTCCTCCGAAAACAAAACAGTTGAAAGCCCTTTTAATAATTTGGTTTCAAACTCGTATACCTCATCAAGTTTTTCTACTGAACATCCCGCAGATTCTTCCAACCTGTCCCAGCAAATTTTTTCTGACATTTTATTAAATCTATGATATGTGGTAATCAATAAAATAGCAGTTGCTACAACTAAAGCCGCCGCTAAAATTACCGTTACACTAATTTTTAAACTCTCTTTTTTCATTTAGTAAGCAATCTCCGTTCTCATAAGAAAATAAGGAATCCTTTTTAATCCCTTTTTAACTTCCTTTTTAATTATACAACTAATCGACAGCTTTATACAATAATCAATTGTGAAACAGTCAAATTCGTGGTAAAGTATTAGTAAAGGCTTACTCCATGGAGGGATTATGAAAAACTTAAGAGATTTCTTTTATAACACCAGCGACGTTATAGTCGTCGTTTTAATAGTAGTTGTTGCAGCAGGTCTTATCACATGGCGAACAGACACCATACTTAAATATCCTGCGGATTTGGTTTCAGGGGTTCACGCTTCCGATGTAAAGAACGGACCTATTACTACGCCTTACGAACCTCAAAATGAATCCCCGGAGGGTACAGGCGAGACAACGAACCATACAACTGATGAGGGTACTTTCTCGGAGCCTGAATCATACTCTTTATACATTAATTCAGGTGACTCACTTCAAACTATCGGAAGTAATTTAGTGTCCATGGGTTGCTTTACAACCGCCTCCGAATTTGTTGATTTGGTGGTATCTAACGGATTGGACACCAAGATTCAAATGGGTAACCATATTTTCCCTGCTTCATCCACTAAGCTCGAAATTGTTCAGACGCTTTGTAAACCGGGAGTTTAAGCCTGCATATTGTTAAAATAATTATCAATATTACTAAGCATTTAAGAAGTACAACTATAATTAACTTTATTTGGTTTTAATTAGTTTTATTTAGTTCGAGCGTTAGCTAATTGTAAGCAAACAAGGCTTCCCTTTATATCGTATTGTATCGTAGAAATGTCATCTTTTCATAATTTAATAAAAAATAAAAAGGAAATTCCCCAAATGAAAATTTGGGGAGTTTCCTTTTTACGTTTTATACCGTCACCGGTACTATAAGTCTTATTTTATGGTCTGTTTCCCAATGAAGCTCACTATCTTTGGTTCGATGAATTGAGAACGTCTCTAATCTTATGCTGAACCATCTCAAAGATAGCCTGACGAGCAGGAGACAGATATTTACGCGGGTCAAAATCCTTTGGATTTTCCATGAGATACTTTCGCACTTCTGCGGTCATAGCTAAACGGAGATCCGTATCAATATTTACCTTACAGATTCCGTAATTAGTTGCTTCACGAATCATTTCTTCCGGAACCCCTTGTGCTCCCGGAATATCTCCTCCGTACTGGTTGCATTTTGCAACAAATTCCGGAAGAACTGTGGATGCTCCATGAAGAACCAACGGTGTGTCAGGAATCAGAGCATGAATCTGCTTACATCTTTCAAAATCAAGATAAGGTTCTCCCTTAAACTTAAATGCGCCATGACTGGTTCCGATAGCAACAGCCAAAGAGTCAACACCTGTCTTATGAACAAATTCTGCGGCTTCTTCAGGAACAGTGAAAGTAGCGGAGGCTCCTGAAACTTTAATGTTATCCTCAATGCCTGCCAGCTTTCCAAGCTCAGCTTCTACAACTACGCCGTGAGCATGTGCATACTCAACAACCTGCTTTGTGATACGAATATTTTCCTCTAATTCGTACTTGGAAGCGTCAATCATAACAGATGTAAATCCGTCATCAACACATTTTTTACAAATTTCAAAGTCTTCACCGTGGTCTAAATGCAGGCAGATGTCCAAGCCTGTGTCGAGGACAGCCGCCTCTACCAGTTTCAGAAGATATGCAGGTCTTGCATACTTTCTGGCACCTGCGGATACCTGAAGTATAACAGGAGCGTTTTCCGCTTTAACCGCATCCACGATACCCTGAATGATTTCCATATTGTTTACATTGAAAGCTCCCACAGCATGATCGTGGTTTAATGCTTTCGCAAACATCTCTTTACTTGTTACTAATGCCATAATAACCTCCTAATAAATATAACCCTCTGCTTTTAGGATACTACTTTCCCGAGAACTCTGCAAGAAGCTCGTTCTTAGTCTTCCATAGTTTTTCGGAAAGATCCACATAATAAAGCTGCGGATTATCGAAACGAAGCATTTCAGGCCAAAGAGTCTTCATCTGCTCTGCACAATATTTTCTGGTATCTTCAAGCTCCGGAACTTCATATACGCACTTGCCTTTATTGAAGATTTGTTTTTGAAGTTCTTTAACTGTGTAATTTTTAAGTGTCTTTCTCTTCCATACAGCATCAGGGTCGAAGATTTCATATTCCTCGCTATTTGGCATAGGCTCATCTGCAAGAGCAATCACATCAGCCAGCATGCGTCCTGTTTCATTGCTGTAAAATCTATACACTTTCTTGTAGCCGGGGTTTGTAATCTTATCCACATTTTCGCTAATCTTAATCTTTGGAATAATTTCTCCATTTCTTTCAATGGCAGAAAGCTTATATACTCCCCCAAATACAGGTTCGGATTTAGCTGTAATAAGTCTTTCTCCAACACCGAAAGAGTCAATGCAGGCTCCCTCTGAAAGAATGTCGCGAATAAGATATTCATCTAAAGAGTTGGATATGCAAATTTTACAATCCTGAAGTCCTGCTTCGTCCAACATCTTTCTTGCGTTCTTTGTAAGGTAGGTGATGTCACCCGAATCAATTCTGATTCCCTTGACAGCCGGATTTAATTCCTTAAATACCTTTATGGCATTTGGAATACCTGACTTTAGAACATTGTATGTATCAACTAAAAGTACGCAGTTTTGCGGATAAATTTCAGCATAGCGTTTAAAGGCTTCATATTCACTTTCAAACATGGCAACCCAACTGTGAGCCATAGTTCCCAGGGCAGGAACCCCCATGTCTCTATCTGCAACCGTACATGCCGTACCTACACAACCTGCAATATATGCGGCTCTTGCGCCGTAAGCAGCAGCAGATGTACCGTGGGCTCTTCTCGTACCAAATTCCATAACCGCTCTTCCGTCTGCGGATCTTACGATTCGGCTGGCTTTAGTAGCTATTAAGCTCTGGTGGTTCATCATGAGAAGAATCAGAGTCTCAACAAACTGCGCCTGAATCATAGGTCCCCTAACTGTAACAATAGGCTCCTTTGGGAATATAGGTGTGCCCTCGGGAACTGCCCAAATATCACAGGAAAACTTAAAGTTTCTGAGATATTCAAGGAACTTTTCGGAAAACATATTTTTCTTGCGAAGAAATTCTACATCTTCATCTGTAAATCTAAGTTCCTTTAAATATTCGATGGCTTGTTCAAGGCCTGCCATGATAGCATAGCCACCACCGTCAGGAATGTTTCTGAAGAACATATCAAAGTATGCAATATCATCAGACATCCCTGTTTCGAAATAACCATTTGCCATGGTGAGCTCGTAAAAATCAGTCATCAGGGTCATGTTTATTTCTCGAGTAAATTTGTCGCTCATTTCATAAGCCTTTCTTTTATCTCTATAAATGTAATGATAGGTGTAAAGACTACACCTATCATAGTTTAGTTTATATTATTGATTTAGTCAAGTTTAGGGCTTTATTATCTTTCTAAGAAACTCTGCCGTATAGGATATTTCCGACTTTGCCACTTCTTCAGGCGTTCCTTTGGCAATCACCGTACCTCCGCGGTCACCACCATCAAGACCCATATCAATCAGATAGTCCGCCCTCTTGATAACATCTAAATTGTGCTCAATGACTACCACCGTATTTCCTGCATCCACCAATCTTTCCAAGACCTGAATCAGCCTGTCTACATCGGCAAAATGCAACCCCGTTGTAGGCTCATCCAAGATGTAAAGGGTCTTGCCTGTACTGCGCTTGGAAAGCTCTGTTGCAAGTTTAACTCTCTGAGCTTCTCCTCCTGAAAGCTGTGTGCTGGGCTGTCCCAGCTTGACATAGCCAAGACCGACCTGTTCTAAAGTCTCCAGCTGTCGCTTAAGCGGCGGAATATTTTTGAAAAACTCAAGAGCTTCGGAGACATTCATATCAAGCACTTCATATATGTTCTTGCCCTTATATTTTACTTCCAAAGTTTCGCGATTGTAGCGCTTGCCGTGACAAACTTCACAAGGTACATAAACGTCGGACAGGAAGTGCATTTCAATCTTGAGAATACCGTCTCCCGAACAGCTTTCACAACGTCCTCCCTTTACATTAAAACTGTATCTACCCTTTTCGTAGCCACGAAGTTTAGACTCAGGCAGCTCCGCAAATAAATCTCTTACATGGGTAAAGAGACCTGTATAGGTGGCAGGGTTGGAACGAGGTGTACGCCCGATAGGCGACTGGTTAATATCTATAATCTTGTCTATATTTTCGAGTCCGAGAATTACATCATGCTCACCCGCTTCATCCTTACTGCCATAAAGGGTTTTGGAAACCGACTTGTAAAGAATTTCATTTATGAGGCTGCTCTTTCCTGAACCTGAAACCCCTGTGACACAAACAAATTTTCCCAATGGAATATCTACATCAACATTTTTAAGGTTATTTTCTCTTGCTCCCTTAATTGTAATATACTGACCGTTGCCGGTTCTTCGGTAAGCGGGAACTTCAATTTTCCGCTCCCCTCTAAGATATTGTCCTGTTATGGATTCCTTGCAGGACTTGATGTCCTCAAGGCTTCCTGCCGCCACAATCTCCCCGCCGTGAACGCCTGCACCGGGACCCACATCCACAATATAATCGGCTGCATACATAGTGTCCTCATCATGCTCTACCACAATGAGAGTATTGCCTATGTCTGTAAGTTCTCTTAAGGTGTGCAGCAGCTTTTCATTGTCCTTTTGGTGAAGACCTATGGATGGTTCGTCCAAAATGTACAATACACCCATAAGACTGGAGCCTATTTGGGTTGCCAGTCTGATTCTTTGCGACTCTCCACCTGAAAGAGTGGCTGCCGATCTGGACAAAGTAAGATAATCCAGCCCTACATTCTTCAAAAAAGACAGTCTTGATATGATTTCTTTTAATATCTGATGGGCAATAGCTTCTTCCTTGTCGGAGAGCTCCAGCTTCCTGAAAAACTCCAAGCTCTTGGCAACGGACATATCCGCTACCTCTGCAATACTCTTGCCTCCTACCGTTACCGCCAGCACCTCCGGACGAAGTCTTTTTCCATTGCAAGCCTTGCAGGTATGCGTAACGGTGTACTTGGAAAGCTCTTCCTTAAAATAATTTGATTGAGTTGCCTCGTAACGTTTTTCCATGTACTGAATCATCTTTACGGGAATGGGCTTTCCCGCCTTGGTGTACAGGGTTTCAGGGTCAATTTCCTGAGTATAACCTAAGCCGTTACATTCCGGACAGGCACCAAAAGGCGCATTAAATGAAAAGAGCCTAGGCTCTAATTCAGAAATGCTGACTCCGTGTTCAGAACAGGATAACTGGGTGTTAAACATCAGCTCCTGCGTCTCTCCATAAGCCCCATCTTCGCCTTTAATCTGCGCCAAACAGGTAATAAGGTTTCCACCATGTGTTATGCCAAGCTCCACCGCCTCTGCAATACGTCCGGAACTCTCACCGTGCACCGCAACTCTGTCTATTACTATTTCTATGGTATGTTTGAAAGTCTTTTCCAGCTTAATTTCATCTTCGTTAAGCAAATACTGTTCTCCATCAATGCGTATCCTGGTGAAGCCCTCTTTGCGTATTCTTTCAAGAATCTTTTCATGTTCACCCTTACGCTGACGAACTACCGGCGCCATGATAGTAAGGCGACTGCCCTCTCCCAAATCCAAAAGCTGATCCACAATCTGATCCACACTCATTGAACGTATTTCCTTATTGCAAATCGGGCAATGAGGTACACCTATGCGTGCATAAAGCAGTCTTAAATAATCATGAATTTCAGTAACCGTTGCCACCGTAGATCTGGGATTTTTAGATGTGGTTTTCTGATCAATGGATATAGCCGGTGAAAGTCCCTCTATTTCCTCCACATTGGGTTTTTCCATCTGCCCCAAAAACTGCCTGGCATAAGAGGAAAGGCTCTCCATATATCTGCGCTGCCCCTCTGCATAAATGGTATCAAAAGCAAGAGAGGATTTGCCCGAACCTGAAAGTCCTGTGATAACCACCATCTTATCTCTCGGAATTTCCAAGCTGACATTTTTTAGGTTGTGCTCTTTGGCACCTTTAATTTTAATATTGTTCATTTTTTCCTTTAACTTTTTCTCTATAATCTGACTCTGTATTCCAAAATCATATCCCTAAGCTGCGCCGCTCTTTCAAACTGTAAATCTTTCGCAGCCTGTTTCATTTCCTTTTCCAGCACCTTTATATAATCTGTCAGCTCTTTCTTGGTCAACTCCAACGGAGATTTGCCTTTGAATTTTTCCACAGTTGCCTCTTCGGTACGGGTTGCTTCAATAACCGCTCTGACGCTTTTCCTGACAGTTTCCGGAATAATGCCGTTTTCATCGTTGTATTTTTTCTGAATCTCACGACGGCGCTCTGTCTCATCAATGGCTTTTCCCATAGCCTTACTGATACCGTCAGCGTACATGATAACTCTGCCCTCGGAATTTCTCGCTGCACGACCGATAGTCTGAATCAAGGAAGTCTCTGTACGCAGGAATCCCTCTTTGTCGGCATCTAAAATAGCCACTAACGCCACTTCCGGAATATCCAGTCCCTCTCTTAAAAGGTTAATGCCTATCAGCACATCGAACACGTCCATTCTCATGTCCCTGATGATTTCCATACGCTCGAGGGCGTCAATTTCCGAATGCAGATATCTGACTCTGATACCCGCTCCTTTCAGATAATCCGTAAGACTTTCGCTCATCTTCTTGGTTAGGGTGGTTACAAGCACCTTGCCACCTGCCTCTGTGACCTTGTTAATTTCACCTATAAGGTCGTCTATCTGACCTGCCGTAGCTCTCACCTCTATTTCAGGATCCAGCAAGCCCGTAGGTCTGATAATCTGCTCCGCCACATCTCCGCCGCACTGCTCTAATTCATATCCGGCAGGAGTTGCGCTGAAATACACAATCTGATTTACCATTGCTTCAAATTCAGGGAACATCAAAGGTCTGTTGTCCAGTGCCGATGGCAGCCTGAAGCCGTACTCTACTAAAGAACTCTTTCGTGAGCGGTCACCTGCATACATTGCCCTTAACTGCGGAATCATAACGTGAGACTCATCAATAAATATGAGGAAGTCCTCAGGGAAATAGTCTATGAGAGTATAAGGTCTGTTTCCCTCTGGCAAACCGTTTATATGTCTGGAATAATTTTCTATACCTTTACATCTCCCAATCTCACGCAGCATTTCCAAATCGTATCTGGTTCTCTGCTCAATGCGCTGGGCTTCCAAAAGCTGTCCTCTGTCCTTGAAATACTGAACTCTCTCCACCAGCTCCTCTTCAATAGTTTTCAGAGCTTTTGACATATTTTCATCAGATGTAACGTAGAAAGAAGCGGGATAGATAGCAACGTGGTTGCGAATGCCTAAAATTTCTCCTGTGAGCGGGTTCATTTCTTTCAAACTCTCGATTTCATCTCCGAAAAGTTCTACCCTGATGGCATAGTCGCTACCTGCGGGATATATATCAATAGTATCTCCGCGAACTCGAAAGGTTCCTCTTTCAAAGGCTAAATCGTTTCTTTCATACTGAATATCCACCAGCTTTCTCAAAATAGCCTGACGTTCCTCCACCATCCCCGGTCTCAAGGATAATACCTGCTTTTCATAATCCACAGGACTCCCTAAACCGTATATGCAGGAAACTGAGGCAACAATAATTACGTCTCTTCGTTCAGAAAGCGCTGCTGCCGCCGAAAGCCTCAATTTTTCAATCTCGTCGTTTATATCAGAGTCCTTTTCAATATATGTATCCGTGGATGGTACATAGGCCTCCGGCTGATAATAATCATAGTAAGACACAAAATACTCTACCGAATTTTCGGGGAAAAATTCTTTAAATTCGCCATAAAGCTGGGCTGCAAGAGTCTTGTTGTGAGATATAACCAGTGTAGGCTTGTTTACTCGTTCTATTACGTTAGCCATGGTAAAAGTCTTACCTGAACCTGTAACCCCCTTTAAGGTTTGATGTCTTTTTCCGGCAAGGATACCCTCTACCAAATGCTGTATAGCCTGTGGCTGATCCCCTGTAGGCTTATATTCCGAATGTATTTTAAATTGATTCATTTCACTTTCCTAAATCTGACGCGTACATTTGTTCTTTTTTATTAGTATATCACAAAAATCTCATATGTACAGAAAAATCCCCGTATGAAAACGAGGATTTTAAATATCACCAAATAACTTTTCCTGTCAACTTAGCCCATCAACTCCGTCAATTATCTTCGTCCTCCAGTAATCCCATCAATTCTTCAAGTCCTTGAGCTTTGAGGGTAGCCTTTTGCTGATTGAGTCTGGCTTTCATGTCACCTACTGTAAGTAGAGTAAAGCTTCCCTCTGCCGAATTTATCTCCCTTGGGCTTTCTCCCTTGGAAAAATCAGCTTTTAAGGCTTCCTTTGGGATATCCTCTGAACCTGCCTGCCTAGGCTTCCAAGTTTCAGCCACCGCTTCCTGTTCTTCACGTTCTGCGGCTGCCAGCACAGATTCAAAAAGAGGAAACTTGGACTGACGGATATTTGTCGGACGCAGTTCACCAACAATTCTGTTCTCTGAAATGCTGTCTCCGTTAGCAGCTGTTATGGGCTCCTCCACGCCATGAGTCGCCGCATAAGTCTGCTTGATAAAGGTACCGAAGTCCATCTCCTCATCTTTAAGTTTTGCTTCTGTTTCCCTATCTATATTTCCGTAACGTTCTAAATCAGGGAAAAGGATGTCCTGCATGGTATTCCTTTTGCTCTCACTTTTATTGAGAATTTTAGCTTTAATGTCTTCCCTAATTCCCTGTTCTTCAAACTGACTATAATCGGTTTTATCAGCGTTGTATGATTCTTTCGGAAGATATTTTGACAGTTGCTCGTTAAAGGCAGCCACATCTTCTTCAAGGTCTGCTTTAAGGTTCGTTTCAAAATCTGATACAAAGTTTTCCGACTCCTGCATTTCCCCATGCTTCAATTTCTCAAAATTAGGCTCCTCTATTACAGGATTTGCTAAATTTGAAAGTTTTGCAGCAAGACCCTCATCAATTTTAACTTCAGCGGATTTCAACACCTTGGTTGGTCTCACCTCTGCCGGAAGCGGTTCTCTACGCTCAATCATGGTAGCATATTTTATATCCTGAGCTTGTAACCAAAGCTTGTAGTTTTCCTGGGAGCTCTGCCCGCTCTTAATCTTTTTCTTCCATTGTTTAACATCATAAAGGAACTGCTGGTGAACCTGCATTCGTTCCTCTCGAAGTGTTAAATTTGAGACTTTTGTGCGCTGCTGTAACCTTGAAGCAATACGTCTTTTCAAAAGTTCGTTCTCATCGTCCAGTCTATGATGGATTCTGGATCTTTGGCGGGAAATTGTATTACGGCAGGCAGAGGAACAATATAGCTCATCGGTTCTGTTCTGAGTTATAAAATATGTACCGCAAAGCTGGCACTTTTTAACGGCAAATCTTCCCTTTACTGCGGAATAAAAATCATAAACCAGCATATCTTCAAAACTTTCTATATAGAAATACTCTTGAAGATATCCATCATCTGTACAATCCAGCTCCATTTTTACGTTCATTGTGGGAACATAAGCTTCTCGGGATTTTCCCAAATTATAAAAATCATCGTAAAGAGAATAGCAATACTCCAATGCGTCCTTTGAAATGCCTGTACAAATCTCTCTGATAAATTCTATATATCTTGCCTCGTCAGTAGTAGTGTCTTCGGTTACGATAAAGGCTTCCCTGTCCCGTTGCTCCGACATATTCATAGTATCTCGCAGAATTTGACCTACAGTAAGCTCTATACTGTTTGCAACAATCTCAATAGGCTCTTCACTGTCCTCTGCAGCCATATAATCTACAAACTGCAATGTATATAAACCTTTATCTTTCTTTAGGGGTTCCCCTCCCTTTAGGGTATTCACTATTCTAAATACACTTTGCATAGTTCTCACCTCAGTAAAAGAATATCCTATTTACAAGTATCTATTTTTATATTATCAACCTATAAAAGCCTTGTCAATGAAATAAGAAATTTCAATATCTACTAAAAAATGCGGTAAGTTGTAAACCTACCGCATAAATTTCAAGTCATATTTTTTAAGTGATTAGCCTAACCATTTCAGGAACGCAATGTCGGGGAAGAAGCTGTGAATCTGTCCCAAAAGAATGAAAACCATTCCTAAAGGAGCGATAAACTTGAAGCAAAGCATAGAAAAGCCCTGAGCCACCCATTTATTTCCGCCAAGCTCCTGTTCTGCCTTAATGAACTTAGGTCCTAACTTCCAACCTATAATAAGGGAAGTACACAAAGCTCCAAGCGGCATCATGATACCCTCTGACCAAAGGTCAAGGAAATCAAGCCAGCAGAAGTTGAGCGGCTGTGGCATTTTAGGGTTGCTGCCTAATCCGTCTATACAAACTACCATGCACAGTACTAATACGAAAATGGATTCATAAAGACAGAGAGCCTTTCTGGAAGCTTTCTTTCCTTTATTTTCCATAGCCTCGATAAGTACGGAGGCACCTACCTCCAGCAATGAAATGGAGGATGTGATAGCTGCAATAAATACCAGGAAGTAGAAAAGGAATCCGAATACAGGACCTGCCGCTCCCATGTTATTAAATACATTCTGTACTACCATGAACAGAAGTCCCGGACCTCCGGTAGGCTCTAAACCTGTAGCAAATACAGCCGGCATTACAGCCATGCCTGCCATGATTGCAATTATTGTATCACTGATTACAATGATTAAAGCATTCTTCTGTAAAGACTCATTTTTCCCAAGATAAGCACCATAAGTAACTATGATACCCATACCTAATGACAGCGAGAAGAACATCTGACCGCCGGCAGTGGAAAGCACTTTAATAAAGCTTGTCTTCAGCGGTTCAAAATTAGGCGCAAACATAAACTTGAGTCCCTCAACGGCACCGGGTAAAGTACACGCTCTAACTATAACAACAACGAGAATAAGGAACAGTGCCGGCATAGCAACTGTTGAGAATTTTTCAATTCCGCTGGATACTCCTCCTGCTACAATCAGCATAGTAAGGATTACAAAAACTGCTCCCCAGAAACAAGCGTCTGTCGGATTGCTAATGAAGCTGCCGAAAAACTCACCTCCGTCGAGGCCGTTCACTCCCCAGCTTGCGTGGAACAAAGTTCCCAAGTTGGCAAAGGCAAACTTCAGGCAATATCCGCCCAGTGCACAGTAAAATCCTAAAATAAGCATTGGGGATAAAAAGCCCATCCAGCCAATCCAAGTGAATTTTGAGCTAAGCTGCTTGTATGCACCGATAACGGATTTTCCCGTGTAGCGACCTAGCATTAATTCACCAAACATAATAGTTAAGCCTATAAGTGCGGCGAGGATAAGATAAACTACTAAGAATGCAAACCCTCCATTTGCACCCATCTTGTAAGGGAAACCCCAGATATTACCCAGACCTACAGCTGAACCAACTGCGGCCATGATAAATCCGAAGTTACTCCCCCATTGTTCTTTTCCATTTGAACTCATGGAAAACGCCTCCTTTAATAATAATGATGATAAAATAATACCTCTACACATAATATATATGTAGAGAGGAAATAAAAACTTATAAACAATATACTAGAATAAAGGTCGCAGGTCAATACTTTTAGTGTAAAAGCTTCAAATCGGAATATTTTTCTAAAAAAGGACGATTTCAAAAGAAATCGTCCTTAATTCTATCAATATATTTGGCTTACCGCTTACTGCTCTTTAGCCATTTTTACATATCCCTCATAGCGTTCCTTTGCGTCCTCCTCACATTTAGCATAGAGTTCTTCTGCAATATCAGGGAAGCCGCGGAGAAGTGAACTGTAACGTACTTCATCCATGATAAAGGATCTGAACAGGCTCAAATCCGGTGCCTTTGAGTCAAGAACAAATGGATTCTTGCCCTCTGCCGCCAGCAGCGGATTGAATCTCCACATATGCCAGTATCCACATTCTACAGCTTTCTTGATACGTTCCTGTGAACCTGCAAGACCACCCTTGATACCATGATTGATACATGGGGAATAAGCTATAACCAAAGACGGTCCCTTATATGCTTCCGCTTCCTTAAGCGCCTTAACAAGCTGTGCCTGATTAGCGCCCATAGCAACCTGTGCTACATATACATAACCGTAGGAAGCAGCCATCATGCCTAAATCTTTCTTTTTAGTCTTCATACCGGAAGCCGCAAATTTAGCCACCGCGCCTACAGGTGTAGACTTGGATGCCTGACCGCCTGTGTTGGAATATACTTCCGTATCCATAACCAGTACATTAACATCTTCGCCTGAAGCCAAAACGTGATCCAAACCGCCGTAGCCGATATCATAAGCCCAGCCGTCACCGCCGAAAATCCACTGGCTCTTCTTTACTAAGAGGTCAGCACCCTTAACGATGGTTTCGCAAAGCTTTTGGTCTTCTTCTGAACCCTTGAAAGCCCTAGCAGCAGCTAAAAGTGCCGCTGAAGTTTCCTTGGAGGCATCTCCCTCGTCCATTGTATCAAGCCATGCAACAGCTTCTTCAACCAGTACATTATGTTCTACAAGAGTTCTGGCAGCTTCTGCAACATTTTCCCTGCGATACTTCTGTCCGATGTACATACCAAGACCAAATTCGGCATTATCTTCAAAGAGAGAGTTACACCATGCAGGTCCCTGTCCCTTTTCATTTTTAGTATAAGGCATACTTGGTGCGGAAGCTCCCCAAATAGAAGAGCAACCTGTAGCATTGGCTACCTGCATACGATCTCCGAACAGCTGTGTAATGAGCTTTACATAAGGAGTCTCTCCACAGCCTGCGCAAGCTCCTGAAAATTCAAAGAGCGGTTTTTCAAATTGGCTACCCTTGACAGAGTACTTGTCCATAGGATTTTCCTTGGTAGCAACTGTTGTGGCAAATTCCCAATTTTTTGCTTCCTCAAGCTGTGTATTTAAAGGTACCATGGTGAGTGCCTTTTCCTTGGCAGGACAAACATTTGCACAGCTACCGCAGCCGAGACAGTCGAGAGGTGATACCTGAATCTTAAACTGATATTGGTCTACACCCTTACCCTTACCTGCAACAGCTCCAAAGTTTTCCGGAGCTTTAGCCGCTTCCTCATCGGAAAGGAGAACCGGTCTTATGGTAGCGTGTGGACATACATAGGAGCATTGGTTACACTGGATACACTTGGAAGCGTCCCAAGTTGGAACCATTGCAGCAACACCTCTCTTTTCAAAAGCAGATGTGCCTGAATCGAAATGACCGTCTTCTCTACCGTTAAAGGCAGAAACCGGAAGATCATCACCCTTACAAGCATTCATAGGTCGTACGATTTCCTTAACGAATTTAGGCGCATTGTCATCAATCACTTCATCATCCTTGCAATTTGCCCATTCTGCCGGAACTTCCACCTTTTTAGCCTCTTCAAGACCTGCGTCAACTGCGGCGTAGTTCTTCTTTACCACAGCTTCGCCTTTCTTTCCGTAGGAATGCTCAATCATTTCTTTCATATACTTAACAGCGTCCTCAATAGGGATGATATTTGCCAACTTGAAGAATGCCGCCTGGAGAACTGCATTGGTCTTGTTTCCAAGTCCAAGCTCCTCGCCAACCTTAACCGCATCAATAGTATAGAAGTTTACATGCTTTTGGGCTAAAATTCTCTTTACCTTTCCCGGAAGATTTGCTTCCAAATCGGCCAAGGTATGCCATTCGCAATTTAAGAGGAAAGTTCCCTTGTCTTTTATTTCCCCGAGGATGTCATACATCTTAAGGTATGCCTGATTGTGACAGGCAACAAAATCCGCTGTCTTAACCAAATATGTGGATCTGATAGGATTCTTTCCAAATCTCAAATGAGACTGTGTTAAGCCACCTGATTTTTTAGAGTCATAGTGGAAGTATGCCTGAACATACATATCAGTATGGTCACCGATAATTTTTATGGAGTTCTTGTTTGCACCTACGGTACCGTCTGCACCAAGACCCCAGAATTTACATGAAATAGTACCCTCTCCGGCTACGTCAATTTCCTGAAGAGTTTCCAGATAATGTCCTGTTACGTCGTCAACAATACCAAGTGCGAAGTTTGTTTTCGGCTCATCGGCCTTGAGATTTTCAAAGGCTGCAAAAAGCTGTCCCGGAGTAACGTCTTTCGACCCCAGACCGTAACGACCGCCAACGATAGTTGCCTGACGACCTGCCTTAAAGAACGCTGCACAAGTATCTGTGTAGAGAGGTTCGCCAAAACCTGTGATTTCCTTAACCCTATCGAGCACGCAGATTTTCTTGGCAGTTTTAGGAATAGCCGCCATAAAAGAGTCTGCCTTGAAAGGTCTGTAAAGGTGAATTTTTACAAGTCCAACCTTTTCGCCCTTAGCATTAAGATGGTCTATAACTTCTTCCGCCGCTTCGCATATGGAACCCATGGCAATGAGTACTCGATCTGCGTCAGGCGCTCCATAGTAGTTGAAAAGCTTATAGTCGCGCCCTGTCATCTTGCTGACCTTTTCCATATATTCTTCTACAATTTCCGGAAGCGCCTCGTAGAATTTGTTGGAGGCTTCTCTGGACTGGAAGTAAATATCAGGATTCTGAGCTGTACCGCGAATAACCGGATGTTCTGGGTTCAGTGCCTCTGCTCTGAATTTTTCTAAAGCGTCGTAGTCAACCAGTTTAGCCAGTTCATCGTAATCTGTACATTCTACCTTCTGAATTTCGTGAGATGTTCTAAAACCGTCAAAGAAATGTACAAAAGGAACTCTTCCCTTAATAGTGGAAAGATGTGCCACTGCCGCCAAATCCATAACCTCCTGTACAGAGTTGGAACAGAGCATAGCAAAGCCTGTCTGACGGCAAGCCATAATATCGGAGTGGTCTCCGAAAATGTTAAGTGCATGATAAGCTAAAGCTCTGGCACTTACATGAAATACGCAAGGGAGTAATTCTCCTGCAATCTTATACATATTTGGAATCATCAGGAGCAAACCCTGTGAAGCAGTATATGTTGTGGTAAGTGAACCTGTAGAAATTGAGCCATGCACTGCACCTGCAGCTCCTGCTTCTGATTCCATCTCTACAACTTTTACCGGTTGACCGAAGATATTCTTTCTGCCATTGGCAGCCCATTCATCTGTTACCTCAGCCATTGGTGAAGATGGTGTGATTGGGAAGATACCTGCCACTTCCGTAAACGCATAGGATGTCCATGCAGCAGCGGTATTTCCGTCCATGGTCTTCATTAATTTTTTCCCCATTTTAACCTCCATTATAGTTCTCGAAATTAAAGTTCTATCTATATCTATATATATTTATATATTAATTTGCTAATTATTTATTTTTATATGGCATACATGACAAAGCCGCAAGCTTCATACGGTTTCACGTAAATATCAGGCAAAATTATTTTTGTTATCCTGATAATACTTGATACTGGCTGCCATCCAATCTCCGCTTCTTTGCTTTTTTTGCCAATCCTTGTATTTGAACATCTCCTGATCGGCTTCAAGGAATACATCGCTAAAGTTTTTGTGGCGACTTGGGTCGTATACCGCCAAGCCTGAAGCAAAGGAATAGCGTTCAATATCCCCCACATCCCTGAGTTTTTCCAAGAGTTCTTCCCTATTGTCATAATCTTCTCCTGTCAGAACTATGGCAAATTCATCTCCGCCGATTCTGAAAACCTTACTTTTACTGCAAATTTCAGTAATCAGCCTTGCACAGATAATTAGGAAATAGTCTCCCTCTTGATGTCCAAGTACATCATTAATTTCTTTAAGATTGTTAGTATCACATTCAATAATAGCAAATTGACATTCTTCATCGCTATTTTTTATCCACTCCGTCATTTCTGTGCGTTCTCTCTCATAGAAAATCCTGCTGCCAAGTCTTGTAAGCGGATCCTGATTTGCAATCTGCTGTGCCATATTAATCTCAAGGTCCTTATTCTTTGAACATTCCAGCTCTTTTGCCAGCATATGCAGCTTCGAGGATGTGTTGGAATAACCGATAATCATTCCTAAAAGCAGCGCAACCAAGTAGTTTACTAAATTGTAAGTGATAGCTTCACGGCTGACTTCGGTATAACCTGCTATGGCACTAAGTCCCAAAGACATAAAAAGTATATATATCAGCATATTTATCGGCTTCACAATAAAGGAAACGATAAACAACGCCAAAATAACAGGTGTAAGTACCTCTAAATCCCCGGGAGCTGCGTAGAGAGTATACAATATGAAGAATCCTACCAGAAGCATTAATCTCTGAATAGCCCAGCTGATGTATTTACCTGTTCTGCCACCCTCGACATGACCTTTATAGATATATTCGACAGTAAATACAAGGGAAATGGCAGAAAAAACAAGCAAGACCCCCAGGCTTTCTCTCAACTCGAAAACCTGCGTTGCCATTGTAAAACATATAAGCAACACTGTAGAACAAATGCTCATAGTGTGCATAAGTTTTTCATTATGTCGCTGAATTTCATCTATATTATCTAAAAAAAACTCCGCATCTTGACCACAATATAATATGAATCTTAATGCTTTTTTCAGTTTTTCAATCATATTTTGCTCCATATTAAGTTCAATTAAAATTATAATAAGTATAGTACTATTTTAAAGACAAAGCAAGGCAAATCGCTATTTTTCTCACTTTTCGGACAAATATATTCAAAAATATTTCCCTTTCTTTTCTCTATAATCTTTATTATGCTAAAGCAAAACAGTACAGAATTAAAACAAATTTGTCCAAGAATCTTCTTGCTAATTGTATGTACTTGGTTGTATAGTATATTAGTGTGCGAATGTACACAAAATAGACGCTATAATAGCTATATTATTTTATAATTTTATAAGGAGAATTGGTATGAAAAACTTTTTTACTAGCTTGCCGGCTCGCTTGTTGCTGGGAATCGTGGTAGGTATTATCTTTGGAATCTTCTTCAACGACTCTGTAATGTCCGTTGTAGTATCCGTGAAGAACATCATGAGCCAGATTATCATGTTCTGTGTTCCTCTCATCGTAATCGGTTTTATTGCTCCATCCATCACAAAGCTTGGTTCTAATGCTTCCAAACTTTTAGGCGTAGCGGTACTCATCGCTTACTCTTCATCTGTACTGGCGGCTTTATTAAGCACTTTTGCAGGTTACGGTCTCATCCCTCACCTCGCAATTGCCGCAGACGCTTCTGTTAAGGATCTTCCTACAGATATCTTTGCACTTTCTATTCCGCAGATTATGCCTGTAATGTCCGCATTAGCGCTTTCACTGCTTTTGGGGCTTGCAGCTGTATGGACTAAATCCACAAATATGATTACGCTCCTTGGCGAATTTCAGAATATCGTACTCGATATCGTTAAGAAAGTAATCATTCCTCTGCTTCCATTCTACATCTGTGCAACATTCATTTGCCTCAGCTATGACGGAACAGTTACAAAGCAGTTCCCTGCTTTTATTCAGATTATCGCAATCGTAATGGTAGGTCACTTCGTATGGATGGCATTGCTTTACACAGTTGCAGGTATCTATTCTGGAAAGAATCCAAAGGAAGTATTTAAGCACTACGTTCCTGCTTACCTCACAGCAGTAGGAACCATGTCTTCCGCAGCTACACTTTCCGTAGCTTTAGATTGTGCACATAAATCCAAGGCTCTCCGTTCCGACATGGTAGACTTCGGAGTTCCTCTTTTCGCTAACATTCACCTTTGCGGTTCCGTACTCACAGAAGTATTCTTCTGCATGGGTATAAACCTCATGCTCTACGGAACTCTTCCGTCAGCAGCAACTATGGTTCTCTTCTGCATACTCCTCGGAGTGTTCGCAGTAGGTGCTCCCGGCGTACCCGGAGGTACAGTAATGGCGTCATTAGGTATCGTTATATCTGTTCTCGGATTTGACGACAACGGTACAGCAATGATTCTTGCAATCTTCGCTCTTCAGGATTCTTTCGGTACAGCTTGCAACGTAACAAGCGACGGTGCTCTCACACTTATACTTTCCGCTTACGCAGACAAGCATGGTATTAAGAATGCTCAGGAAACAGCTGCATAGTTCAAACTATCGCTACTAAAATATATAATAGAAATAACCCAAAACCGCTGCACACATTGGAAAAATCAATGTATACAGCGGTTTTTTGTAAATAGGTTTTGTCACCCTCAAACTTGTTTCAAACAAGTTCAAACCCACCGCAACACGTATTTTTCAACGGTTACATCGGTTTTTATCAACACTTTTTGTCCTATAAATCAAAAAACCGTTCTCAAATTTTGGAACGGTTTTTACTTTCTTTGAAATCAGGTTCATCGCCTTATAGAGTTTTAGAAGAAAATTAAAGCTCTCTTCTACCCTCCATTGCTTTAAGTAAGGTTATCTCGTCGGTATATTCCAAATCACCGCCTACAGGAATACCGTGAGCAATACGACTTACCTTAATTCCTGCCGGCTTAATCAGACGTGCAATATACATAGCGGTGGCTTCCCCCTCAATAGTCGGATTCGTGGCAAGAATCACTTCATCGGCTTCTCCCTCTTGCAGCCTCACAATAAGCGACTTTAGATTAATATTGTCAGGACCGATACCGTCCATTGGTGATATAGCACCATGAAGCACATGGTACAAGCCGTTGAACTCGCGTATTCTTTCCATAGCAAAGACATCTCTCGGGCTTTCCACAACGCAAATAACGCTCCTGTCTCGCTTTTGGTCGTCGCAAATCTCGCAAGGCTCGCGGTCTGTGAGGTTTCCACATATTTTGCAATACTTCATTTGTCTTTTAGCTTCCCTTATGCTGTTTGTCAATTTGTCAACAGATTCTTCTTCTAAGGAAAGTATGTGGAAAGCTAAACGCTGCGCACTTTTGCCACCTATACCCGGAAGTCTCGAAAGCTCCTTTATTAATTTTTCAAGCGGCTTGGCGTATCCGTTCATAACCTGTTTCCCCGCCTTTTAGAAAGGCAGGTTGAGCCCTCCTGTAGCCTTGCTCATTTCATTATTGGCAATTTCATCCATCTGACGAAAAGCTTCATTCGTTGCTGTAATGATTAAGTCCTGAAGCATTTCAATATCTTCGGGGTCAACTACCTCCGGCTTTAATTCAATGGCTGTGAGCTGATGTGCGCCGTTTACGGTTACGTTAACCGCACCGCCGCCTGATGTGGCTGAAGTAGTCATTTCTTCTACCTGTGCTTGAACTTCTTCCATCTGACGCTGCATAGCCTGAACCTGCGCCAACTGCTTTTGCATATTGCCGCCACCCATGCCTTTATTTAGATTAGGTCTCTTACCTGCTTTCATTCCTTTACCCATGATAATTCTCCTCTACTTCATTTCAATTTCCATACCCAGCAGGTTTTCAATCGCCTGCTTCAGTTCATTCGGATTTAGGGAAGAACCGCTCTCTTCCGTTTTTAAGACTCCCTTAACCGCCACTTTGCGACCTAGGAAGCCCGACATGAGTTCTTCCAATGTTTCTTTATTTTCTTTAATATATCTTCCTGTAAATTTATTGTCCACCGCAACATAAAAGAAATGCTCATCAATTCCCTCAAGAGAGCTACGACCTCTTAACAGATTAAAGCTGGCTTTGTCTGTCTCCGCCTCTTCAAAAATTCGTGTCCACAATTCTTCGTAATCGTAGCTGCCGCTTCCCTCTGTTGCAATAGGTGCCGCCTTATTCTGCAAGGCTTCAACTTCTTCCGCATTTTCTTCGGGAACTGAATACGAGTTTAAAGCTCCCTCTGTTTCAGCGTCATTCTCATGAGCTTTTGCCTCATCAACAGCTTCTCCATAAGAAGATATCGAATTTCCCTCTTTGGTCACCGCTTTTGTATCTTCTGATGTCCTTGAAGTCGGCGCTGCCACCTGTTTATTAACATTCTTTTGGGATGTCATGGAGGGAGCAGCTGCCTGCTGCGCCGCAAACGCACCTCCTGTGGCGAGCTTAACAGCACATAACTCCAAAAGTATACGTGGTTGCGTAGACCACTTTGCCTCCGCCATGGTGTGTGAAAGCTCGATAATTGCATTGTTTATATCCGCCAAATCAATGCGCTCTCCCTGCTCACGAATCCTTTTTACATTTTCCATGGACATACCAAGCACATCCTCGGGTGCTTTAAGAAACTTTGAAATCATGAGATTTCTGTAATGTCCCATCCAGTCCTTTATAAACTGGCGTACGTCCTTGCCGTCGGCTAAAATGCGGTCTATCAAAAGGAGGGCGTCTGATACCCTGCCATGCTTCACCAAATCGGTAATTTCGATGAAAGTCTCTTCACCCATGGTTCCTAAAAATTCCAGAACATCAGCTCTTGTTATTTCATTTTCTCCGCCTGCAAGGCATTGATCCAAAATAGAGAGTCCGTCTCTAACCGAACCGTCAGCATTTGTGGCAATGAGCTTAAGTGCCGACTCCTCAATCTTAATACCCTTACCCTCACAAATCTTAGCCATGCCCTCGCAAAGTACGTCCTCTCTGACACGCTTGAAATCAAGGCGCATGCAACGGGAAAGGATGGTAGCCAGCAACTTCTGCGGCTCCGTCGTCGCCAGTATAAACATGACGTATTCAGGCGGTTCTTCCAAAGTCTTAAGTAATGCGTTAAAAGCTCCGGAAGAAAGCATATGAACTTCGTCGATAATATATATTTTTTTATTTGCTACAGCAGGCGGGTATTTTATGCTTTCGCGCAATTCCCGAATGTTATCTACTCCGTTGTTGGAAGCCGCATCAATTTCTATTACGTCAATATAGGTTCCCTTTTGGATAGCGCGGCAATGCTCGCATTCACCGCAAGGTCCCCCCTCTTCCTTAGGATTTTGGCAATTTACTCCCTTGGCAAGCAAACGAGCCATGGTTGTCTTCCCTGTGCCTCTGGTGCCACAGAAAAGATAAGCATGGCTTACTTCGTTGTTCTTTAACTGGTTTCGCAAAATTTTTACTATGTGTTCCTGACCGAGCACCTCTTCAAAGATTTCCGGTCTGCATTCTCTGTATAAAGCCTTATACATAACACACCTGCCTAAATTTAATCTGAATATAAAGGAATACCCTTTACAAGCCCCGCCAGCATAGAAAAAGGCTTATCTGTGGCACATAAGAGCCTCTGCTTATTGCTGCTTCCTTCCGGACCTGACAAGGTTCACAGTGTCCTATTGCACAGGACCCCAATCTTCCTGACAGAGCTTGTAAAGGGTATTCTGCCTATAATATTATATGTTCTAAACGTCCTAAAGTCAACACAAGGTAAGGGAGAGTCACTGAAAATCCTATCAGCTTCTATCCTAAATTAATGTTACTTCATGGTTTTTTTGGTGCTGGATTCCATGTATTTTTTCATGACTCCAGGTGTATTCTTCTTATTGATAAGTGTGCCGTTACCGCCTGCACAACCTCCGACACAAGCCATGCCCTCAATGAAGTTAGCGTCCAACTTTCCTGCTTTTGCCTTTAAGAGCGCCGCCTTGCACTCCGCGATACCGTTGCAAACAATAGGTTTTAACTCGAAGTCCTCGCGACCGAGTTCCTTAAGTGCCTGCTTTACTGCCGCCGCTAAACCGCCGGTCTGGGCAAAACCTCTTCCAAAGCCTGAAGCCTGATTTATTTCCGTTTCAGGAAGAGTCTTAATTTCGATGTCCTTACTATGAACAAGGGAAAGGAGTTCCGCGAAAGTAAGTACGCTGTCAATAACCTTTCCTGTTTTTTCCATGCGTCTTTCGTATTTTTTAGCTATACAAGGCCCTATGAACACAACAACTGCATTCGGGTCTTTAGCTTTAATCATCTTTCCTGTAATTACCATTGGCGACGGCGTAGTGGATACCTTGCTTTTTAACTCAGGAAATTCAATATCCACATATTCTGTAAAAGCAGGACAGCAGGAGCTGGTGAGAAAGCCCTTTTCTAAAAGCTCCTCTGCTTCTTGAAGAGCTACCGCGTCTGCACCGGAAGCCACTTCCACCACTTCATCAAAGCCAACTTCCTTTAAGGCAGTAATAACTTGACCTGTTGTACAATTTGGATACTGTGTCGCAATTGCCGGAGCAATAATAGCGTACACCTTACGTTCTTCACTCTTATTTTGAATATCATGTATAACCTGTACAATATTTGACAGGTCGTTAGTCGCACCGAATGGGCACTCATAAATGCAGGCTCCGCAAACAATACACTTGTCGTGATTAATTTCAGCCTCGCCTGTTTCCGACATACTTATGGCGCCTGTAGGGCAGGCTCTTTCACATGGTCTGCGCCTATTGGTAATAGCACTGTATTTGCACGCTGCCGCACATCTTCCGCAGTCAACGCAGGTTTCTTTATTTATATGGGCATAACCCTTTGCGTCAATGCTGATAGCTCCTGTTGGGCAAACTTCTTTGCAGAAATGAGCAACGCAACCTCTACAAAGGTCGGTAATCATGTGACCGGATTTTGGACACTCATCACAAGCAATAGGCACAACATGTACTGTACCTCTCTGACCGTGGAAATCTCCCAGTCCTATTCTCATCTTTTCCGCAAGTATAGCTCTATCCTTATAGATACAGCAGCTCATCGGCGGTTCTTCTTTTTTAATAGTTGATTTTGCAACAGAATCAAATGCGTTGAAAGCATCTACTCCTGCCCAAGTCTGTCTGGCTAGCTCACGGAGTACCTTATATTTAATTACTTCAACTTTACTTTCAAATATCTTTTGTTCCATTGGCTTCCCTCCACGCAAAATAAAAGAACTTAACTTAATATCTCTTGGCGCCTTGTACCTGTATGCTGCTACGTTCTCATATATGCTGCACGTCGCAAGTAATTAACGCAAAATTAAGCTAAAGAACTTCCACGAACATTATCTTCGAAAAGCCGCCAGGTGTCAAGGATAATGTGACAAGAAATTAACAAAGTACAGAGGAAAAAACAGTATACAAAATTGTACAAATCTAAAGCCGCCGGCTTATTTTTTGAATCTGCTGTACATCTCTTCCCCAAAAACATATTTACATATAGCGTCCAATTCCCGCCATGCTTTAGTGGTGTTAAGTTCGCTTTCCAAGGCGGAGTCAATACTGATATAATACCACGCATGTTTAACCGGATCATTTTGGTTAAATTTCTTCCACATTTCCTCGCCCATTATGGCTAAATCTCGCTTGATGGTGCGAATATTTGAGAGCTTGTCACCCATGCAAATAATCTTTGTAGGTAAATCCGCGTCCAAAAGATGTTCTATCGTCTCCTGCTTTCGAATTTCCCAAGTATCCTTTGACGCCTGCCCTCTTCTCTTATCTTCGGATTCGTTGCTGACTAAATCCGCCACTTCCCGACCGAATCTATGGGCAATATCTTCATATCCAAACTTCGTATCTTCTATTACATCGTGTAGCAACGCCCCTGCTATAATTTCTCCTGTCTCTTCCAAACCCAGCTCTCTGCAAATCTCATCCGCAATAATTGAGGCTTCCACCGGATGAACTATGTATGGGATTTTGGTTCCTTTTCTGAAAGTGCCCTCGTGAGCCTCTGCAACAAATCTAAGGACTTCCTGATAATCTTCACTGAATAAATAGTTATCCGACATCTTATTCCTCCTATCCTAAAACGCTATAAATTTCATCTGCTGATGGTGGCATAATTTCTTCTTCATGCCCATCCCTCATTTGAATTTTAGGCTTTTCCCCGTAACCGATAATTTCACCTACACAAGTAAATTCTATTCCTGCACCTGCCATAGCCTTTTCCAGCTTCTCCGCAGTGCCACCCTTTTCTTCCGGTGTTGCCAGCACCAGCATTGAGCCTGAAGAAATCATGCGTAGAGGGTTAAAGCCATAGTGTTTTGCGAGCTTTAGGGTTATCTCATCAAGAGGCATATTCTCTTCACGCAAAGAAGCTCCGCAACCTGAAATGTTACAAATTTCCCATACTGCCCCTAAAATACCTCCCTCGGTAATATCATGCATACCGCAGGTGCCGATATTACCTGCCAGCACCCCCTCAGGAACTACGCTGACCTTATCCAGCATTTTCCCTGAAAGTGCTATCTCTTCTTCATTAAGCACTCCTGAAAGTAACAATTCATTCTTCTTTTCCGATACGATAATGCCTGTTCCCTCCAGAGCCAGCTGCTTGGTAACATAGATTCTGTCTCCCTGCTTTGCCCTCTTGGCAGTCTGACTGCCTCCCTTTAGCGCACGACCGAATGCTGTGGAGCATATTACAGGCTGGTTCACTGCACGGGTAATTTCCGTATGTCCTCCGGCAATCTGTACCTGACTGTCCTCCGCCGCCTTGGCCGCCTGTTTCATGATTTTGGCAATATCCTCTTCAGTAGTTCCCTCAGGCAAAAGAACTGTGAGCAAAATTGCCAACGGTTGTACGCCGTTTGAGGCTATATCGTTACAAGAAATATGAACGGACAGCCTGCCGATATCATTGATACTGGCTGTTATAGGGTCGGTGCTGACGATACATTCAAATTGTCCGAAATCCACAGTGGCGCAGTCTTCACCAATCCCCGCGCCCGTAGTAACCTCAGGTCTTTTGTAGATGATATTGTCGAAGATAAGCCTTTGAAGTATTTCGCTGTCCAATTTTCCGATAGGTAATTTCATTATTTTCCTCCCATCATCTTCATAAATTCATCTTCGGTAATAATAGGCACACCTAAAGACTTGGCTGTTTTGTTCTTGGTGCTTCCTGAAAGATTGTCATTGTTTATAAGATAGCTTGTCTTTTTTGACACGGAACCTGCCAACTTTCCGCCCCGTTCTTCTATGAGAGCTTGCAGCTCCTTGCGATTGGAAAAACCGTTAAGACTTCCTGTAATAACAAAGGTCTGCCCCTCAAAAATCTGTTGAGCGTTGTTTTCCTGCACCTTTTCAAAAGTAATTACTTCTAAAAGATGTGCCACCGCCATGCTGTTTTTCTCGTTTTCAAAGTAGTTAACATAGGACTGCGCCAACACTTCCCCTACGCCGTTAATATTCATTAAAGCTTCTTTTTTTAGGGTTGCAATCCTCTCCCAGTCGTAATCGCAGGATTTGGAAATCATCTTGGCATTTGCCACACCTATTCCCTCTATTCCTAAACCGTAAAGGAGACGTTCAGGTGTAGTGTGTGAGGCTTTCCTTGCCGCCTCTATCATATTATTAAAGGATTTTTCTCCAAATCCCTCCATATTTACAATTTTATCTTTATGCAAAGCCAGCTTGAATAAATCAGCCATTTCATGAATGATACCCGCGTCAATAAATTTTTCCACCGTCGCCTCACTCATGCCCTCAAGATTTAACGCATCTCTGGACACAAAATGTTCAATGGACTTGATGTGTTTCGCAAGACAGTCAGGATTTTCGCAGAAGAGAACTTCCGCGTCCGCTTCCTTTCTTATCACCGCAGGACCGTCACATACAGGGCAGGTCTTTGGAATTTCTAAATTTTCACTGCGCGTCAGATTTTCTGCAATCTGCGGAATTATCATGTTCGCTTTATATACTTTGATACGGTCTCCTATTCCCAGCTTAAGTTCTTTCAAAATGCTGAGGTTATGGACGGAAGCTCTTGAAACTGTGGTTCCCTCAAGCTCTACCGAATCAAATATGGCAATAGGATTTATCAGTCCTGTCCTTGAGGCAGACCACTGAATTTTTCTAAAAACTGTTTCCGCAATCTCATCCCGCCATTTAAATGCAATGGCGTCTCTTGGAAACTTTGCGGTAGCGCCTAAGGCTTTTCCATATTCTATATCATCAAAAGTTAAAACCAGACCATCACTTGGGAAATCGTTGGTGCTTATGTTTTCTGCAAAATAAGCAATGGCTTCCTGCATATCTGTATATTTTTTATTTTCAGGCTCTGAAACTCCTTTAACATCCACAGTAGCATATTCCACCACGTCAAAACCCAGTTCTTTCAAGGTTTCAAACTGTGCCTCGCGGCTGTTCATCGGAATATTCACAGTTTTGGGTGCACCCCCCTGTATTTCCTCTGCGGAAACCAAAGCAAAAGCAAAAAGATTTACATGCCTGTTTTTAGTAATTTCAGGGTCCAACTGACGTACAGAGCCGGAACACAAGTTCCTTGGATTTTTATATTTAGCCTCACCCTCGGTAATTTGGGAATTTATTTTTTCGAAATCGGAATACTTAATGACCGCTTCCCCTCGAATTACTAATCTGTCTCCACACGGAATGTTCAGGGGTAAGTTTTCAAACATTTTGGCATTTTGAGTTATTACTTCCCCAACTTCTCCACTTCCGCGAGTAACAGCTTTCACCAGTTTCCCATTTTCGTATGTGAGAACAACAGTAAGTCCGTCCATCTTCCATGAAAGAACTCCTTTTTGCTCCCCAAGCCAGCTTTCCAAAACAGACGGTTCTTTCGTCTTGTCCAAAGAAAGCATTTTTGAGAGGTGACGTTCCTTTGGCAAATCGCTTAACACTTCATACCCGACTGTTTGGGTTGGGCTGCCTGAAAGCACTATACCGCTTTCTTTTTCTAACTTTTCCAGCTCGTCATATATCTTATCATATTCAAAATTGCTCATTATTTCAGTCGCGTCCTGATAATAGGCCTTGGAGGCTTCTTTTAGACGTCGGCTGAGTTCTTTCATTTTTGCAACAGTTGCTTCTTTCGACATTTTTTCTCCTTAAAGCTTTTTAAGCGGTGCAACTCCGCGAGCCAATTTCTTACGACCGTCAGTTTCAAAGTCCACAACTACCACCTTTTCGCTTACTTCAAGTACTATTCCTGCCCCGAATTTAGTGTGGCTGACCTTGTCTCCGACTTTCAGTTCTAAACTGTCAACCTTGGTCTTGTTTGACTTATCCATAACAGCCTGACCTATTGCCTGATATCCGCCTCTAAATAGGCTGGTTGGTGGCGGACTGACTGCATAGCCGTCTTTAATAGCTGTACTCTTTTTAGGCATAGGAGCGTCACCCTCAAGAAGTCTTGAATCTATTTCCCTTAAAAAGCATGACTCCTGTGTATACTCCGTCTTTCCGTAAAGCGTACGCTGACGTGCGCCGGTGAGGAAGAGCTTTTCTTTAGCTCTGGTCATACCTACATAACAAAGTCGGCGTTCCTCTTCGAGACCGTCTTCGCGATCCATTGCTCTCCAACCGGGGAAAAGCCCCTGCTCCATGCCCGGTAAAAACACCACAGGAAACTCTAGCCCCTTTGCAGTATGCATAGTCATAAGCAGGACCTCAGACTTAAGTCCCGCCTCATCTTCAGTCGGAAGTTTATCCGAATCCGAGGCTAAAGCCTTGCCCTCTAAAAAGTCCATCAGCTTTCCCTCAGGATTTTCTTTCTCAAACTGTTCCACTGCGGAACGTAATTCCAGTATATTCTCAATACGACTTTCGGCTTCCACGGTATTCTGTAGCTGAAGACTTGTAAGATAACCCGAACGTGCCAGTACTCCATCATAAATGTCTGAAATGGAAAGATTGTCCATTTCCACGTGGTAGTCTGTAAGCATGTCAACTAGATCAGTAATGGGAGCGTAGGCTTTTGAAGAAAGCCCATGTCTGATTTCGGAATCGCAGAGCACCTCCAACAAGCTCTCTCCCCTAAGTCTTGCAAGGGTTCTAAGTTTTTCCATAGTCTTGTCACCCATGCCACGTTTCGGTTCATTGATAATCCTTTCTAAAGACACATCGTCTTTGGGATTTTGAACTAAACGAAGATAGCACATGACATCCTTTATTTCCTTGCGGTCGTAGAAGCCTAAATTTCCTACAACTTTACAAGGTATACCTTGCATGCGGAATACTTCTTCAAAGGTACGCGACTGGGCATTTGTTCTGTAAAGAACGGCAAAGTCACCATAATTGAGTGCTTCGCCTCCGGCAGAAATATCTCCCTTAAACATACGAATTTCTTGAGCCACAAATCTTGCTTCATCCCGTTCATCATCAGCCTGATGGTACTTGACCTTGTCACCACTTTCCCTGTCAGTCCAAAGTTTTTTGTCTTTACGTCCGCTGTTATGTGCAATAACCGAATGTGCCGCGTCTAAAATGTTGGAAAAGGATCTGTAATTTTGCTCCAGTTTAATGACTTTAGCACCGCTAAAGTCTTTTTCAAAGTCCAAGATATTACGTATATCCGCGCCTCTCCACTGGTATATGCATTGGTCGTCGTCACCTACTACACAGATGTTATGGTGAGCCTCCGCCAGTAATTTAACAAATTTATATTGAACGGCATTGGTATCCTGATACTCATCCACCATAATATACTTAAATCTGTTTTGATACTTTAAAAGCACCGCCTCTTCTCTTTCGAAAATTTTTACCGCATTAATAAGCAAATCATCGAAGTCCATAGCGTTGTTTTTCTTCAAAGTATCCTCGTATGCCCTGTATGCATTATATATAATTTTATTGCGGAAATTGTCTCCGTTAAATTTAATAAAATCCTCCGGAGTCCAGCATTTCTCTTTGCAATCGCCTATTACCGATAGAAGATATTGAACCGAATACTTCTTGTCGTCTATGTTCTGTTCCTTGATTATATTCTTTAATACTGTCTTTTGGTCAGTGGTATCATAAACTACAAAATCTTTTTCGTAACCGATACAATCTGCATGCATTCTCAATATACGTAAGCACGCGGAATGAAAGGTTGCAATCCACATACCGCTTGCGTCATAAAATTCCGTAAGCTCTTCTAAAATGGAATTTACCCTCTCCCTCATTTCACCGGCAGCCTTGTTGGTAAAAGTAACAGCCAGTATATTGTAAGGAGAAACCCCTTTCTTTTCAATGAGGTACGCGATTCTGCAAGTCATCATGCTAGTCTTACCCGAACCTGCTCCCGCAAGCACTAAAAGAGGTCCCTCGGTATTAAGCACCGCCTCCATCTGTTTATCGTTCAGTCTATCTAAATAGCTCATAAGCTCTCCGTTCTGTAGATTATTCAGCACCGCTCTCAATTTGCAGCGCTGTTTGTAATTTCTTTGTAGCTCTTAAATTCACCTAAAGTGAAAAATATCAGTCCAACCCAAATAAAGCCGAAAGCTATCATCTGCCCCATATCGAAAGGCTCCTTGAACAACCAGATACCTAAAGCCAGCGCAATGCTTGTGGATATATAGGCGGAAACTCCCAAAAGAAACATATTTACTTTGTTGTTGGCATTGGCATAAAGTCCCAGCGGCAAGGCTGTAAGAGCCCCACACATAAGCATAAGGAAATACTTGTACATCTCCCCTGTTCCTTGGCTTCCCAGTGTCATCAATGCACCCTTACCCGTCATTTCCAAATAGACGATAATTGCCAGCGCGAAAGGTGCAAAAAAGACAGTTTCATAAAGAAGCGACACCATAGGTGGCTTCTTCATATCTTTTTTTATGGCAGCATATATGGAAAAGGAAAATGCCAAACCCAGCGCAATGCCTGGAAACTCTCTATAATACGCAATGATGAAAACCACCGCAATTCCGGCAAATGCCAATGCGATTCCTTTAAGTTTTCCCATTTTTTCCTTAAAAATCAAGGTTCCAAACAGGCAGATAACCACAGGTTCTATATAATAACCTATACAAGTCTGAATAACGAAATTGGCATTTACCGCCCAAATGTACAGCGACCAGTTGAAAGAAATAAGTGCTCCCGCAATTATATACTTAATAAGCATATTTCTGTTTCTAAAGGGCTCAAGCAGTACATCCTTTGGATATTTCATAAAGGCTGCTACGGCACAAACTATTGCCACTGTAAGTATCCTGTAAAATATAATAGCCTCTGAACCGATTGGTCTTAGCATATGCCAATAAATAGGCAGTATACCCCAAACCACCTGACATACCAAAATAGAAATCAGTCCCTCTTTATATTCTTTTTTGGCATTGAGTTCATTCATTTTCTTTACCTTGTTCTTTCATACTACTTTCTAACGCATACAGCTTCAATTTCAACCAAAGCACCCTTTGGAAGCGCACCTACCTGAATAGCACTGCGTGCAGGATAATTTCCCTCAG
>JBHBZU010000012.1:0-29330 GCA_041797745.1 Bacillota bacterium
ATAGCTGACTGTCCGTCTCCTGAAAACTTGATATTGGCAATGTTTGCTATTTTTTCAACACTATCAAAACTCGGTCCCGTCTTTTTACTTTTCGAGTGACCCATAAGTGTTTTTTTAATATCCAAAATATCTACCCCTTTCCATAAGAATTTAATAAAGCATTATTCATATCGTATGATTTATATGGTTCTTTTTATACGGTTCTTTCGAAGTAATAATAGGTTTCATCTTCGCCTACCTGTTTCATACTCTTTAAGATAGCTTTATAGGAGGCTTCATTTACCTTAAAGCAATAGGCTTTTACCTTTTCAAGCCCTAAACCATATAAGGCAAAATCTCCACCAATGCGGAAAGCTTCGGCTGCCAACCCCTTACCGCAAAACTCAGGCAGAAGTCTCCAACCCATCTTACAGCTACCTCTCCCATCAAATACGAAGTAAACTATTTCACCTATAAACTGACCGTTTTGTCTTATTGCAAGTGACAGATATGTATGGGTTTCCAACCCCCAAAGAGCGTCCCGATAGAAGTAACCCGGCTCCGGATTTGCATTGCGTTTCTTATAGTCGTCGCCCCACCATACATTATGTTGATCGTTTAAACAAAGCCTGTCATAGTCATCTGAATCTGATTCTCTAAGCATGGTAAGCGCCAAGCAATCCTGGCCCTGTGCTAAAACCTTAGCTTCCATTTTTGAACAACCGCAGTTAGCTTCAGGTTTAAAGGCTTCATCTTCAGGAACTAAATTGTTAAGCTCATTATCTATGAATAAATGCGACTTTCCAAGTATCTCGCAAGGATGATATTGGGTCTTGGAAATACGAAGTCCCCTTGCGCCTGCGTCATCTTCTCTATTCATATATGTAGCCTTTCCAAGACACATATTGGCAAAGGCGTTTGCCATAAACGGATAAATGCCTTGATAGTCAGGAAGCGATTTTTCAATATGTACGTCAACGCAATCTCCGAAAATTTCACCGTAGCAAATGGATATAATCTTGTCACCGTTGAAAACTGCCGCGTAGTAGTTTACTTCGTCGGATTCGGTTTTTACCATTTTCTTGGCATTTGTTAGCTCTAATTGTGCCATTTCAGCAGTAACTGCCGCATTGGTAAAGCTTGCCTCGTATTCTTTCCAGAACACCTCAAGTGCCGATTGATCCTTTGGTTCTAAAAGTCTGAAAACAGCCTCAGGATAAAGCTTTTGAAATTTTTTAATATGATTTCTCTGACCGCTATAACGACGCCCTGCAAAAGCTGCCATTTCCTCGGTTTTGTAGATATAATCTGCCCAGCGGCGATCACGCTTAACTGAATAATTCTTGTAACGTTCGCTTAAATGTTTTAGCTGACTGTCAGAAACTGCTAAAATTCGGAGTTTCTGATTGGCTTCTTCCATGTAGTCATCCAGCATATCTAAAGCTTTGCCTATAGCTGCCTGAGCATGAAGTTCAGCCTCAGGCACTACAACGTAAGGATAGAGGTATCCCTCGGTTCCGAAAGCTTTAGTTTTAATAATTAGGCAGCCTGCTGCAACTGTGAAATATGACGGATTTTCATTTTTCCACATTAATAACATTCCCGGACTATAGATGCTGCATAAATATGGACAATGTTTGGCATATCCACGAAGCTCTTCAATGGTATTTTCATCCACTTTCTTAAATTCTAATGTCATAGTTTCCCCTTTTCTAATCACAATTACTTTTCGCTTTTTATAAGGTTTTCGTCTTTATATTTAATATTTTTCTTTTATTTTACATTTGCTTCAAGTTCCAAAGTCTGCAATGGAATATAAAAGATTTGTTTACAACCGAAATTTTCGAAGTTTATTCTTTGTTCAATATCCGTATTTCTTTAAAACTTAAGCAACCTGTGTCATTAGTGCCATTAAAATATACTCCGCCCCTATTTTAAAAGAAATATATTATTACGTAGATTATACTACCTTTTATACTTAAAAAAAACTAAAAACTTTTTTTAGTCAAAAAACGCTGACTATAACGGAAATTTTCTATATTTAATTGTGAATATTTTACGAATATTTAATGGGAAAATTCTTCCACCAATATTTGACATTTTACCCCTGATTTGATATATTCAGACTAATAAAATAATTGTTTATGAGAGGAGAAGCTTCATGTTTAATGATAAAAGCATTTGGATGGGCGGCAGAGATACAAAGGTAAATCTGCTGTTAAATAAAGCAAATCGTCATGGTCTTATTACCGGTGCCAGCGGTTCAGGTAAAACCGTATCCCTTAAAGTATTGGCAGAGGGTTTTTCTGCCGCAGGTGTTCCTGTTTTCATGGCAGACATTAAAGGTGACTTGGCGGGTATGTGTCAGGAAGGTATTGATAGCGAAAATATGCAGCAACGTATCAATAATAAGTTTGGCATAGATAATTGGCAGTATCAATCTTTTCCTACAGCATTTTGGGATGTTTTTGGGCAAAAAGGGCTATTTTTAAGAGCTACTATTTCTGACATGGGGCCGCTTCTCCTTTCCAAACTCATGAATCTTTCCGATGTTCAGGAAGAAGTTCTGAATTGTATTTTTAAAATAGCAGATGACAACGGTCTACTCCTCATTGATATGAAAGACCTTAAAGCTATGCTTAAATATGTAGGTGAAAATAAAGATTTGTTCGTATCAGACTACGGTAACCTTTCTCCTCAAAGCATTGCCAGCATCCAGCGAAATCTTGTATCTTTGGAAACTTTAGGCGCGGATAATTTCTTCACCGAGCCAATGCTAGACATTCAAGATATATTCAGAGTGGATGAAAATGGTAAAGGCTTTATTAACATTCTTCACAGTGTGGAACTGGCTCAAAACAAGACTCTCTATTCCACTTTTATGCTTTGGCTTATGAGTGAACTTTATGAAAATATGCCGGAAGTCGGTGATTTAGATAAGCCAAAGGCTGTATTTTTCTTTGATGAAGCTCATATGCTATTCAACGAAGCTCCAAAAGTACTGGTTGACAAGGTTGAACAGGTGGTCAGACTCATTCGTTCCAAGGGCATTGGAATATACTTCATTTCTCAAAGTCCTGCGGATATTCCTGAAAAAGTTTTGGCTCAACTGGGGAACAAGATTCAGCATGTTCTCAGAGCCTACACCCCAAAGGAACAGAAAGCTATCAAGGCAGTAGCTGACTCCTTTAGACCTAACCCGTCATTCAGGACCGAAGATGTGCTGGTGGAGCTTGGAACCGGAGAAGCACTTGTTTCTTTTTTAGATGACTCAGGTGCTCCCGGTTTAGTGGAAAGAGTATTCATTCTCCCTCCTCAGAGCAAGATGGGTACCATTGACGATTTGACGAGAAATGGGGTTATCAACAACGACCCTCTCTGTGACAAATATATTCAGACCATCGACAACATCTCCGCTTATGAGAAGCTGAACGAGGCTGCCGGAATTATTACAGGCGGCGCAGGCACTATGGAAGACGGTTTAGCCGGTTCCTTTCCAAGAACCGAAAATCTTGGTAACCCTGCCGGTGTTAATGCGGGGGCTTTCTCACCCCAACAGGAAACGCTTACTGACAGGCAGGCAGCAAAGCGCGAAGCTGACCGCTTAAAGAATTTGGAGCGTCAAGAAGCTCTGAAAGCTAAAAGCAACAAAGGAGTAAACAGTGCAGTAAGTCGAATCGCCGGAAACACTGTAGCTGCCGCAGGTCGTGGCGTTGCGCGACAGGTGTTTGGCTCCAGAAACTCGCTGGCAGGCGGCGTAGCCTCCACCCTCATGGGTAGCGTAGGCAGAGAAGCCGGAAAGAGCTTGGTAAGAGGAATTTTCGGCTCATTGAAATAAAAGGTGCTTGCTTTCATGATTATGCTTATAGCTTTTTAAGATAGACATAGGATTTTAAAAAGCCATATTTTAAGCAGTTGAAAAAACTGAAGCTTCACTTAAAGCTTTTAAAATAAATTTATATTCGTATTTATACGAATATAAAAAGCCCCCCTTTGTGAGATTTTGTTATGTCCTTAATTAATAAAAAATTTCGTAAGGAGGGGCTTGTAGGGCAAAAAGTGTTGATACCCTAGTTCCAAAGACTAGGGTATTTTTCTGTTCTATGTAGTTCGCTCCATACAATCGCGTCTCCCCAATCTGAAATTATTCCAGATAGTTTTTCTTTATTGGTTAGTCTTTTGTATATTTCAGCAATGCTTTTATCTGTTGGCATTACATTTAGTATTTTACTTGCTGAAAGTTGATACGGTGAATGCATATAACAGCTTATAGGACAAAATATTCAGTACGGATGGTATTTTTATGCGTTATAGTCATGAATTTAAGAGAAAATGTGTATAGATATATCGTCGATGAGTTCTTCCGGACATTCCCGATGGTATTTCCAAGACCTCCTGCTGCATTTCGATAAGATTTTTCCAATATATATGAACATTTTATGTCAGAATTGTTCAAAATTCTATTTTAAATTTATCAAATTTTCCAATTCCGCCTGTACTCTGTTCCACGGAAATCCAACAATATTGTTATAATCCCCTACAATGTGGTCTATATGCTTGCCGAAAATCCCTTGAATAGCATAGGCTCCGGCCTTATCATAAGGTTCGTCGGTATCCAAATAAGCTTCCAGTTCCTCACAGGTATAGCTCTTAAAGTGTACTTCGCTAACCTCTGCAAAGCTCCGTCTCACAGGCTTTCCTGCTTGAAGTATAGTAACACCGGTAGTCACATAATGAACCTTACCATTTAATTCGGATAATATCTGTCGGGCATGGTCTCTGTTTTCCGGCTTCCCGATAATATGATTATAATACACCACAGTATCGGAGGCGATTATATAAGGTGCTTTTTCAATAATTTCCGCACTTCTTTCAATGCTTTCGAATTTTCCCTCTTTCAGTATATTCTCAACCTCCAAGGCTTTACGCAAGGAAAGCAACATCACTGCCTCTTTCATGCCTATACCCTCAGGTAAATCCTCTTCACACTGCGGTTTTATTACAAGGGGATTGACTCCATGCTCCCTCATCATCTCTATTCTTCTTGGTGACGATGAAGCAAGCACAATGTCTAATTTTGAAATATCCATATTTTCTTCCTTATGATTATAATGATGTATTCAAATAGAGTTATTATATAATATCATACTCCGCTCTTATTTTCTCTTTCAACTACATCGACATTCTATTATTTTATTACTATCCATTTACCTGATTTGGTAGAACCTTCTCTTTTAATCTTACCATCTGCTCTTAATTTTTTTATGTGATAACGAACTCCATTTAGCTGACTTCTGTTATTTTTTTTACTTTTAGAATAACCAATAATACTCATCGAAGTTTCTCGCTTAAAATAAAATGTAATTTAAATGATTATAACATATTATACTTTATCATGCCAAAGAATTTGACTCATTTTTTAGACTTTTTAGTTTTTTCTTAAAGTTGAACTTCAAATAATCTTTTAGATAACTATTTCCTGCACTCTACACCAAAAGTAGAAACTATAAAAATAATAAAACATAATATTTATAAAAGAACTGACCTCGCAAGTAAATTCTAGTTATACTACAAAAATATACACATGATACTCCTGAATATTTTTATATCAAAATATTTTCTCATTATAAAGAATCCTCCTTTTTCATAGCCTTATATCCTATGAGAACAGTCCAAACGTACGCACATGTTTTGGGAATCATCAGTGCCCCTATTGCTGATATAATTCCTGCGAACAAAACCACCGGAAGATAAAAGCCGAAGCTCAAAACAATAGTGAGCCATAGATTTTTAAAGCTTCCGTCATTTTTTTCTTTAGCAGATTTATAAAAACATATAATAACCAAAACACCTAGTATGGTAAAGGGAATGTTTCTATATACGCCCCATTCTAATGGTGGTGTAGAACTTAACCATTCGTTTTGCGGCATAAGTGAAAGTAAAATACGAGAAAAAGCAAGTACCCAAACAGTTAAATCAAGACCTTTTTTCCCAGAAATACTGTATCTTTCTTTCCAAACATAATACAAAATTACATAAAAAACGGTCATAGTAATAGAAGTGATGAGCTTTCCAATCCCCAGTGCCGATGTGTAATCCTCCAGACCTGTGGTACACAACGCAACAGCACGCGGTATTAGATGAAAAGCATCGCCAAAACCCAAGATTACTGCCATTATTCCATACAGAAAATACTGTTTTCTATTTTTGCTGCCTTTTATCATTTTTATTCCAAGTATAACTACTGTGGATAAATAAATGATGTCAAAAATCGTTTCAAATATAGCTTGCATAATAACACTCTCCTTTTGAACATTGTTCAATTAATAATTTATAAAATCCATTATTGTTTGCCTGTTTCCAAGGTCTCCGGCTTCATTTCAACAAGATTCTTCCAATAGCGTACCGGCATAAAATTTTTCTGACAACGGGTGTTTTTACGCTGTAACATGGCTATATGCTCATGGTACATCTTCCAAAGTTTAGAATAATCGCTGATTTCATTTTTCATCTTTGAAACCTCCTCTAAAGTCATTTTTGTAACAATCCACTGTCCCTTATTTGCAACTACGGCTTTTCCTCTTTCAGTGTCGTGAATTATAAAGGGGTTTGTTCTAAATCTGTCTACAAAATGATGTGCTAAAAGTTCAACAATATCGTTATCCGGCGTGATGGCTGAATACATAACACCCTTTTTAAGTTCTTCAAAACGCACTAAACCGTTCAATCTATGGCACTCAAAGCCTACTCTTTTGTCCAATTTATTCATTTCGAAAGTTACCTGCTGTCCGTAATCAAAGGTAAATTTCTTCCCAAACTTAAAACCGCCTACCACATATCTTAAAATTAACATTTCCTTTTCTTTCTCGCAGGAAAGAAACACTCTGTAAATTCTTCTAAGATTAAAATTCGTCAGTTTCTCCTCTATGGCTTCCTGAACTATCCTAGCCTTTTCTTCATCGGTTTCCACTTTATAGCAATCTGAAAATAAGCTGCACTGCATACTTTCATCGGAAGTGATAGAAGAAGCATAATCTATATAATAATGTGCATATATACAGCAAAGTAAACCCTCAAAGCTTCCATCATAAATATAATCTTTCAATAAAATCACCTCTGAAATAATACGAAAAACAAGCTAAATCTAATTTCTTTTCTTATACCCTTTAACCTAAATAAAAACCTGCCAAATTTAGTTTTTACCCGTAAAATTCATGGAAAACATAGAAAGCTGTTCCCCATCTTTTCCAAAAAGCAAGGATTCTCTGATACGATTTCTATCTGCTTTTGTAAACAAGGGATATACTCTTTTTGCCTCATCAAAAATGGCTATATTCCTGATATAATCAGGGTTTGGTTCTCTAAATCCGCTATCCTTTCCAAAATACTTACCCCCACAGGTAAGGAAATATTTAGCTCTTTTTATGACTACTCCCATCTTAACTAAATCTTCATATCTAACAGCTTTAAATTTCCTCTGCTGTATAATGCGTTTAGCAGAAAGGTATCCTATACCGGGAATCCTCATAAGCTTATCTATATTTGCGGTATTAATCTCTATGGGAAAATTTTCAATGTGTCGAAGTGCCCATGTAATCTTAGGATCAAGTTCAAGCTCTAAATTTGGATTTTCTTCATCAAGAATCTCATCCGCAGTAAATCCGTAAAATCTAAGAAGCCATTCCGCCTGATAAAGTCTATGTTCTCTGGCAAGAGGAGGTGCTGCCAAGGGTTCCGGTAGAAGCGGAGATGAGGTCACAGGAATATAAGCGCTGTAATATACACGTTTCATCTTAAATATATTGTATAAATCCGAAGTGGTATTGAGAATCTGAAAATCGGACTCACCTGCTGCTCCTATAATCATTTGAGTTGTCTGTCCTGCCGGCGCAAACAGCTCCTTTTTCCCGCCTTGACGTACCAAAGATTTATTGCAGAGGGAACTGGTCGGAACAATAAAATCTTTACCCTTAATCTGACTATCTGTTTTTGAAGCAGCTAATTTTTCCCCAATGGCATTAAAAAAAACATCTCCGCCATAAGTTTTCTGTTTGTAAGCCCCAAACTTCTCCTTTCCGCCCTTTTTTTCGCCAATCTTATAAGTTGAATCAATCGACGTTGAAGAGCTTATATAATGTTCTACGCTGTTTATATCCTGACCTTTAAACATGGTTCCGGCTCCAACCAGTGCCTTATGTTCTATCAAGGTGTTCGTAATCTGCTTCATGGACGAAAATATGGAACGAGGATTTTTCTGTGGTGCTAAAAGTGCAAGAGTTTCTTGGGTCGGAAGTTCCAAATTTACAGAAAGTCTATCTGCATAAAGCCCTATGCGATGTGTAATTTCGGAGCTAACTCCCGGAATAATCTTTGCGTGAATGTAACCGCAAAAGCCTCTATCCTGCCTAAGTATACGCAAACATTCTAAAATACGCTCACCTGTATAGTCCGGAGAAACCTCAACAGCTGAACTCAAAAATAGACCCTCTATGTAGTTTCGCTTGTAAAACTCCATGGTCAAATCCGCCAACTCCTCCGGTTCAAAGCTGGCTCTCTCACAATCAGCTGTTCGCCTGTTTACGCAATACTCGCAGTTAAACTGACAATTATTGCTGAAAAGCACCTTAAGCAGTGATATGCATCTTCCGTCAGCTGCCCAACTGTGACATATCCCCTCCGGAGCGCTGCTTCCCATTTGACCTGCCTTACCGCTTCGGCTTGAGCCACTGCTGGAACAGGAAACATCAAACTTTGCGCTGTCTGCCAATATTCTCAATTTTTCGTAAATGTCCATAATAAACAAACCTCCAAGCTGATTGTATCACAGCTCGAGAGGTTTTTCAAACATTTGTTCCGAATGTCCGTTCTTTTTATATTATTTTTATAACATTATCGTTTTTATATTATTGTAAGTAATTTCCTTTAAATATATTGGTTTTATCACTTCAAATACTAAAGTCAAATATTGAAGTCTTGGCGTTTATTGCTCATCTAAAGACTCCTGTATATTTCTGAGCCACCAAGTTAATCGGTTGATAGCGTTTATTCTATGTGCAACGGTATAGGTGTTTTCCTCCCGGTAAAGCAAAATGGAGTTTAAGGTATCGTAAAGATTGTAGCAAAGATAGTTGACCTTTTCCATAAAAGTCTGCTTATCCATTTGGGCTATTCCGGCCGGCAGTTCTTCAATATCATAGGAGTATTCCATTCCGAATAATTCCATTACCTTTTCAGACAGCTTTAATCTGATGATGTTTAAGTGTACTTCAAATCCGAAGTCTTTAGCCTCTGCATACTGTTTTTGTTCAACAATAAACTCTGCAATGGACTTAAACTGTACATCCAAATCATCCATGCGCATATTCATCGCTTTCCAGTAAAACTTCAACTGTTTAACCGTTTGCTCTATAATATCGCTAAGCTTCTTCTTGCAAGAGCCCTCCAAAATTTCTTTAGAAATTTGTTTGGAATCTTTCAAAACTACTTCCTTTAGCTTATCTACCCCCTCACCTGTCATTGCTGATACAGGAAACATCTTTATAGAATCCACACCAATCATCTGACAAATCAGCATTTTACAATAGCCGATATAGGCTTTAAGGTCCTCTTCTTTTACAGTATCCGTCTTGTTTACTGCAAAATAAAATTTATCTACATATTCTTTGGTATTTTTAAGAAATTCAATTTCAATCTGATTAATAGGACTGTCTACTGATAACAGGAAAATAACCCCATCACTTTCTCTGAGATAGTCATAGGCTGTCTGGGTATTGTTTTGGTGATAAGACCCAACTCCCGGTGTATCCACAAAGGTCAGACCATCCCTTAAGAAGTCGGAGGGTGCATGGAGTATAACTTCCTCTACCCCAAGTTCGTTGTTGGAATTTTGTTGTTCGCTTACATACTTCGGCATCTCTTCAAAAGCAATTTCTTTACGAATACCATTTTTAAAACGAACCTCGCACTTCTTTTCCTCGCCATATATAACTTTAGTTACGGCGGAAGTGATGGGCACAATGCCCACAGGAAAGACTGTTTCTCCTAATATCCTATTTGCAAGGCTGCTCTTGCCTCTTTTGAACTGCCCGATAATAGACACATTTATGTTTCCTGACTCAAGTCTTTCAAGGAGCTTTGCCACCGCTCTAGCCTGACCTGTACAAGCCTCATCTTTGGACAGTAAATCATAAGTTTGCTTAACCTTTTCAAGAATATCCGTCATTTTTAATTTCCCTTTCGCTCATATAAATCGTATCTCTTATTTTAACATGCCTATAATCATTTTGCGAGCAATTATTTTCCGAAAAAAGTTTCCCCGTTTACAGTGAGTTTTACCAACATTTTTTCTCCTATAAGTCTATAAGCCACACTTTTATCCTATACACCAATTTTACCCTATAAACCCGAATTTCAAAATTAGAGTTATAGGGGAAAAGTCGCTTGTTTGAAATACAAAACCCGCGGAAAAACCGCGGGTTATTATGTATGCTTATATTGAATTTAATTCAGCAATTACTTGTTTGTAGCGTCAAAGAGAGCTTCAGCGTTGTCCCATTCCTTAATGAGTTCTGGGATAACCTTATAGAGGTCTCCTACGATACCGTAGTCAGCAACTTCGAAGATAGGAGCGTCCGGATCCTTGTTGATAGCAACAATTAAATCGGAGTTCTGCATACCAGCGAGATGCTGAATAGCACCGGAGATACCGCATGCAAAGTAGATTTCAGGCTTTACTGTTGTACCAGTCTGACCTACCTGATGAGAATGATCAATCCAACCGGCGTCTACGCAAGCACGGGAAGAACCTACAACTCCGCCAACTTTGTCAGCAAATTCCTTGATGAGCTTGAAGCCCTCAGGACCGCCAAGACCACGACCACCGGAGCAGATAATTCTAGCATCTGTCAGGGAAACGAGTTCCTTAGCGGACTTAACGATTTCCTTAACATCTACACGGATATCAGCAGCAGTAACTTCAACCTTACCGTTCTTAATTGTTCCCTTAGCACCCTTAACAGGTTCCTGCTTCTGCATTACGCCAGGACGAACTGTGGACATCTGAGGTCTTGTGTTAGGACAAACGATTGTAGCCATGAGGTTACCACCGAAAGCCGGACGAGTCTGCTTGAGTCCTGTGTTGTCATCGTTAGGGTCGAGTGTGGATGTATCAAGAGTTGTATTCTTCTTATTGAAATCAATGTAAGAAGAAACCTTGATGTCCAGACGAGTACAGTCAGCTGTAAGACCGCAGTTCTTTCTAGCTGCTACACGTGGAGCGAGGTCACGACCGATGTGAGTAGCTCCGAAGAGAATGATTTCAGGCTTTTCTACGTCAATATTATCGCAGATAGCCTTTGTGTAACCATCTGTAGTATACTTTTCAAGAATCTTGCTTGAGAGTACGAGAGCTTCATCAGCACCGTATTCGAAGCATTCCTGAGCTAAGTCTGCAACCTTTTCTCCACCGATTAAGAGAGCAACAACCTTGGATGCTTCTCCTCTTACGTCGGAAATTTCCTTAGCAAGTCTTTTAGCTTCACCGAGTAATTCAAGAGCAACACCCTGAAGCTTTCCTTCTCTCTGCTCTGTGAATACCCAAATATTCTTATAGTCGGCAAAACGTGGGTCTACTCCGCCCTTTGTCTTTTCCTTAATAGCACCAACCTTACAAGCAGTTAAGCACTGGTTACAGTTGGAGCACTTAGGGTTTAACTGAGCAATCTTGCCGCTCTTGTTCTTAGCTTCGCTGGACTCTACCATATCGAGACCGTCATAAGGGCAAGCCTTAAGGCAAAGTCCGCAGCCAATACATTTATCTTTTAAAATTTCAACAGCCATTTTAAATCCTCCTTATATTAGATTACGTGCTTTCCCTTTAATGCTACGAGTAAGTTCTTAGCAACTTCGTTGTCAGTGTCTCCTGCTACAGTAACGCCCTTGCCCTTTGGAGCAGGTGTAAATGATCTGTAAACGTTTGTTGGAGAAGCGTTAAGACCTACTGTGTTAAGATCAACCTGAACATCAGCAGCAGACCAAACGTTCATAGGATGATCCTTTGCAGCGAAGATTCCAGGAATAGTCATATATCTTGGAGTGTTGAGTTCCTTAATGCAAGTGAGCATACAAGGAGTAGCGATGTCGATTACTTCGTAACCGTCTTCTAACTGTCTGTGAACAGTGCACTTCTTCATGTCAGCGGACATTTCAAACTTTTCAACATAAGTTACCTGTGGTAACTGGAGCTTTTCAGCAATCTGTGGACCTACCTGAGCTGTGTCTCCGTCAATAGCCTGACGACCTGCAAGGATTAAGTCAAAATGACCAACCTTGTTGATTGTAGCTTCGATAGCGTTGGATGTAGCCCATGTATCAGAACCACCAACTGCTCTGTCAGAGATAAGTACGCCCTCGTCAGCTCCCATAGCGATACATTCCATAAGGAGATCCTTAGCCTGTGGAGGTCCCATGGAAACTACAGTAACCTTAACGTCCTTGAACTTATCTTTAATCTGTAATGCTAATTCGAGAGCGTTAGCATCATCTGGGTTGAGAATGCTTGGAACGCCGTCTCTGATAAGAGTTCCTGTCTTAGGGTTGATTTTGATAACGTTAGTATCAGGAACCTGCTTTGCACAAACGATAATATTAAATGCCATTATTATGTTCCTCCTATTCCTACTTGAAGATGTTAGCAGAGATTACTAACTTCTGAACTTCAGATGTACCTTCGTAGATCTCAGTGATCTTAGCATCTCTCATCATTCTTTCTACTGGATAATCCTTAGTGTAACCATAACCGCCGTGGAACTGAACGCACTTAGTTGTTACATACATTGCTGTTTCAGCAGCATAGAGCTTAGCCATAGCAGCAAATTCACCGTAGTTAGCGTGCTGATCCTTAAAGAATGCAGCTCTGTAGATGAGGAGTCTAGCAGCTTCAATTCTTGTCTTCATTTCAGCCATCTCAAATGCAAGAGCCTGCATCTGTGAAAGCTTCTTACCAAACTGCTTTCTAGCCTTCATATATTCAACAGTTACGTCGAATGCACCCTGTGCAATACCGAGAGCCTGAGAAGCAATACCGATACGACCACCGTCAAGTGTGGACATAGCTACCTTGAAGCCCTGACCGATTTCACCAAGGAGTCTATCCTTAGGAATTACACAGTTCTGGAAAATCAATTCTGTTGTGGAAGATGCGCAAATACCCATCTTATCTTCTGTCTTACCAATGGAGAAGCCCTCGTCACCCTTTTCTACGATGAAAGCAGTGATTCCGTGGTTACCCTTGGACTTATCTGTCATAGCCATTACTACGAATACTTCTGCATATCCGCCGTTAGTAATGAATACCTTGGAACCGTTAAGTACCCAGTGGTCTCCGCAGTCCTCCGCTCTGGTCTGCTGACCGGAAGCGTCTGTTCCTGCGTTAGGTTCTGTTAAACCAAAAGCACCGATCTTCTTACCGGAAAGTAATTCTGGTAAGTACTTCTGCTTCTGTTCTTCTGTACCATAGTTAAAGATTGGCCAGCAGCACAGTGATGTGTGCGCTGAGCAAATAACGCCTGTTGAAGCGCAAACTCTGGATAATTCTTCTACTGTGATTGCATAAGAGATGTGGTCTCCACCTGCTCCACCATACTGTGTAGGGAACGGAATGCCCATGAGTCCGTACTTAGCCATCTTCTCAACTGTTTCTACAGGGAATCTGTGTTCCTTATCAATGTCAGCTGCGAGTGGTTCAACTTCATTCTTGGCAAACTCTCTTACCATCTTTCTCACGAATTCTTGTTCTTTAGTGAGCTGAAAGTTCATGTAAAATGCCTCCTTAAATCCAATTTTTAGTTCTTAAATAACTAGATTTTGTTAACAATATAACAACATACAAGACTATTAAACTACTTTTTGTATACTTTTGCAAGGGTTTTTCTTGTAGTTTCACAAAAACTTTGGCTATTTTTTAGGGTTTTAATTCAAACAACAAATTAGTTACAGTTTTTAGCAAATTCGTAATACATTTTACGCTTTATTGTCTTAAAACACTAAATTTTCTGTCTATTCATCCACAGTGTTGCGTAGCTGCTCCATCAACAAATGCCCCCTATTTTTCAACCATTTTCGTTCTGCTTTGTAATTTGGACACACCTTTTCCACAAGTTTCCAAAAATCCTGTGAATGATTCATCTCCACCCGATGACAAAGTTCATGAACCACAACATAGTCTAAAACAGCTTCGGGGCACTTCATTAAAAGACAGTTAAAGTTAAGGTTTCCCTTGGCGGAACAGGAACCCCAAAGAGTTTTTTGAGCTTTTATGGCGATTCGCCCTGTCTCAATGCTCTTTCCCGCTGCTATTTCCACTTTTTCGGTATAATATGCAACCTTTTTCGGCAATACCCCAGCCGCCTCTGCTGCAAGCGTTTTCAACTCTTTAACAGTAATTGCTTCCAAATTTTTAGCTTCCATCTTTGCCAGTTTACGCCTCTCCAAAACTTTTAAAATCCACTTTTCTTTGGACGTTACGAATTTATCAATTTGCGACTTTGACATAAAGTAAGGCGCCCTCACTATGAGGTCGCCTCCCGATTTAATTTCAAGTGCCACGGTTCTCCGTCCGGATCTTATGATTCTATACTTAATCATATATAATCTCTCCGTTAAATAGAGCCTCCCCCTTTACTGTTCCGCCACAACAGCGAAAACCACCAAATCCTCTTCTCCTTTACATGCCATGGAATGTCTATGACCCTTTGGACAGTAATTTACGTTACCCGGTAAAATATTTTCTTCAACCCCGTCTAAAGTGCAGGCAGCTTCCCCTTGCAAAACATAAATAATTTCGCAGTTAGTCTCGTGAGTATGTTCACCAATACTGTCTCCCGGATGGAGAATCATTTTCATAATCTTAACATCATCGGTTTCAAACTTGTGCATACCGGTGATTCCCGTACCGCCTTTAAACTCAGGTATCTTTGCTAATTCAATATGGTCAAAATTTATCATAAACATTGCCTCCTAAATGTAAATATCATATTCAATACAAATTCTGTCCTTTCGTGAGCGTCCCCCCACCTCTATTATTTTAGCCTTGCCGCGACCTCTTAAAACCACCTTGTCCAGTTCTTCCACAAGAATGTCAGGCTTGGTGGTTTCAATGCTGTTAAGGAAAACTGTTCCTGATTTTATTGCTTCTTGGGCTTTCCCTCGCGAGAGGTTGAAAACCGCCGCTACTATGTTATCTAGCCTTAATGACGCCACAGTATCTTTGGCATGTTTAAGGCTGATTTCCTCATAGCGCAGTTTATCAATGGGTTTTATCTCCACCGACAGACTGCTGTGACCTGCTTTAGAATAGTTGCTTAAGAGAAAATTTTCCATCTCCTTTAGTATTATCATATCCGCCCCATCGTCCAAAACGACAATGTCACCGATTACATCTCTTTTTAACCCAAGTGAAAGTACGGAACCCAAATAGTCTCTGTGAGTGAGCGCTTTGGCTCCTTTGGCTGTTCTTATTGACAAAACCGACAAAGGATTATCTTCAGAAGTAATGAAACTTTCCTCATTAAGATAATCAGGCAAAAATACTGCAATGCACCTCTCTGCTTCAGGATAGCCGCCGTAAAGCATATGTCGACCTTTAAGGGTTCTAAAATAAGTATTCACTATTGACACCTGATGAGTGTCTAAAAAGCCTGTATGTGTTTCAATATAATTGTTTTCACAATAATTCATCTTATCGTCAATAACAGCCAGCAGCAACTGATCTTCCTTGGTCATCAGTCCTCCTCGTTATAAAAACTCATGAGAGTGGCAATCTCTTCATTGTTTAAATTCAGTTTTTCACATATTGCCTTGGTTCTTTCTATGGGAATAATGTAATCGCCATCCATACACAGCTTTGTAAAATCCCCTTTTTCAATGCCGCTGGTAAAAAAAGTGACTTCACCCTTAAGCATTTTTTTATCATAGTACCCTAAAAGAGTCTTTGCAAAGCTTGCCATCAGAATAAATCCTCCTCTTCCTCAATAAGATGTTCAAAATCTTCAATAATAAGACCTGCAATTGTGTAAGGAATAACCATGGCGTCGGTAAAGGGATCCAAAACCAGACATTTTACACTGCAATCCGCTTTTGCCATTTCAATACATTTAGTTGCAGGATATTTAGCTATTTCAACTAATTTTCTATAATCCTTTGGCAATTCTTCTTCCCTTGAAAAAATAGGAAAAAACAAATCATCTTTCTGATTCTTAAAAAGGTCGGGTACAAGATTTTTTTCATCTATATTTGATTTCACCTGTGGAACCACTACTTCGGCACTCTGAAGACATTCAAGAACTTTCTGTAGGCTTTCTTCAGTTCTCTCCTCTAAAAACTTATTTTTAATTTCCCATAAAGTATTGCTCATGTTCTTCTCCTAAATAATATATAAAAATATAACTGTTATAGTTTTCAGTCTTCTCTGGAAATAACCAATCCTGCAGCTCTTGCCTTTACTGCCAGTTCTGTTCGATTGGCAAGACCTGTCTTTTCCATCAAATGCTGTACATGTGTTTTAATGGTAAATTGGGAAAGGCAAAGTTTTTCGGCAATATCCTTGTTTGAGGCGCCTGTGGTGATTTCACGCAGAATATCCAATTCTCTTTCAGTAAACTCGTTGCTGCTTGCCATTCCTAAGGAAATAGCCGGTGTACTGTCGGGATATACATGCTCTCCTGCCATAGTTCTATCCATAATATCCATAATAGGATCTTTGGCGGTTTCCTTGTACCAAAAGCTTTCCACTCCAATGCTTCTGGCGGTTCTAATATAAGATACCTCCGGCATACTGGTTACTATAATAATCTTAATTTCCGGATGTTCTCTTTTGATGTCCGCAGCAGCGTCAAGACCGCTGGAGCCGTCTGCCATAAGCACATCCATAATTACCAAGTCAATTTTAAATTTATTGCAGTAAAGGTCAGTTCCTACCGCAGAGTTTAAGCTACAAGCCAGTTCGTATTTTTCCGAGTTGTTAACATACATCTCAAAAAGCTGTCTTGGCATGGCTTGGTCTTCAACAATCATCACACTATATTTTTTTTTCACAATGGTTTCTCCAAATCTACTAATTTACTAATATTTTAGGCATTTTTACCGATAGTGTAAAGCCTGTATTTAGAACTTTAGGCGGTTCTAAAAAAATCTTCATGGTGCCACCGTTCTTTTCTACATATTCTCTAAGATGAGAAAGTCCGCCACCCTCGGCAAATTCAGGCGATGGCAAAAGACCGTCATTTGTAAAGAAGAAGAAATATTCGCTGTAAGTCTCTTTCACATCAATATATAAATTTTTACTTTCCGCATGCTTCATAGCGTTTGTAATAGAAGTGTGAAGCGCCTTAATAAAAACATCAAATGCAGTCTTCTCCGTTGGCACTTTTCCCATAAGAGTTACGTCTATACCTACATCTCTTGCGGCAGTAAGCAAATTATTGTAACGGTCACTGTCTCTTGCAGTCCTTGGATTTATCTCCACCCCTGCATTGGTTCCCTCGTTTCTAAGCAGTGATAAAGCTCTCTCGCAAAGAGTAAATATTTCCTCGCTGTTCTCGTCCTCACCTGTCTGTAGAAAATGTTTAGCTCTAATTAGAGCCTGTCCCAGTTCGTCATGCACGTTAATCTTTGCTTCCAAAATTTCTTCTTCTCTGGCAATCTTGTCTACATTTGTGCCGTAATTTCGGATTCGCTTTCCCATGCGCTTCTGTTCTTCTATGTAATTCTTAAGTTGCTCGCTTTTGTCATTTTCTTCTGTAATATCATTGGCGCGGAGCTCATATACTGAAGTTCCCTCTAAATCTATAACAGTTTTACTTAATTCAAAGGTTCTATCATCCAATTTCAAAGTACATGGCAGTGTGCCCCCTATATCTTTTTCAAATTCTAAACCGTCATACAGATTTTTCTCGAAAAGCTTTGTGGAAATGTCATTCATGATTTTATTTGCAAGAAGAAATCTTCCATTTAATTTATAATAACAAATCCCTGTTTCCATACCGTCCATGGACTGTTTTACCGCATCTGCGCTTATATGTTTTTTCCACCATGCTACACCGTCTTTCATATAAAACAGATTCAATCCAAGGAAAAAAATCACAATAACAGCCACATGCCAGGTCTTTATTTGAAGTATTTTTTCAAGATACCTCATATCGCCCCCCAGCTTATATGCTTTTACCCCTAAAATCAAGGTGGAGAGAATATAGTATTCGGTTAATAGAGTTATCACCAGTAAGACTCTTCTTTTCTTCTCTAACCTTATGGACAAGGCTGCCGCATACATCATCATCAATTCCGCAGTTTCGAAAAACAATGTCAAAAGCAAGGCATATATGACCCCATCAGGTGCTTCAATAAAATTCATCATAGCTCTCCTCCTTTCCAAAATATCTGATAGTTGGACAGGAGAAGCTCTTTTCCCTTATATCTTCCTGATTTTCAAATTTAAAATCTATTTTCAGCATATAACCGTCGCAATTAATTTCAACCAAAAGTTTTCCTGAAATCGCTTTTTCTCTGTAGTCAACATATATACTCTCCAAGAAATTATCATACTGATTAAGGGCTTCTAACATGCGATCAAGAAAAAAGTCTCCTTTACCACAAATAGTATATTGAGCTGCAACTCCCGAAAGATTTACATATTCCAAGGATTCTCTGATACTGTATTCCAACTCTTCTAAAGGGATAACGTTGTTCATCTCTCCCATGAGAGTAAGATTGGAATATCTTTTTACATATGTAAGAACTATGCAAAAAATAGCCATCTTAACCTTATTTTCCGGTTCTTTCTTTAAAACACGCTGCAAATTATGTTCCAAAGCAGTTAACTTTTCGTTTAAGTTCTTGGCAATAGTATCGTATATGGCATTTTTAGCCTCTGCCGCCATTTGTCTGTGTTTAAGGGATATTTCCGCAGAAAGCATTTGATTTTCGCCCTCCAGCAAATCCATCTGATCCTTAAGGGCCTCATTTAACTGATTAATATTGGTAATGTCGGAAGTCCAGAAAAAATAACCTCCAAATATCTCATGTGCATTTAATTTTAGATTATCTTCAATCAACACCCCATCTTTGATGGCTTCCCTCTTTTGTTCTTTGGTGGTTTCCACAGCATTTTGAGTAGAATGAATAACATTCCCCTCATAGTCCACTATCTGAGCTGCCAAGGAAGATCTTGTGAAAAGTCTGGTGTAATTGTTGTTGACGGGAACTATTCCGGTCATAAAGCATACTTCCCAAAATCCCATATGTACAAGACAAAATGCTTCTGTCAACTGATAAGGTTTCGGTTGGCTTGGGAAAAGGAATATCCAAAGCAGGTACATCATACCTACTGAAAGAAACAGAGTCAAAACCCAGTAATAACTGTTGTTTTCTATTCTTTTATTTTTTCTTAATACCGTATTTGTTGTTGCTGCCATAAGGATAATAATCCAAATTACAGCCACAAAATACAACCATTTATGATGATAGTCATTCCCCCAATTAACATAGCCTGAATTAAATGAAAATGCCTGATAATGAAAATCGTTTGTTAAAATCCCCATTGCAATCAATGCGGTAGGAATGAAAAGAACACAGAAAAAAGAGTCTTTTTCTATCTTTCCTATACTCCTTGCGGCAAAATATCCCATTAACGTGATAAAAAGCATGGGAACGTAATAAAAATACCATAAGTATCTTGATATGGTGCTTTCACTGTAGAATATATGATATTTAGACTGCTGCAATAAAAACCAAAAGGCTATTAAAACCGCCATATTCATCAATGGAATCAAAAGGCTTTTTTGCGTAATTCTTTTATACAGGTAAATTCCCCAATTAAAATCCAGCATTAAATATATCATGGTAGGTACTGAAATCAGTGGTAAAGGATAATTAGGCAAAAGATTGTATATGCCTGCCAAAATAACCATAATGACAGATAAGATTATTCTTTTTTTGCTTCCTTTGCTTAACTGCATAATTACCTCCGAATATAGACACCTACATACTACCATAATTTTTTATAAAACAAAACTATAAAGACTTTTGAATAAAATTTCAATAAAGCAAGAAAAAAGAAACAAAGCAAGAACCCCAGCAATACTGCTAGGGTTCTTCTCCGCTCATATCATAAATACTCTCTTCAGTTACTTCACTGGTTCATGTACCCATTATGAACTTTTTAGAATTTAAAACATCATCCATTTGGAGTATTTATAACATTTTTATTATTTTTATTATTTTTTAAAAATCCAGCGTAATTATCGGCATATCTTTATGGTCATCTTTTTCCGGCAACAGCTTCTGACCGATTATACTTTCATTTTTTGTAATAACCGAATCAGCTCCTCCCTTTAACTTAAAGGTTGCCACTACTCTCTTCATATTTTCCGCCTGTCCGTGAAGCTCTTCGGAAGAAGCTGCGGATTGTTGAGCGGTTGCAGAATTTGACTGAACAACTCTGTTTACATCATCAATTCCCTTATTAACTTCTTCAATACCTCCTGCCTGTTCCTCGGAAACCTCTGCTATATGCTGAACTAAAGCCGAAGTTTCAGTAATACCTGCAACAATTTGGTTAAGAGCCTGAGCTGTTTTATTGGCTATTTCAGTACCTGCACCTACTTTAGCGATAGAACCCTCAATCAGTGAAGTGGTTTCACTTGCCGCCTCTGCCGACTTGGCTGCCAAATTACGAACTTCATCCGCTACCACAGCAAAGCCCTTGCCGTGTACACCTGCTCTTGCCGCCTCAACAGCAGCATTTAGAGCTAAAATGTTGGTCTGGAACGCAATATCATCAATAACCTTAATAATCTTTGAAATGTTAGCGGAGGACTCATTGATTTCATCCATGGAGTCCAGCATTTCCTGCATTTGTCTGTTACCGACTTCAGCCTGAGCCTTAACTTCCTCTGCCTTTGCACTGGCTTTGCGGGCATCCTGCGTATTGTTTCTAACCTGCTCTGCAACAGTTTCCATATTTGTGGAAAGTTCTTGAACTGCTGCCGCCTGACGAACGGAACCCTCGGAGAGAGTCTGGGCGCCCTCGGAAACCTGACGGCTGCCTACATTTACGCCCTCTGCCAATGATTCAATATCCCCCATAACATTGTTCATGGAATCAAGAATCTTGTTGAGAGAATTTTTGATTTCGCAGAAATCCCCCTTGTAATCTCCTGTAACCGCTTGATTCAGGTTACCCTCACTGATACCTGAAAGAATAATAGACATCTCTGCAATATGGTCTTGGAGGTCGGCAAAGGTTTCGTTTACCACCTCTTTCATTTTAGCGTAATCACCTACATAATGTCCAAGCATTCTTGCATTAAGGTCTCCCTCTGCCATGCGGGTAATTACTGTCATAGCTTCTTCTATAGGGTCATGAATAGCTTCCATAATGCTGTTAACGCCCTTTATGACATCGGCAAACTCGCCACCATGTCTTTCTTCATCGGCTCTTTTTGTTAAGTCTCCGCTGATAGCCGCTTCTGCCAGCAGCTGTGCGTCTTCAATAAGATTCTTAATAGCCTTAGCGGACTTGTGGAGATTTTCATTTATAACTTCAAACTTGTCCGCAACAGCTTTTGTTTCCGCACTTGTAGGTTCTTCCAAGGTAAGCTGAATATCAAGATTTCCTGAAGCCAGTTTTTCGAGGTTTTCAACTACTGCGTTAATTGCCACCTCTTGATATTCACCGATATTTTTCTGTGCTTCCGCCATGTCCTTAGCCTGCTTTAATGCGTCTAAAACTTCGGTCTGATCCATTGCAAGCTCTACCAAGCCCACCTGCTCTCCCGCTCCGTTATTAATTACGGAAGTCTTTTGGTGCATTTGCTGTCCATACATAGTAAAGTTGGATTCCGCTTCACCGGTTTTGTTAAATCTGTTGAAACCGCTTTCAGCTTCTGAACTCATAACAAGCCTGTTATCAAAGGCCTTTTTACCATAGGCTTCATCTCTATGATGTTCTATAATACCTGCCCTTTGGAGAAGAAGTGCAAAATTACGATTTGCAAAGGTCCAGTTCATGTCGTTGTCCACTACTTGAATTGGGAACGGTACAGCATCTAAAATTGCCTGATACCAGGCAGCATTGTCGGAAACCACATCAAGAGTTTTATTGAAGCCCGATATTATTGCCTTGAAGTCTCCCTCATGCTCATCAAGGTTTCCTCTCTTGGTAAAGTCCCCCTGAATAGCTGCTGTTGCAATATAATCGGAAGTTTTTACCAGTCTGTTAATAGCATTAATACAGAAATTGATACTCTGTGCCAAGCCCTTAAGTTCTCCCTCATAAACAGCTTCATCCAGCTTTGCCGGAATTTTACCTATACCTATGGAATGCATATACTCTCCACTGATACGCAGCGGTCTTGTAAGGGCATCCAATATATTGTTGACACCTGTCATGAGCTCTGCGTAAGCACCTTTATAGTCTTGTGCATTTCCTCTGGTGTTGAAATCACCTTTTACAACATCTGCACAAAGCTCGTTAGCTTCTCTTATGAGATTACCAAAAACCTCATTTATCTGAACGGCAGAATCTCTTAAGTCGCTGATTTCAATACAAATATCTGCCTCAGGAACCGGCGAAGTTACATCGCCCCCTGCCAGTGCAGTCAATCTGCCTACTACATCATCTAAAGGTTTTGCAATTTTATTTGTAAGTCCGGAAAGTACAAGAATCATAAGAACAGCACTTGCCAGTACGATGGCAACCATAACCCAAAGACCCATATAGAAGTTCTTTAAACTTTCAGACTTGCTGGCTACGATTGCAAAAGTCCAACCGTCAGAGCCCTCTATAACCTTGGTGGATTTATAGAAAGTGTTTCCCTTTACCTTTTCGTAACCCCTGCTTTCAGGTTCTCTCAACATTTCATCGGAAATAGTAGCCATATCCTCATATTCGGGATTTTCTTCAGCTACTGTTGCAAAAGTAGTAATTTTGTTTACTATATCCTGCTCCTCATACATGAGCACGGTTCCTGCTTTGTCTTGAAGTATAGCAAAGCCCTCTTCGCCTGCGTCAATTTCCTTACTGATTTCATAAAGCTTTGAAAAATCAATGGACGCATATACAATGCCGCTGAACCCTGTTCCGTTATTGATTGGAGCTGCTGCAAACATAACCGTACTTCCGTCTGTCTTACGAATCATGATAGTGGAAATGTAAGCCTTTCCTGCAATGGCATTAATAAAATACTCTCGCTCATGTATATCCGTATTGTTGTAGGTTTTACCATAGGCATCGGACACAGAGGCATCAACAAAGCCGTAAGAATCAGCTAAAGATTGAAGCACCTTTTTTCGCTCTTCAAGTGAAAGACTCATATCTGTAATACGGGAATCATTCGCAATTGCCTGTGCAGAAAGTTTATATCTTTCTAAGGCATTTGAGATTAGGGATGAATATGCGTCATTCTGTGTAACCACATACTTTTCCATGTCGCTTACTGAGATTTTGTACATGGTAAAGCAGCTCACAAGTCCAACAAGAAGTCCGATAACCATAACCAGACTGATAATTCTTGTTAATAGGAGTTTTTTCAGTTTTTTAGGGGAGTTGTTATTTGCCATAGCGCTCTTTCCTTTCTTAGAATTAAAACCAGTCACCAATTGTGACAACACCATTCCCTTTAATTTTAAGTTCTTTGAGAGAGATTGTAAACTAAATTTTCTGTATTTTATGTAAAAAGATATTGAAATTAATAGAGCTTTACTATTTAATTCATTATAATGGAATTAAATTACATTTCGTAACATAAAAAATACCGACCTCAATGCTTTAGCCTTTAGTTCTAAAGCTTGAAATCGGTAAAAAACTTGTGAAATCCCTGTATTTATTTAATTTGAAAAAAGCTCTTTCAGAACGTCTGAAAACTTCTTTTTATTATTGTAACATTCTCCGTCAACTTCCTTGTTCATTGCTTCAATAGCCTTTTTCTGCTTTGAATTTAATTTTGTAGGAACCTCGATGTTTACCGTTACGAATAAATCTCCCATTCGCCCTGTTCTTGTGGATACAATGCCCTTTCCTTTCAGTCGGAAAGTAGTTCCCGGTTGTGTCCCTGCCGGAACCTTATATTTAACCTTTTCACTGACGGTAGGAACAATAATTTCATCTCCCAATGCCGCTTGAGCAAAGGTGATAGGTATCTCTAAATAAAGGTCGTTTCCTCTTCTGTCAAAAATCTTGTGTGGTTTTACGGATATGACAATATAAAGGTCCCCTGCCGGTCCGCCATTTGTACCGGGACCGCCTTGACCTCTTAAGGAAATAACAGAGTCGTTATCAACACCTGCCGGAATATCAACAGATATGGTAACCTCTTTCTTTATCTTGCCAAGACCTCCACATTTAGAGCAAGGAGTTTCGATAATTTCACCGGTACCCTTACAATGCTCACATGGAGCACTGCTTCTGAAAGCCCCAAATGGCGTCCTTTGTGTAGTAGTCACCTGACCGGTACCGCCACAATAAGAACAGGTCTTTTTAGACGTTCCCGAAGCAGCTCCGCTGCCCTTGCAATCTTCACACTGTACATACTTATTCAGTTTAATCTTCTTCTTGACGCCAAAGGCTGCTTCTTCAAAAGTAATTTCGATAGCCTTTTGGAGATCTTTTCCTTTCATCGGTCCGTTTCGTCTGCGGGCACCACCGCCACCACCGAACATTCCGCCAAAAAGGTCACCAAAGATATCTTCAAAGCCACCGAAGCCTGCACCGTTTCCAAAGCCTCCAAATCCTGCGGCAGACGGATCTACTCCGGCAAAGCCGAAACGATCGTACTTGTCCTTTTTTTCCGGATCCGACAGAATACTGTAAGCTTCATTAACTTCTTTGAATTTTTCTTCGGCTTCCTTATCCCCCGGGTTTCTGTCCGGATGATACTTCATAGCCATCTTACGAAAGGCTTTTTTTATTTCATCTTCAGAAGCACCCTTTTGCAGACCAAGGACTTCATAATAATCTCTCTTATTATCTGCCATTGTTTATACCTCGTAATCCCCCATTGTTTTGCAATGGGGGATTAATAAAATCTTTTATGTTTTCTAACTTACTTATCTTCGTCTACCACTTCGAAATCAGCATCGACTACATTTTCAGGCTGGGAAGCTTCTCCCTCAGGAGCCGCGCCGGAAGCTGCCTGTGGGCCTGCACCCATACCGCTTTCCGCTGCCTGTGCAGCCTGAGCCTTTTCATAAATCTTTGCAGAAATAGTGTGGAACTCTTCTGTAAGCTTTTCTGTCTTTTCCTTGATTTCTTCAATGTTGGTGCCTGCAAGAGCTGCTGTCAGCTCATCCTTTGCACCGTTAATCTTGGACTTTTCCTCCTCTGAAAGTGTACCCTCAATCTCCTTGAGTGCCTTTTCAGTCTCATAAACAAGAGTTTCACCCTGATTTCTCACTGTAGCTTCTTCTTTATTTTTCTTATCTTCTTCAGCATACTTTTCAGCTTCCTTTACCTTAGCTTCGATTTCTTCGTCTGAAAGCTTTGTGGAAGAGGTTATGGTGATGTTCTGGCTCTTGCCTGTTCCCAAATCTTTAGCTGATACATTTACGATACCGTTGGCGTCAATGTCAAAAGTAACCTCAATCTGTGGGATGCCGCGAGGTGCAGGTGGAATACCTGTGAGCTGGAAGCGTCCCAAAGTAATATTTCCTGCTGCCATTTCTCTTTCGCCCTGCATTACGTGAATGTCTACTGCGGACTGATTGTCGGCTGCTGTGGAGAATACCTGACTCTTCTTTGTAGGAATAGTGGTATTTCTTTCAATAAGCTTTGTAGCTACGCCACCAAGAGTTTCGATGGAAAGTGAAAGAGGTGTTACGTCCAAAAGTAATACGTCGTTTACCTCACCTGTAAGTACACCTGCCTGAATAGCAGCACCTACAGATACACATTCGTCAGGGTTGATTCCCTTGAAAGGATCCTTACCTGTTACTCTCTTAACCGCTTCCTGAACCGCAGGAATACGAGTAGAACCTCCAACCAAGATAACCTTAGCGATGTCTGAATTGGTAACGCCTGCATCGGTCATTGCCTTTTTCATCGGCTCGATAGTTCTTTCAACAAGGTTGCTTGTCAACTGGTCGAACTTCGCTCTTGTAATGTCCATATTCATATGGAGCGGACCTGCTTCATTTACTGTAATGAACGGAAGATTTACATTTGTGGTCTGTGCGGAGGAAAGCTCTTTTTTAGCCTTTTCAGCTGCTTCCTTAAGTCTCTGCATAGCCATGCTGTCTTTCTTGAGGTCAACACCGTTTTCTTTTTCAAAAGACTCTGTCATGAAGTTTAAGATTGCCTCGTCAAAGTCATCACCGCCCAGCTTAGTGTCACCGTTTGTTGAAAGTACTTCGAATACCCCGTCACCCAGTTCGAGAATGGATACGTCGAATGTACCGCCTCCAAGGTCGTATACTAAAATTTTGTGGGAGGCTTCATCCTTATCAAGGCCGTATGCCAATGAAGCGGCTGTCGGTTCGTTGATGATTCTTTTTACATCAAGACCTGCAATCTTACCGGCATCCTTTGTTGCCTGCTTCTGAGAGTCGGAGAAATAAGCAGGAACTGTAATTACAGCCTCTGTTACCTTTTCTCCTAAATAGCTTTCTGCATCCGCTTTCAGCTTTCCGAGAATCATAGCTGAAATATCCTGTGGAGTATACTTCTTGCCGTCAATATCAACTGTATAGCCGGTACCCATATGTCTCTTAATGGAGGCAATGGTTCTGTCCGGATTTGTGATTGCCTGACGTTTAGCCGTTTCCCCTACAAGCTTTTCTCCATTTTTTGTAAATCCTACTACAGAGGGAGTAGTTCTGTTACCCTCTGCATTTGCAATAACTACCGGTTCTCCGCCCTCAAGTACGGATACACAGCTGTTAGTTGTTCCTAAGTCAATTCCTATTACTTTTCCCATTTTAATTCCTTTCTGAAAATATATTCTTTGTTTCTTACTTTGTTTACGATAGTTGTTAAAAGGTTGTTCTACTATACCCCCCTTAGTTCGCAACCTTTACCATGGATGGTCTGATTACCTTTCCGTTTAATGTATATCCCTTTTGGAGAACGGCACTTACTTTGCCACTTTCATACTCGTCAGTGTCCTCCATCATAACAGCATTGTGGAAGTTCGGATCAAAATCTTCACCGATAGAAATAATTTCTTCAACGGCATTTTTGTTCATTACCTCCAAAAGCTGTTTGAGAATCATTCTCATACCCTCTGCAAAGCTCTCTCCGGCACCCATAGCCTCACTTTGATCAAGAGCTCTTTCAAAGTTATCTATTACATCTAAAAGCTGTATCGCAATTTTTTCATTTGCGTAAGCATAAATGTCACTTTTTTCCTTTTCGGTTCTTCTTCTGTAATTTTGAAAATCTGCCATCAGCCTTACATACTTTTGGTCATTGCTTTCTTCCTGCTGAATTTCTTCTGAAGAATCCGCTTCTTCTTTCATCTCTTCCTTTTCCTGCTCCTGCTCTTCAACCTGTGGCTCTGCTGTCTGCTCTTCTTCCGGTTTAACAGGCTGTTTTTCTTCCTCTTGAGATGTTTTTTTTATGTTTTGGGCTTTATTCTTCGCCATTCTTATCTCCTCCGTTTAATTTGAATGTATTATTCAGATTTTCAGTCAGATAATTTATGACTGATGTAACTTCACCATATTTCATACGAGTAGGGCCTATAACTCCTATCTTACCGACCAGCTTGCCGTCCACCTCATAGGAGGCGGTAATAAGACTGCAATCAGGTAATATATCTTCCGTATTTTCATTTCCTATGGTGATAATCATACCTTTATCTCTGTTAACTAAAACCTTAGTCAAATCCTCTTTATGATCGAGCATTTGCATGAAAGTCTTAGCCTTATCTATATCGTTATATTCAGGAATGGAGAATATGTTTGTAAGTCCCTCCATATACAAGTTTACATCCAGCATGCTTTCCAAGGTTTTGAGGAAGTTCGGCATAATGTTTTGAGCCAGTCCGCTCATAGCACTCATGTCCACTTCCAAGTTCTTTATGATGTCTATTTTTAATGCTTCACTTATGGTCTTTCCCTTGAAGCTGTAAGTCAGACTCTTGGAGAGAAGCTCAAGCCCCTCTTCCGTATATGGAATCCCCAGTTTTAAGGCTGTGTTAATAACCCTGCCGCTTTCGGCTACAATCATAAGAACCACCGAATACTCATCCACAGGCAAGATATTTATATATTTAAGTACATCTTCATCCTGCCTTGGAGTAATGGCAAAACTCGTAAGATTTGTGATTTCGGAAAGCAGACTTGCCGCTTTCTTTATGGTTTTATCAAATTCATTTATATCATCATTTAACTTATCCGCAATGATTTGTTTATCTTCCTCAGGCAAATCATATTTAGGCATGAGACCGTCTACATAAAGCCTGTAAGCCTTATCGCTTGGAACTCTTCCTGCGGAAGTGTGAGGATGAGTCAAGTATCCCATATCTTCCAAATCCGACATCTCATTTCTGATAGTCGCAGGGCTAAGACCCATATCGTATTTCTTGGAGAGTGTTCTTGAACCTACCGGCTCGCCTGTGTTGATAAAATCTGAAATAATAGCCTGCAATATACGAAGTTGTCTTTCACTGATATCCATCCTGCCTCTCTCCTTTTCTTTTTCTTTGTTAGCACTCACCATGTTTGAGTGCTAACTGTCATTATTAATATACCCTCACGGATAAGAAATGTCAACATATTTTTTAATTATTATTTTGTATTATGCCTAAATTATGCTAAAGTGTTTTCTTTTGACGGAAAAACCTTATGCCAAAGGAACATAATGCCCTTGTCCATCATATCAAACACCCAATCGTAAGCCTTGGCAATCGGCGGTAATGAAAATACAAATACGCATAGGGAGGCAAAGCCGAAGATACATATATAATATATAGCTTGATTAGAATAAGGCAGACCATAATCTTTAACAATGTATCTTACAAACAAGTGGAAGATGTATATAGGCATGGTGTTCATACCCACATATGTTAAATAGGTTTTCTTATCAGGAATGATGTTAATCATCAATACTATCCAAGCACATGCCAAAACGTAAATTAAAATTCTCATGAGTATATCCATCCACCATTCAATTCCAATTTCAGCAGCAGAAGTTTTCAATAAATAAAAACCTACCGGAAGCTGTAATTTAAACGCTAAAAGATAGGAAATCCCAAGTAGAACTGTTCCAAGAACGGCAGATTGCCAGCCCTTGAGTTTTTGTAAACTTTCCAGCCTTTCTCTTGAACAATAATAGCCCAAAAGGAAGAACGGGAAGTAAGAAA
>JBHBZU010000013.1:0-3627 GCA_041797745.1 Bacillota bacterium
AAGTCAAGGCTCCACCGCTGCTGCTAAACTTTGGTCTAAAGTAATGCGACAGGTTTGTGCAGCCTACCCTACAGGTTCTTTCAAGGCAGCACCGTCAAATGTAGTTTCAGTCACTATTGACACAAAGAGCGGACTTATTCCAACAGCGGAAAGCTCCTACGATAACAGAGGAACGGTTAGAAGCGAATACTTCATTTCCGGTACTCAGCCAACAGAATCCGATAATATTCACACTTATGTTCAGGTATGTAACGAATCCGGCTTCTTGGCTACACCGTCTTGCCCTAACCATTCCGCAAAGTTCGGTATTAAGAGACCTTATTTGGTGGATTCTGCGGTAGGAGACATCAATTACGAAGTCCCTCATTACTACTGCCCAATTCATAACCCTAACCCGAACGCTTATCCGATTTCAGGTTCAGGGCTGGATCCAACAGGCAAGGATACGGTTACACCGATTGTCAATCCTAATACAACAGATCCATCCAAACCATCCGAGGGCGGTGGCGGCGAAAATTTGGATCCTGGTACATCGGAACCGACTGTTACTGATGGTAACAACACTAATCAGCCTATTCCACCAAGTCCTGATGTTCCGGATTGGTTGCAATAGCCTTTGATATTACTTAAATTTTAATTATTAATACTTAGGAGTCTTATGTCTATCATTTTTCACGTAGATGTAAATTCGGCATTCTTAAGTTGGACAGCAGTGCGAATGTTAAGTGAGGGCTTCCCCGTTGACATTCGCACTATTCCGTCTGCAATAGCCGCAGGAGATGAAACCTCCAGACATGCCATTATTTTGGCAAAATCTACACCCGCCAAAAAATTCAATATCAGGACTGCCGAAACTATCTATCAGGCAAAAAAGAAATGTCCCGAACTGGCTCTCTTCCATCCTGATTTTAATACTTTCCACTATCACAGTGACCGTATGTATAATCTTCTTTTGGAATATAGCCCTATTGTTGAGCGCTTTTCCATAGACGAATGTTTCATTGATTATACGGCTTCAGAAATGGCATTAGGTGAACCTCTAAAGATTGCTCATGAAATTAACCGCCGTATTCGTGAAGAGCTGGGTTTTACTGTGAATATAGGAGTATCCACCAACAAGCTGCTGGCAAAGATGGCTTCAGACTTTGAAAAGCCGAACAAGGTTCATACACTTTTCCCCGAAGAAATTAAGGATAAGATGTGGCCTCTGCCGATTGAAGACCTATTCATGGTAGGCAGGTCTTCCGCTCAAAAGCTGCATACCATAAATATCAGCACCATCGGCGATTTAGCAAACTTCCGCAAGGAAGATATCATTGCCCTTTTAAAGACTCAAGGTTCTATGATTTGGGAATATGCCAACGGTATTGACCCCTCTCCCGTTTCTATCAATGATGATGTACGAGAAAAAAGCATAGGCAATTCCATAACCACAGGCTACGATGTTACAACGGCTAAAGACGCTTACCAAGTGCTTCTTTGGCTTTCTGAAAAAACCGTAGAAAGACTACGTAAAGCCGGATATAACGCTTCCGTCATTACTGTAAATTTTAAGTCCTCTGAATTTGTCTCCTACTCTCACCAGATGAAAGTGAGCCCCGCGGTAAAAACTGTGGATGAAGTTTACACCTATTCAAAAAAGTTATTTGATGATGGCTGGAAAAAGGAACCCTTACGTCTGCTCGGCATATCTTTAGGAGGCTTAAATTCCGCTTCTAACGAACAAATTTCCTTTTTAAATTACTCTTCTTCAGGACAGCTTTTAGTAGCTTCAGGCATAAATTCAGAGAAAGGAATCACCTCAGGTATCAACGGTATTGATACGGAAAAAAGCGAGGCTTTGGAAGAAGCCATTGCTAAAATCAGAAATAAATTCGGTAGAGATTCCATCGGCCGTGCGGGCAGCACTACTGCGGACTCCATTTCCAGCCGTAGAAACCGAAAATAAACAATAATTCAAAAAAGGCTTATAGGACAAAATCATAAACCCTCTCTAATGACCAAAGAATGTTCACTAAAGAGGGTTCGTTTTATTTTATTATGTATTTTTGACCTATAAATTCATATAAGCCTTTTGTCCTATAAGCCAACCTTTTTATAACTTGTTATTTAAGCTTATATTTAATTTCAGATTTACAAAATCAAATTTTCAATGTCAAAGTACTTATAGTCTACTGCTACCGCAACTTCATTTACAAACATATAAAGTCTGTATCCTCTGTCTTCATAGCAGCTATCACCCATAAAGTCTTTAACCACTTTCTTTTTATCCTTAAAGGAGAAAGAAAACCAAGCCGGTCCGATATAAAATCCGTCTAAATCCTCATAAAGTAGTTCTGCCAGCTTTTTAACATCATGAGCATCATAAGCATACTGCATTTGCTCATTATTTTTCATTTTTTGCTCGTAGTCGGCTAAAACCGCATTAACGAAAGCTTTTTTAATGTCTACATCTTTCTTAAATACATCTTCAAACTCCAAGAATTTATCACTTTTTTCATCAAAAACGTACTTTTTGTTTTCAAAGTTCTCTCGGGTTTCACCTGTATCACTGCTGCCTGTGAAAGCTCTATAGCAATTCAACATCCAGTAATGAGATACATGGCTGGTGGAAACGTTTACATTACCCCAACAGCTTTCAATCTTCATATTATCATAAAAATCAAAACCCTTATTGTCAGTGAAAAATGTTTTATCATTATAGAATTTTTTAGCAATGTCAACGATTTCTTCAGGTGCTTCCTTATTAACGAAAATATGGCTGTAGATACCTGCTTTACCATAGTTCTTAGTTTCTATATGATCGTAATCTTCTTCATAGAAATAGTCTTTTTCATACTTCGAAACATCCTTTTCTCTAAAGATTATACCGTAGCTGCTGTCTTCAAAGATATCTTCATCGCTCATGCAACGTTTAGATATTGCTGAAAGTTCCCCTAAATCTATTAGATATTCTTCCGGATAATATGAAGTTACTGCATAAGGCGTTTCATCATCAAAAGTCAGAGCAATGCTTCCTGAATATCCTGATATGCCAAAGTCCGTATCTGCTGCAACGGTCTTAAAATTAGGCTTAAACCAAATTGTATTTGAATCGTATTCAAAATATTCCAAATCTGTGGTATTAATAATATGTTCACGAATGTTGTCATTTATGAACGTTACATATTCAAAATTATCTTCAAATACATCCTTTAAATTCAGAAGCTCTCCTGTAGCTAAATTAAAGTTCAGATTCTTATTTTTGCCGTAACCGAAGCTTCCTTTAGAATTTGAATAGCTGTCATATCTATTAACTTTTAAGGAATATATGTTGAAAGCGTTAAAATTTTCATAGGTAAAGACAGAGCGAATATGTTTGTAATTTTCTTCTTCCATACTCCTTTTAAATTTTTCTATACCCTGATATTTGGGAAGTTCCGTATCCTCATAAAGCTCGTAGAACGCATCCTTAATCTGTCTGTTGATTTTCTTTTCAATTTCTTTGTCTTTTAAACCTGATATTCTAACATATGAACCGTATTCATCATCTTCATAGCTGTTAATTTCAATAGTTTCTACAGTGATAGGATTTTTCTTGAATACATCCGTATCTTCACCCTTTTTCACAGCTTGTCCATGAATGGC
>JBHBZU010000014.1:0-19756 GCA_041797745.1 Bacillota bacterium
AATCGCTATCGAAGAGGGACTTCGTTTTGCGATTAGAGAGGGTGGCCGTACAGTAGGTTCCGGAGTTGTAACAGAAGTAATCGAATAATTACTTGTTCTTTTGCTTCATAGCATTATGACAAAACAAATTAGGAGCAGTTCATAAGAACTGCTCTTTTTGTACGAAAGAATAGGTGAAAGAATGAAGATATATTAATTGTTGTTAGTGTAAATTAATTGTTTAGAAGTTTGACTTTTAATGCCAAAGGTATATAATAAAGAAGAGCGGGGAGCCGCTTTTTTTAGTGTAGAGAAAGAATGAATATGTGTATAACCAAGCATGTATCGGAAGTGTCGGAAGTATAGGGGATAATAATATGATTACAAAGGTTGTAAGAAAACAGGGGAACAGCAGCAAGTGTTTTGCCTGCGGTATAAATAATCCCACAGGTTTTCAAGCCAGATTTTATGAAACTGACAGCAAGGAATGTGTAGCAGTATTTAAAACACAAGATTTGCAACAGAGCTTCACAGGAAGAACTCATGGTGGGGTTATTTCCGCAATGCTGGATGAAACCATAGGAAGATCAATTTGGTGCATTGAAGACGGTGCGTGGGCTGTTACGGTAGAACTTAATATAAGATATAGGGTTCCGGTTCCTCTTGAAGCTGAAATGAAATGCGTTGGCAGGGTTACCCGAAATACGCGCAAGGTGTTTGAGGGAACAGGTGAGGTCATCTTGGAGGATGGAACAGTGCTTTGCGAGGCATGGGGAAAGTTTTGGAAGATGAGCACCGCTGAAATCGGGTTTGATGACAGCTCGGAAGCAGGAGAATGGTTCCTTTTGGGTTCCGAGGAAATGGATCCCTTGGAGTTTGAACTTCCTGACGGCTTGGCGGAAAACAATATGTTTTCATCAAAGAAGAAAAAGAAAGGCTAAAAAAGTTATAGCCGAGGCAAAAAAGGCTTGACGGCTATAGTAATTTGTAATAAACTAATCTAGCGATGCTATTTACGTCGCGCTGATTTTTGCGTGCTTAAAAAAGCATAAACGTAGTAGCTAAGCCAATCTATAGGAGGTGGAGCAAATGGCAACAGGTTCAAGAGTAAAGGTTATTCTCGCATGCACTGAATGCAAGCAGAGAAACTACAATACTATGAAGAATAAGAAGAACAACACAGAACGTATCGAAATGAACAAGTACTGCAAGTTCTGCAAGAAACACACACTTCATAAGGAAACAAAGTAATTAAGGAGAGCGCAAATGGCAACTGAAACAAAGAAAAAGGCACCTGCTCAGAAAAAGGAACGTGTTAGCTTCAGTGAATACATGAAGGGCGTACGTCTCGAAATGAGAAAGGTTATCTGGCCTACAAAAAAGGAACTCATCAATTTCACGGTAGTAGTACTTGTTGTATGCGCATTCTTTGCTGTTGGTTTCTGGGCTATTGATTCAGCAGTTCTTGCTGGTCTTAAGAGTGTTCTTGGAATCACACTGTAAAGAAAACTTATACTTATAAAGGATTAAGAAGGTACAATATGTCTGAAAACGAAAAGATTTTTGAGTCAGAAGAACAGTTAGAGACCGTGGCAGAAGAAAATCCCGATGCCAAATGGTATGTTGTTCATACTTATTCAGGACATGAGAACAAGGTAAAAGTTAATATCGAAAAAATGGTAGAAAACAGAGGAATGCAAGACTTGATTCTCAACATCGTTGTACCGACTGAAGAAAGAGTAGAAATTAAGGACGGTCAGCGAAAAGTAAAGTCCAAGAAAATGTTCCCTGGCTATGTTATTGTCAAAATGGTAGTAACAAACGAATCTTGGTATTTAGTGCGTAATACGCAGGGTGTAACAGGTTTCGTAGGTCATGGTTCAGATCCTATTCCACTTTCCGACGAAGAAGTTCGCAGAATGGGTATCGAAAAGGTATGGATTGACCTGAATGTAGAACCGGGAGATACTGTAAAAGTTATCAACGGTCCATTCGAAAGCTTTATGGGTAAGGTTGAAGAAGTTAACGTGGAAAAGCAGACCTTAAAGGTTATTGTTTCCATGTTCGGTCGTGACACATCTGTAGAACTTGAATTCGGTCAGGTTGACAAAATTGACTAGACACTAGGAAACTAGATACTAGATAAACGAATACTAGGGACTCTTTGGGATTGAACCTAGAGAAAGGAGATAAAAATGGCAAAAAAGATTGAAGGCTATATTAAGCTTCAGATTCCGGCAGGTAATGCCAATCCGGCACCACCGGTTGGTCCGGCTTTAGGTCAAAAGGGTGTAAACATCATGGACTTCTGTAAGCAGTTCAATGCTAAGACACAGAGCCAAGCAGGTATGGTTATTCCGGTAGTAATCACTGTTTATGCAGACAGATCATTCTCATTCGTTTGCAAGACACCACCGGCAGCAGTTCTTCTTAAGAAAGCGGCAGGTTTGGATTCAGCATCCGGCGAACCTAACAAGAAGAAAGTTGCAACACTGACTTATGCACAGGCAGAAGAAATTGCAAAGACAAAGATGCCTGATCTTAACGCTGCAAATGTGGAAGCTGCTACTGAAATGATTAAGGGAACAGCCAGATCCATGGGTATCGTTATTGAAGACAAATAATTTTTATCGGGAGACTGGGAAGTAACGGAAACGTTATGGAGTCGTTAGAACCGGAAAGGAGACAAAAATGCCTAAAAGAGGTAAGAAGTATCAGGACGCTGCAAAGCTCTTTGATAAACAGGAATTATACGACATTCCGGAAGCAATGGAACTTGTCGTAAAAACAGGAACTGCAAAGTTCGATGAAACAGTAGAAGCACACATCAGACTTGGTGTTGACGGCAGACATGCTGACCAGCAGGTTAGAGGTGCTATCGTACTTCCACACGGAACAGGTAGATCCGTTCGTGTATTAGTATTTGCTAAAGGACCTAAGGCTCAGGAAGCTCAGGATGCCGGTGCAGATTACGTTGGTGCTGAAGAATTGGCACAGAAGATTCAGACAGAGGGCTGGTTCGAATTTGACGTAGTTGTAGCTACTCCTGACATGATGGGTGTTGTAGGTAGACTTGGTAAGGTGCTCGGACCTAAGGGTCTCATGCCTAACCCAAAGTCAGGTACAGTTACTATGGATCTTGCTAAGGCTTTAGCCGACATTAAGGCAGGTAAAGTTGAGTACAGACTTGACAAAACAAACATCATTCACACACCAATCGGAAGAAAGTCTTTCGGTGCTGAAAAGCTTCAGGAAAACTTTAATGCACTGATGGAAGCTGTAGTAAAGGCAAAGCCTGCTTCAGCAAAGGGTCAGTATCTCAAGAGTGTAGTTGTTACTAACACTATGGGACCTGGAATTAAAGTTAATCCGGCTAAGATTACTTTCTAATTAAACAACGAAATTTAACCGTAGACAGCGGGGGCTGTAAAGCTTAATGAATCCCCGCCGAGGTACAATATAAAATATTGACCTCGGATAGCCTATCATATTTGAAAAGCAACCGAGGTTTTTTTATGGAGTACCCCATTATTTGTAAGGTATGGTGACCATATTGCCACACCTTCAGAAAGGAGACCAAATGTCAGTAGAAGCTCAGGCTCAAAAACAGGTCATTATTGACGAAATTAAAGAAAAATTAGAAAAGGCTCAGTCACTGGTAGTAATTGATTACATGGGTACTACAGTTGCTGAAGCTGATGCTATGAGAAAAAAGCTTCGTGAGGCGAATGTAGACTACACTGTTTACAAGAACACTCTTTTCAAGAGAGCTATCGAGGGAACAGCGTATGCTGAAATCGCAAGTGTTCTCGACGGACCATCCGCTTTCGCATTCAGCTATGATGATGCGACTGCTCCGGCAAGAGTACTCAACGAAGTTATTAAAGGATATAAGAAGATGGCATTCAAGGCAGGTGTTGTTGAAGGCACTTTCTATGATGCTAACGGTATCAATGCCATTGCAGATATTCCATCAAGAGAAGTCCTTATTGCAAAGTTCATGGGAAGCATTCAGTCACCGGTTTCAAAGGCTGTTCGCACATTCCAGGCTATTGCAGACGCAAAGGCAGAATAATTTCTGCAACAGCCCTACTTTTGTATAGGGCATAACCGCTACCTGCAAGGTGGCGAGGATAAGTGGCTTGCAAGGTCAGGTCAGTTCAAAGAATAAAACGAAATTTACAAAGGAGAAATTAAAATGGATAAGAATCAGATTATCGAAGCTATAAAGGCTATGACAGTTTTAGAATTAAACGAGCTCGTTAAGGCTTGTGAAGAAGAATTCGGTGTATCCGCAGCAGCTCCAGTAGCAGTTGCAGTAGCAGGCGGTGCAGCAGCAGGCGGTGAGGAACAGTCTGAATTTACAGTAGAACTCACAGAAGTTGGTGGCGAAAAGATTAAGGTTATCAAGGTAGTTCGTGAAGTAACAGGTCTTGGTCTTAAGGAAGCTAAGGAACTCGTTGACGGAGCTCCAAAGCCACTCAAAGAGGGCGTTGAAAAGGCTGAAGCAGAAGCTATCAAGGCTCAGCTCGAAGAAGTTGGTGCTAAGGTTACATTAAAGTAATTATAGCCGGCAGCTAAATTTAAAATCCTAAAGCGGTTCCCAAGGGAACCGCTTTTGTGTTTTAAAAGTAGGCTTATAGGACAAAAAGTCAAATAGCTTTCTTTCGCAGAAAAATTAGGTTTAGTGAAGAAAAAACTTCATAGCTCCTAATCACCGCTTGACGAAATAAAAAAACTGTGCTACTGTATTAAGTAATTAATACAGTAGCACATGAGCCGGTGCGGTATGTTAAGCTAACCACATGCCGTACAGCAAAGAGGTGAAAAGGTAAAGAAATTATAGCAGAAAGGGGGAATACCGTGGGAAAATTGTTGGACAGAAATGTGCCGATTTACGTTCAAATCATGGATGAGGTAAAACACTCCATCGTTTCAGGGGAATTAAAACTTGGAGACAGGGTTAAATCAGTCAGAGAGATGGCAGGAGATTTCGGGGTGAATCCCAATACCATTCAGCGAGCATTGCTGGAGCTGGAACGTGAGGGACTTGTGGCAACAGAACGTACACAGGGAAGATATGTTGCGGCAAATCAAGATACTATTGATGAGTTAAGGCTGGCTATGGCAAAGGAGGCAACGGAACGCTTTTTCGAAGAAATGAAAGCGCTTGGCTTCACAACAGGTGAAATTAGAGAATTTTCCGAGGGCCATTCTCAAAAGGAGGTAAATTTTAGAAATGAAGATACTTAAAAGAAATCCGTTTATAACATCCTTGGTGGCGATATTATTGATGGCTATGGTTATTATCGGGGCCACATTTATAATAAGTAATAGCTGGGAAAAGAAAGGTTTTGTCAAACAGGAGGATATGGAAAGCGCTTTTGGCATTATTGAAAATTATGCCGATGTGGTAACAGGTGATGATTTTTATGAACGCTTTTTTACACCCACAGATGAGGCTGTAGTTGCCGTAGACTCGGCAAATTTACACTATCTTTTGGATGAAAACGGGGAAGTAATTTATAAAACTTCTCTAAAAGATGATGGGAAAATCTTTTCTTTGACGGCGGATGATGAAAGTCTTTCACTATACGGGGATATTGTTATAAGTTTTTCTCCGGATAAAACTTCTGTTACAACTTTGGAGGAATTGAAAGAAAAAAAGACCTTTGGCAAAGTAGTGTGTACAAATGCAGATGCCACCCCGAATGGAAAATACATAGCTCTTTACTATGCGGATAAAAGAAATGACGAGGTGAGGCTGGAGATTGTTAATCATGATTTTAATAAAATATATGAGATGAAATTGAGATTTTCAGAATCAGGAGCCCATGAGGATATTGAAGAGGCGGAACATTTCTTCTTTGCGGAAAATACCGAAGAGGATGGCTGGTGTTATGTGGAAAACCCCACCTTTACGAGAAGCTTTGATGTTAACATATTAACCGGTGAAAAGTCCGGATGGCATGTAGCCGATAACGGCTTTGATGATGACGAGGAGGAAGAAACCTACGAGGGTTTTCCAATATGGGCAATGGAAAAGTCAGGTGCGGAGCTTTATTTATCAGGAAAGAACAAGTCTGAAAGAGGGAAATTGGAGCAGGCAAGATGGAACAGGCTTCACGACCTCGGTTTAAATAAAGAGCTGGAAAGGCAGCTTAAAAAGTTTAAGGGGGTAGACATTTTAAGCGAAAACTACTTGGCGGCTTATAGCTATAAAGGTGCAACGCTTATAAGATTGGGGGGAAAGTCTTATGAATAAGCTGAAGAGATTAGGGAATGCAACGGAGTTGGAGTTTGCTTTAGCAAGAACTCCTATAATGATGGTTATTGTACTGGCGGTAGTATCAACGGTGTCCTTATATTTGTCCGTTTTGTTTTCGGTTATTCTCGCATTAATAAACCTGATAGTTGTAGTGGTTGCCATTAAACGAATTGCCGATGATAACTTCAACGGAAAGAACTTGATGTTTTGCAGGCAGTTCGGATTTACGGTATCGGAGATTTTTTGGGCAAAAACTGTTACTGTTGCGCTGGTGGCGGCTTCCTATAAGATTCTTCTTTCTGCGGGCTCTGTATTAACGGCATTGCTGCCTGATGTTTATGAATTTGGTAGCTTTGCTACTACAAACACTACAATTACACCGGAAACCATGTTACCTTTAGTAAGTTTGATGGTAGCGAATGCTTTTGTTGACAGCTTTACGTTAGGGGCTTTAGCGGTTGCTCTGGGGGCTTATTCGAGAGAAAAGAATCTGCTGGTTAAAAAAGAGAAAGCCTACGGGATTAAGAAAATGGGGCTCTACACCTTGATATTCTTTTATTTCATGGTTTTACCCATAGTAATGAAGCTGGATTTTTTCGTAAACCATTATACTGCTACTCTAATTGTAAGCTTACCTGTATACATAGTTTTCTTCGTTGCCTTTGCGTTGATTGCTCAGAGAAGAATGAGAAGCTATATTACTGAATAGGGAGAAATATTATGGGAAATGCAAATATGATTATTAAGATAGAAAACTTAACAAAGACCTATGGGGTTAACGAGGTGCTAAAGGGATTGGATTTTGAACTCCCTGAGGGTAAGATAGTAGGTCTTTTGGGAAGCAATGGTACGGGAAAGACTACATTGCTTACAATTTTAGCAGGACTCACAAAGGACTATAGCGGAAAGGTTAGCATTTGCGGCTACCGTCCGGGAAGTATTACGAAAAATTTCGTAGCCTATCTCTCCGACAAGGGAGGACTTCCGGACAAACTGCGCGTTTCGGAAATAATCGACCTGTATGAAAGGTTCTTTGAGGATTTCGACAGGGATAAATGCAAGGGGTTGCTGGAGAAATTCGGAATTTCCGAGGTGGAGCGCCCGGGCGAGATGTCAATGGGAACCTGCGAAAAGGTGCAGATTGCGTTAACTATGGCACGGAATGCAAAATTGTATATTCTGGATGAGCCTTTGGGAGCTATTGACGTGGAGGCAAGAGAAGTGGTACTTGAGGCTATATTGGACAGCTTCGGGGAACATTCCTCCATGATTATAGTGACTCACCTTATCCGTGAGATTGAAAAACTCTTTGATGACGCTTGCGTGCTAAAGGATGGGAAAGTGGCTCTGTATAGGGATTGCGACGAGCTAAGGAAAGAGTATGGCGGAACTTTGGAAGATGCGGTTAAGGAAATTTTCAAGGGAGAAACACTTTAACCTTTTAGGAAAAGAGAGGACGTCAGGGGGAAAAGAGGACGGAAATGAAAACAAATCAAAGGCAGAAAAATTTAGAATACTTTAGATTGCATTGCAAGAAAGTGCATATACTGTTTCTGGTGATTGCCGTAGAATTGGTCTATGGACTGTTTTTTCAGATTGGAATTATGCGTGAGCAGGAAAATGCGACTACCATATTGGGAATCATTTTAGCGGGCATATGGGCTATGGTTAAAATGCCCAACTTTTTCATAGAGGAAGAGGTTTTCTATAGGAAATTGCCTGTTAGCGAATCGGCAATGCTTGGAACTTGGACGTTTGAACCGCTTTTAATCGGTGAAATCATACCTGCGGAGATATTTATAGTTATGGCAATTTCTAAAAAGCTCACTTTAGCCTATGCAGCAGGTCTCTGTATAATAATGCTAATAACTTGGCTTGTGGTGGAAATGATTTTTATAGGATTTCTGGTAAATGCAGTGAGTTTTATGGATGAAGCCTCTAAAATCAGCAAGGCTTTACCTGTGACCATACTAATCATAGCAGCTTTTGTGGGTGTTTTGGTACAGAGGCACGTTATGAATATTGAGAGCTTAAGGGAAGCTATGGTTTGGATAGGCTTCACAGGAGGAACAGCCTTTATTATTCACAGGATTAATAAAGCAAAGGTATAGTTGAAAAATCGGTAAATAAAGGGCTAGCCTTGAAAATACGGCAAAAGAGCGTGAAATTTGTTTTGAGGAATTTGGAAAATTACGGATAAGACTTGACAAATTTGACAAAACTATAGTAATATAGTATATTGCCACGCGAAGTATTTTCGGGGCTAGTTTTTGCGTGCCGAAAACATGCGGAGACTGCCGAAAATGCAGAGGAAAAAGGGAACTATATCCTAATAACAAAAAGGAGTGATGAATATGCCACAGCCCGTAAAATACGGTCGAAAGACACGAATGAGCTTTGCAAAAATCAATGAGGTTGCGACAATGCCTAACCTAATCGATATCCAAACCAAGTCATATGACTGGTTTGTCGAAGAGGGTTTGAAAGAAGTTTTCGAAGACATTTCGCCAATCAAAGACTATACAGGTAATCTGGTTTTAGAACTGGTTGATTACTCGTTAAACGACCCTCCGAAGTATGATCAAGAGGAATGCAAAGAACGAGATGCTACATATGCAGCTCCATTAAAAGTAAGGGTTAGACTTATAAACAACGAAACCGGTGAAATCAAGGAACAGGAAGTTTTCATGGGAGATTTTCCATTGATGACTGAAAGAGGTACCTTTATTTATAACGGTGCAGAAAGAGTAGTTGTTACACAGTTAGTGCGTTCTCCGGGACCATACTACGACTATACTACTGACAAATCCAATAATAAGCTTTTTTCAGCGCAGATTATTCCTAACAGAGGTGCTTGGTTGGAATACGAGACGGATGTTAACGGTGTTATATCCGTTCGCGTTGACCGTACCCGTAAAGTTCCTGTAACTACGCTTTTAAGAGCTTTAGGATATGCAACAAATGACGAGATTTTTGCATTATTAGGTGCAGAAAAACGCTTGGAAGAAACACTGTCTAAAGATCAGACAGATAGCAGAGAAGAAGGTCTTAAGGAAATTTACAAAAAGTTAAGACCGGGCGAACCACCAACAGTGGAAAGCGCACAGTCATTACTTGACTCCCTTTTCTTTGATGCAAAAAGATATGACCTTGCTAAAGTTGGACGTTACAAGTACAACAAGAAGCTCGGTTTGTACAGTAGAATTATTAATTGCGTGGCCGCAGAAGATGTTTTTGACCCAAACACAGCAGAAATTCTGGTTGAAGAGGGACAGTCCATTTCCAAAGAAATGGCGCTTCAGATTGAAAACGCAGGTGTTGGGTACGTCATGATTCATGGAAAGAATGACGAAGCCGGCATCACTAAGGTTATAGGTAATAGATTCGTAGATATTAAGACATATATCGAATTTGATATTTCAGATCTTAAGCTTGCGGATAAGGTTTATTACCCTGTGCTCATGGAAATTCTTTCTGAAAATGCAGACCAAGAAAGCATTAGAAAGGCTCTCGTAGCACGTAAAAACGATTTATCACCAAAGCATATTATCATTGAAGATATTGTTGCTTCGGTATCATATATTCTCAATTTGGAACACGGTGTCGGCGATACGGACGATATCGACCATTTAGGCAATCGTCGTTTAAGGACTGTTGGAGAGCTTCTCCAAAATCAGTTCCGTATCGGCCTTGCCCGCATGGAAAGAGTAGTAAAGGAAAGAATGACTATTCAGGACAACGACGTTACTACTCCGCAGGTTCTTATGAATATCAGACCTGTAACTGCCGCTATCAAGGAATTTTTCGGAAGTTCCCAGTTATCGCAGTTTATGGATCAAACCAATCCTTTGGCAGAACTTACTCATAAGAGAAGACTTTCAGCTTTGGGACCGGGAGGCCTTTCCAGAGAAAGAGCCGGCTTCGAAGTTCGAGACGTACATCAGTCACATTACGGACGTATGTGCCCTATTGAGACCCCTGAAGGCCCTAACATAGGTCTTATCGGTTCTCTCACTACCTATGGTGTCATAAACCAGTACGGTTTTATTGAAACTCCATATAGAAGAGTAGAAGAGGGCGGTATGGTTACCGACAAGATTGATTACCTTACAGCCGATGAAGAAGAAATGATGATTGTTGCGCAGGCCAATGAACCGCTGGACGCAGACGGAAGATTCACCAATGCCAAGGTTGCTTGCCGTAGAGAACATGGCGAAATTGACCTTGTTCCAAGGGAAAAAGTTCATTACATGGACGTTTCTCCTAAGCAGGTAGTGTCCGTTGCCACCGCAATGATTCCTTTCTTGGAAAATGACGACGCGAACCGTGCGCTCATGGGTTCAAACATGCAGCGTCAGGCAGTTCCTCTTCTTGTAACCGAGTCCGCTTACGTAGCGACAGGTATGGAATATCAGGCTGCTTGCGATTCAGGTGTTGTTCAGCTTTGCAAGAATGACGGCACGGTAGAATATGTAGACGCCACCACCATCAAAATCCGTCGTGATGACGGTGAGGGAGTAGACTCCTACAAGATTCTCAAGTTTAAGCGTTCCAATCAGGGTACCTGTGTTAATCAGAGACCTATTGTTTCCCGTGGTGAACACATTGAAAAGGGAGAAGTAGTAGCAGACGGACCATCCACTAACAACGGTGAAATTGCATTGGGCAAGAACCTGCTCATCGGTTTCATGACTTGGGAGGGTTACAACTACGAGGACGCGATTATCCTTAACGAACAGTTAATAATGAATGATGTGCTTACATCATTACATATTGAAGAATATGAATCAGAAGCCAGAGATACTAAGCTGGGACCTGAAGAAATTACCCGCGACATTCCTAATGTGGGAGAAGACGCTCTCCGAAACTTAGATGAAGAGGGTATCATCAGAGTCGGTGCGGAAGTTGATTCAGGCGATATCTTGGTAGGTAAGGTTACACCTAAGGGCGAAACTGAGCTTACAGCAGAAGAAAGATTGCTCCGCGCAATTTTCGGTGAAAAAGCCAGAGAAGTAAGAGATACTTCATTAAAAGTTCCTCATGGCGAAGCGGGTATTATTTTAGATGTCCGCACTTTCAGCAGAGAGAATGGCGATGAGCTTCCACCGGGAGTAAACAAAATCGTAAGATGCTACATGGTTACCAAGAGAAAAATGCAGGTCGGCGACAAGATGGCGGGTCGTCACGGTAACAAGGGTGTAGTTTCCAGAATACTGCCTCAGGAGGATATGCCGTTCATGGAGAACGGACAGCCTCTTCAGGTCATGCTGAATCCGCTTGGCGTACCGTCCCGAATGAATGTAGGACAGGTATTGGAAGTACATCTCGGACTTGCTGCCAGCAAAAAGGGATGGCATATTGCAACTCCTGTATTTGACGGTGCAACAGAAAAAGATATTAGAATGCTTCTTGAAGAATGTGGTTACAGTGCTACAGGTAAGATGAAGCTGAGAGACGGTCGTACAGGCGAATATTTCGACAATCCTGTAACTGTCGGATATATGTATATGCTTAAGCTTCACCATCTGGTTGATGACAAGATTCATGCAAGATCCACCGGTCCATATTCTCTGGTTACACAACAGCCGTTGGGCGGTAAAGCCCAGTTCGGCGGACAGCGTTTCGGAGAAATGGAAGTTTGGGCCCTTGAAGCCTACGGTGCTGCATATACTCTTCAGGAAATTCTTACAGTTAAGTCCGACGATATTGCAGGACGTGTCAAGACCTATGAAGCAATCGTCAAGGGAGAAAATATTCCTGAACCCGGTATTCCTGAATCCTTTAAGGTACTCATTAAGGAAATGCAGAGTTTGGGACTTGATATTGAGCTCTTGGATGAGAACAATGAATTGGTTGAACTCAAAGATGCGGCTGAATATGAGACCTATTCCAACTTCGATGCTCGCTTAGATGATGAGCCGACAGAACCGGCAGAACCAACTAAGTTCTTCGCAGACTTAGATGATGATACAGAAGAAGATGAAGAAAATCTTGATGAGGATATCGACCTCATCGCAGTGGATGACGATGAAATTGTCATTACTGAAGTTGAAGAACAGGAAGTTATCACTGAAGAGTAATTAGGAAGGGGGACGTTCCCTTGAACGATAATAATATTTTTGAATCAATAAAAATTAGCCTTGCTTCCCCAGAAAAGATCTTAAGCTGGTCTCATGGAGAGGTTACAAAGCCTGAAACAATTAATTACAGAACACTCAAGCCTGAAAAAGAGGGTCTCTTTTGCGAGAAGATTTTCGGACCGACTAAGGACTGGGAATGCCATTGCGGTAAATACAAGAGGATTCGCTATAAGGGCATGGTCTGCGACCGTTGCGGCGTAGAAATTACCAAGGCTAAGGTTAGAAGAGATAGAATGGGGCATATCGCCCTTGCAGCACCGGTATCACATATCTGGTATTTTAAGGGTATTCCAAGCCGTATGGGTTTGGTATTGGATATTTCCCCAAGGAATCTTGAAAAGGTATTATACTTTGCGGCTTATATCGTTATCGAAAGAGGCGATACGGAGTTTGGCTATCAGGAAGTAATTTCCGAGCAGCAATACAATGAAGCGGTTGTAAAGTATGGAAAATACGATTTAGAAAAGAACCCCGGCGGAATTGAAGCCGGCATGGGTGCGGAAGCGATTAAAAAGCTCCTGCAAAAGCTGGACATGGAAACTCTTTCAGTGGATTTGAAAGAAAAGCTAAAGGACGCTTCCGGTCAGAAAAAGATTCGAATCGTTCGCAGATTGGAAGTTGTGGAAGCTCTTAGAGCCTCCGGAAACAAGGCTGAATGGATGATTATGGATTATATCCCTGTTATCCCGCCGGATCTTCGTCCGATGGTTCAGCTTGACGGCGGAAGATTTGCCACTTCCGACTTGAACGATTTATACAGAAGAGTTATCAATAGAAATAATCGTCTTGCCAGACTTCTTGAACTTGAGGCTCCGGACATTATCATTCGTAATGAAAAGAGAATGCTTCAGGAAGCTGTTGACGCTTTGATTGACAACGGTCGTCGAGGTCGTCCGGTAACGGGTCCGGGATCCAGACCGCTTAAATCCTTGTCCGATATGCTCAAGGGTAAGCAGGGCCGATTCAGACAGAACCTCTTGGGTAAGCGAGTTGACTATTCAGGTCGTTCCGTAATTGTTGTAGGATCTGAACTTAAGTTCTACCAGTGCGGTCTTCCAAAGAAGATGGCTTTGGAGCTCTTCAAGCCTTTCATTATGAAAAAGCTCGTTGAAGCAGGCTATGCGCACAATATTAAGAGCGCTAAACGTATGGTAGAAAAGGTTCGTCCTGAAGTTTGGGATGTACTTGAGGGAGTTATTAAGGAACATCCGGTAATGCTTAACCGTGCGCCTACACTCCATAGATTAGGTATCCAAGCCTTTGAACCGGTATTGGTAGAGGGTAAGGCTATAAAACTCCATCCTCTTGCTTGTACAGCGTTCAATGCCGACTTTGACGGCGACCAGATGGCAGTTCACGTACCGCTTTCAGTAGAAGCACAGGCTGAGGCAAGATTCCTCATGCTTTCACTGAATAACATTCTTGCGCCAAAGGACGGTTCCCCTATCACAACTCCTACACAGGATATGATACTGGGTTCCTATTACCTGACACATCCGGGTATCTGCCGTAATGCAAAGACAGGCAGAGAAAGACTGGATGAGTTTAAGGATGAGGCGAAGAACAGAGAAGAGGGCTTCGAAAGAGTGGCTGAACTCGGTGATGGTAAAAAGTTCGCCGACTTTGACGAAATGATGATGGCTTACCAAAATCATGAAGTAACGCTTCACTCGAAAGTTAGTGTAAGGTGCTTCAAGGATGAAAATGATAAGAGAGGTAAGCTGGTAGAATCCACAGTAGGACGTTTTATTTTCAACCAGCAGATTCCGCAGGATTTGGGCTATGTAGACAGACTCCAGGATGAATATGATTTGGAAATCAACTTCCTCTGCGACAAGAAGAAGCTTTCAAAGATTATTGACAGATGTTATAGAGTGCATGCCAATACAGGAACAGTTCTCATGCTTGACGCCATTAAATCTATGGGCTATCACTACTCTACAATTGCAGCTATCACCATCAGTATTTCCGACATGGAAATTCCGGAACAAAAATCCGAAATCCTTTCAAATGCTGAAAGTGAAGTAGATAAATACGAAAAGGCTTATAAGAGAGGTCTTATATCCAACGGAGAAAGATACGAAAAGGTTATCTCCATTTGGAATCATGCAACGGATGAGGTTGCTGACGCACTTATGGACTCCCTCGGTTCACTGAACAACCTGTATATCATGGCTCATTCCGGAGCCAGAGGTTCCAAGAACCAGATTAAGCAGGTTGGAGGTATGCGTGGTCTGATGGCTAACGCTGCCGGAAAGACAGTGGAAATTCCTATTAAGTCCAACTTCCGTGAGGGACTTTCCATTTTGGAATACTTCATTTCTTCCAACGGTGCCCGTAAGGGTCTGGCGGATACAGCTTTAAGAACAGCCGACTCAGGTTACCTTACTCGTCGTCTTGTTGACGTATCTCACAATGTTATCGTTCGCGAATTTGACTGCGGAACTGACGAGGGTATAGAAGTAAGAGCCTTTACAGACGGTAAGGAAGTTATTGAACCGTTAAAGGACAGAGTTGAGGGTCGTACTTCTTTAGCAGATATCTACGATCCGAATACAGGAGAGCTCATCGTTGAACAAAATGAAGAAATTTCCAAGGACGCGGCTAAGAAGATTGAAGACGCGGGAATCGAAGTTGTAGCTATCAGATCGGTAATGACCTGCCACTCCAAGACAGGAATTTGCGCTAAATGTTACGGACGAAATCTGGCAACAGGTGAGGGTGTTAATATAGGCGAAGCGGTAGGTATTACAGCTGCTCAGTCCATCGGTGAACCGGGTACGCAGCTGACAATGAGAACTTTCCATACCGGCGGTGTAGCGGGTAGCGATATTACTCAGGGTCTTCCAAGAGTAGAAGAATTATTCGAAGCTCGTAAGCCAAAGGGCTTGGCAATGATTTCAGAAGACGAGGGAACTGTTGTTTCAATAGAATCCCGCAGCGACAATACCACTGAAATCAGAGTTAAGGGCAACGAGGGCGACAGATCTTACATCGTTCCTTACGGTGCAAGACTCAACGTCAAAGAGGGAGATTACGTATTTAAGGGCGGGAACATCACTAAGGGTCCTCTTAACCCTAATGATATCCTAAGACTAAACGGAGTTGAGGGCGTATATCAGTATCTCATTAAGGAAGTACAGCGTGTATATAAGAATCAGGGTGTAGATATTAACGACAAGCATATTGAAGTTATAGTATCCCAAATGCTTTCCAAACTTCGTATTGAAGAAGCGGGAGATACAGATTTACTTCCGGGCAGCCTTTATGGCAAGTTTGAAATCGAAGAAGCAAACGCAAAAGCGGAAGCTGAGGGTGGCGAGCCTGCTAAAGCAAAGGAAGTTCTCCTTGGTATCACTAAGGCTTCCCTTGCAACCAGCTCTTTCTTGTCAGCAGCTTCTTTCCAAGAAACAACTCGTGTTCTTACAGACGCGGCAATCAAGGGCAAGAGCGACTACTTGCTGGGGCTCAAGGAAAATGTTATTATCGGTAAGCTGATTCCGGCAGGTACTGGTATGAAGAGATATAGACATATAGACCTTGACTACGGCGTAAACGAGGAACTCATGAAAGCCTATGAACAGCAAATGCAGGCAGAGCAGGAGGCTATGGGGGAGGAAGACATGAACGAGCTAGCTGAATTGGCCGGCATGGAATCCGCTTATGAGGACAACTCTTTACCGGGGGTAACGGAGCTGGAAGATTAAGTCTAAAAGCCATAAAAGGCTTTGCTGATTAAAACTTGAAAAACATTTAAAAATAAACACCTCAGGCGTTAAATTTTGTTGACGCTTGGGGTGTTTCGTGTTAAACTGATATGGTATATGGGCGAAATTGCTCTTTTTTGGCGTGTCCATATTACTAAACTATTATTTCTTGAAGAAAGGAGAAACAAATGCCTACTATCAATCAATTAGTACGCGAAGGCAGAACTACCGCTGAAAAGAAGTCAAATGCACCTGCTCTTTTAAAGGGAATGAACTCCATCAAGAGAGTTCCTACAGATGTACATTCACCACAGAAGAGAGGCGTATGCACTTCCGTAAAGACAGTTACACCTAAGAAGCCTAATTCCGCTCTTAGAAAGGTTGCCAGAGTTCGTTTAACTAACGGAATCGAAGTTACTGCTTACATCCCTGGTATCGGTCACAACCTCCAGGAACACAGCGTTGTACTCATCAGAGGCGGCAGAGTTAAGGACCTCCCAGGTGTAAGATATCACATCATCAGAGGTACACTCGATACTGCTGGCGTTGCCAACAGATTACAGGCTCGTTCCAAGTATGGTGCAAAGAGACCTAAGGCAAAATAAATAGGTTTCGTTCGGGAAAAATTATTAGAGCCCTTAATATAGCTATTTGATTGAATGAATTTGTTTCATCTATAGATATTAAGGCGCCGCGGCCTCCAATTAAGAGAGGTCGAGTACCGAAAGCTTAAGCTGTTTCGGTCATTGAATTGCAGACCGAATACAGAGTAATCTGCGTTTTGCAGGTGAAGATTATGTGCAATTTAAATTAAGTTATTTCAAAGATTAATTGCGCAGATAGCTGTCATAAGGCAGTTATTCAGCAAGGAGGGAAGAGAAGTGCCAAGAAAAGGTAATGTTCCAAAGAGAGAAGTACTTCCGGATCCGGTTTACGGTAGCGTTGTAGTAGCTAAGCTCATCAACTCTATCATGTTAGACGGAAAAAAGGGAACTGCTCAGCAGATCGTATATGGTGCGTTCGACATCATTGAAAAGCAGACAAGCGAAAGCCCTGTAGAAGTATTTGAAAAGGCAATGAACAACATTATGCCTCAGGTAGAAGTTAAAGCAAGAAGAGTCGGCGGTGCTAACTATCAGGTTCCAATGGTAGTTGGAAACGAAAGAAAGCAGACTCTCGGTCTCAGATGGCTCACAAAGTACACAAGAGCCAGAGGAGAAAAGACCATGGCTGAAAGATTAGCCAAGGAGCTTATGGATGCAGCTAACGGAGCTGGAGCATCCGTAAAGAAGAAAGAAGATACTCATAAGATGGCAGAAGCTAACAGAGCTTTCGCACACTACAGATTCTAGTGGGTATTTTAGGGTATATCATAATTTAGGGATAGGAGGAAATTTATGCCTAGAAGTTTTCCATTAGAGAGAACTAGAAATATCGGTATCATGGCTCACATTGATGCCGGCAAGACAACCACGACTGAACGAATTCTGTTCTATACCGGTAAGACGCATAAGATTGGTGAAACCCATGACGGTGCGGCTACAATGGACTGGATGGTTCAGGAACAGGAACGTGGTATTACTATCACCTCCGCCGCTACAACAGCACAGTGGAAGAACAACAGAATCAACATTATTGACACTCCGGGACACGTAGACTTTACAGTAGAAGTAGAAAGATCCTTAAAGGTTCTTGACGGTGCTGTAACAGTTCTTTGTGCAAAGGGTGGTGTTGAGCCGCAGTCTGAAACCGTATGGCGTCAGGCTGAGAAGTACGGAGTTCCAAGAATGGTATTCGTTAATAAGATGGATATCATGGGTGCCGACTTCTTCCGTGTTGTAGGAATGATTAAGGACAGACTTAAGGCTAACGCTGTTCCTCTTCAGTTACCTATCGGTGCTGAAGAAACTTTCGTTGGTATTATCGACTTAATCGAAATGAAAGCGGAAATTTATAAGGACGAACTTGGTAAGGATATCGTTGTTGAAGACATTCCGGCAGACATGATGGACATGGCTACTGAATGGCGTGAAAAGATGATTGAATCTGTTGCTGAATGCGACGAAGAACTTACAATGAAGTTCCTTGAGGGAGAAGAAATCACAAAGGAAGAAATAAAGAAAACTGTTCGTAAGGCAACTATTGCCAACGAAATGATTCCTGTATTCTGTGGTTCCGCATATAAGAACAAGGGTGTTCAGATGCTTCTGGATGCAGTTGTTGCATATATGCCGTCTCCATTGGACATTCCTGCTATTAAGGGAACTGTTCCAAATACAGAAGAAGAAACTGAAAGACCGGCAGACGACAATGCACCTTTCTCTGCTTTAGCATTTAAGATTATGGCTGACCCGTTCGTTGGTAAGCTGGCATTCTTCAGAGTTTATTCAGGACAGCTGGAAAGCGGTTCATATGTGTTTAACTCCGTTAAGGGCAAGAGAGAAAGAATCGGTCGTATACTCCAAATGCATGCTAATCACAGAGAGGAAATAGATCATGTTTACTCCGGTGATATTGCTGCGGCAGTAGGTCTCAAGGATACTACAACAGGTGACACACTTTGTGACGAAAAAAATCCTGTTATTTTAGAGTCTATGGAATTTCCGGATCCTGTTATTGAAATTGCTATCGAGCCAAAGACAAAGGCAGGTCAGGAAAAGATGGGTATTGCACTGTCCAAGCTGGCAGAAGAAGACCCTACATTCAAGACTTATACTAACGAAGAAACAGGTCAGACCATCATCGCGGGTATGGGTGAGCTTCATCTTGAAATCATCGTAGACAGACTTTTACGTGAGTTTAAGGTAGAAGCAAATGTAGGTAAGCCACAGGTATCCTACAAGGAAACTCTTACAGGCAATGCAGATGTGGATCACAAGTATGCAAAGCAGTCCGGTGGTCGTGGTCAGTACGGTCATGTAAAAATCAGAGTTTATCCAAGAGAAGCAGGTGCCGGCTTCGAATTCAAGAACTCCATCGTTGGTGGTGCGGTTCCAAAGGAATATATTCCGAAGATCGAAGAGGGTATCGTAGAGGCTATGGAAAATGGTCCAATGGCAGGATATCAGGTTGTAGACATCGGTGTAGAACTTTATGACGGTTCTTATCACGAAGTCGACTCCTCAGAAATGGCTTTCAAGATTGCTGCTTCAATGGCATTCAGAGAAGCTGCTAAGAAAGCAAACCCAGTTCTTCTTGAACCTATCTTTAAGGTTGAAGTAACTGTTCCTGAAGAATATATGGGTGATGTAATCGGCGATATCAGTTCCAGAAGAGGTAAAATCGAGGGTTCAGACATGAACAACGGAGCAGTAGCTGTTCGCGGTATGGTTCCGCTTTCACAGATGTTCGGTTATGCAACTGACTTACGTTCCAAGACTCAGGGTCGTGGCGTATATGTAATGCAGTTTGACCACTTCGAAAAGTTACCTGAAAGTCTGGTAGAAAAGATTAACAAGTAGGCTGGAAACAGTAAATTATAAGAATTTAATTCCTATAGAGAATTTTATAAGGAGATTATAAAAATGGCAAAGCAAAAGTTTGAAAGAACAAAACCACATATTAATATTGGTACAATCGGTCACGTAGACCATGGTAAGACAACACTTACAGCAGCAATCACAAAGACTCTTTACAGCAGATATCATTTGGGCGAATTTGTA
>JBHBZU010000015.1:0-6429 GCA_041797745.1 Bacillota bacterium
ACAAGTACGGTGGCTACGGGAAGCGCAGTAGCGCAGGAAGAAGATTTCAACCCGGAGGACTATGTTACAAGCCTCGGAGAGTACATAGGGCTTGAATATACAATGGCAAGCGAAGAGGTAACCGAAGAGGAAATAGAGGATAATGTAAAGAGTTTCCTTTCCGGCTTTCCGGAGAAGATTACAGACAGAGCGGTAGAAAGTGGAGATACCGCAAACATAGACTTTGAAGGCAAGAAAGACGGAGTAGCTTTTGAGGGAGGCACAGCAACCGGCTTTGATTTGACAATAGGCTCAAATTCTTTCATAGCGGGCTTTGAGGACGGCCTTATAGGTAAGAAGCCGGGCGAGGTAGTGGAGTTAAATCTTACATTTCCGGAAAACTATAGAGAAGGCTCTGAACTTAACGGAGCTGATGTCGTGTTTACGGTTACAATAAACTATATAAAAGGAGATGCTCCTACAGAATTGACCGACGAACTTGTAGCAGCCAACACGGAATATAAGACTGCGGCTGAATATAGAGAGAGCATAAAGAAGGAACTGACGGAGCAGAAGAAGGATCAGAATAAGGCGAATGCACAGGATGAACTTTTTGGTCAAGTAGTAAGTTCAAGCTCAATAAAGGCAGTTCCGCAGCAGGTTTATGACAGGTATTATACCAGATTTAAGAATTACTATGAAAATATGGCGACAATTTACGGCGTAGAGCTTAAAGATTTACTTCAAATTCAGCTTAGAATGACTGAGGAGGACTTTGAGGAGGCAGCCAAGAGCTATGCGGACAACATGAGCAGGCGGATTGTAGTAATGAAAATGATTGCGCAGAAAGAAAAGCTTGATGTGAGCGATGAGGAGTACAAGACGGCGTTGGAGGTATATTACGAGAAAAGCGGTGCAAAAGGGCAGGTGGATATATCCGTATATGAGGCTGAAACAGGAAAGCTGCATATAAAATATATGATACTCTCCGACAAGGTGGTAAACCTGCTCATGGAAAAGGGCAAGGCGGTTCCTGCGCCATAGGCTGTGGACGCGGATAAATTAGAGGCTGATCGGCATAATTGCCTGACATTTCTGCATTATTTTAAGAAATATTAAAAAAGAGGAATATCGGTATTCCTCTTTTTTATGTTATAGGGAGGATATATACAAACATTGGCAGCTAACCATTCTGATATATTATTTTGCATAAATATTGTGAAAAATCATAGAAATATGTATAACAAAATTAATAAATAATAGTTACAAATATTCCGGAATATGTTATAATACCCACAAAGTCGTTATCATTTAGAGTGAATTGCCCCTTGCACAACAAGGGGCTTGAATTTATTTGGATCAGATTGATTCAGAAATGTGGGGATAATATGTTGGAGCTTTTTAAGAGCAACTGGGAGAAGCTTTTTACGGATAACAAGGAGGAGATAAGCGATGAGAATGTAAAGCTTACCAAGATACTTTGTGGGGTTATGTCGTCGGTAATGCTGGTATTGTTCATTTTATCGATACTTTCGGACAAAACTAAATTTGTGACGGTCTATGGGATAACATTTATTGTAATGAATATAATTTCTACAGTATCGTCGATGGCTGTGAAGAAGGAAAACCGCAGTTGCTTTGCGGAAAGTATGCTTTACATAAGTGTTATCTGTATGTATATGTTTTCGCTTTATATTATATTTTTTTCAAAATATGGGGCAAATCAGTTTTCGTATCTTGCAATGATTATTATAATGCCGTTGATAATAGTTGACAGACCGCTTAAAAAGGCGATACTGCAGTTACTGGCAATAGGTGTGTTTTCCATCTTTCTGTTAAAGAGCGACAGATTCGAGTTTGACGACAAGATTGAAATTTTGCTGAACTTCCTGATAATAGGACTTGCGGCATATATGTTCGGAGTGTATATTTCCATGCAGAGAGTCATCTCCTTCGACAAGAAGAGGCGTTTCCTGCGTGTCAGCAGAATGGACGCAGGTCTGTATTTATATAGCAGAAGAAGTTTTTTCGAAGACATGGCAAAGCACATAAGGAGGAATACTGTAAAGGGGCTGGTAATAGGAGATGTAAATAAGTTCAAAATGGTAAATGATACCTATGGGCATGACACGGGCGACAGTGTACTTAAGGTCATAGCATTTTTACTTAAAGAGTTTGGAGAAAATTATAATATAAGATTTTACAGATATGGAGGCGATGAATTTATAGGTATATACACGAGCTGCAGTATTCTGCCGCTTAGTGATGTGCCGGGAGTGCTGTCGGATATTATGAGGGGAAAGAAGATACCTACCCCTTCGGGAGATTGTATAGAGGTAAGCATGACTATAGGTTATGCGCAGTTTCCCGAGAACAATGATTTTGAGGCGTGTTTGCGTCAGGCGGACATCATGATGTATGAGAAAAAGCGCAAAATGAAACGAAGGAGCAGCGATAACGGCGAATGTTGCTGCAGCCTTGAATCGTAGTATATATGGACTCCATTTTCGGAGTCCTTTGCTATATAATGAGGGTAGAATCGGATATAAAGGGGGGCGGGAATTGGAAAAATTTGATGTATCGGTTTTATCCGGTGCATTTGATATTGCTGTATTTTTTATATTTACTAAGCAGGACGGCTTTTTAAATTTACGCAGGGAGTGGCATCCGCGAGAATATTCTATGACTGTTATTTTATGCAAATGTAAAGATAAGTAAGGCCTGTTAATGAAGAGCAGACAGCCGGCTAATCTTGCATAACTGAGCCTTTTATGGTATATTTTCTGTTATAAAACAAACCATCTGCGTTACGCCGGAATGTTGCAGTTCGGCATAGCGGCGGTGTGAAAGGAGCTTTTGTGAATAGGGAATTGGTTGTAGTAATAGACTTCGGCGGGCAGTATAACCAGCTTGTCGCAAGAAGGGTAAGAGAGGCAAATGTGTATTGTGAGATATATTCTTACAAGACAGATTTAAATAGAATAAAGGAAATGAAGCCGAAGGGAATTATCCTGACAGGAGGTCCCGACAGCGTATATAGAGAAGGGGCGGCTTCCTGCAGCAGAGAGCTTTTTGAAATGGGTATACCGGTTCTCGGGCTTTGTTACGGTGCACAGCTTATGAGCCATGTACTTGGCGGCAAGGTGGAAAGGGCGGAGCATAGAGAGTACGGGAAGACAGAAACGGAGTTTGATACTTCTTGTGACTTGTTTGGAGGAATACCTGCCAAGTCTATAGTATGGATGAGCCATTTTGACTATATAAGTAAGCTTGCAGAAGGTTTCAGGGCGGTAGCGCATACCGCCTCAACTGCCAATGCGGCAATAGAAAATAAAGAGAAAGGGCTTTACGGAATACAGTTTCATCCCGAAGTTCTGCACACGGAATACGGAAAGGAAATGCTTTCAAATTTTGTGCATAATATATGCGGCTGCGCAGGCGATTGGAAGATGTCCGCATTTGCAGAGAACACAATTAAGGAAATAAGGGAGAGAGTAGGAAGCGGAAAGGTGCTTTGTGCCCTGTCGGGCGGAGTGGACTCATCGGTAGCGGCTGTTCTCCTGTCCAAAGCGGTAGGAAAGCAGCTTACCTGTGTATTCGTAGACCACGGTTTGCTTCGTAAAAATGAGGGAGATGAGGTTGAGGCTGTATTCGGGTCGAACGGCAGTTATGAGCTGAATTTTATAAGAGTAAATGCGCAGGAGAGGTTTTACGGTAAGCTTGCGGGAGTTACCGAGCCCGAGGCTAAGAGAAAAATAATAGGCGAGGAATTTATAAGGGTATTTGAGGAAGAGGCCAAAAAGATAGGGGCTGTAGATTATCTGGTTCAGGGAACTATTTACCCGGATGTGGTAGAAAGCGGAGTAGGAGGAGAGTCCGCCGTAATCAAATCCCATCACAATGTAGGCGGTCTTCCCGACTATGTGGATTTCAAGGAGATAATAGAGCCCCTCAGAAATCTGTTTAAGGACGAGGTAAGAAAAACCGGACTTGAACTCGGCATACCGGAAAAACTGGTGTTCCGCCAGCCATTCCCGGGCCCCGGCCTCGGCATAAGAATAATAGGCGAAGTTACAGCCGAGAAGGTAAAAATAGTACAGGAGGCGGATGCAATCTACAGGGAAGAGATTGCAAATGCAGGGCTTGACAAGACGATAGGTCAGTACTTCGCAGCCCTTACCAACATGCGCTCGGTAGGTGTGATGGGCGACGAAAGAACCTATGATTACGCCATTGCCCTAAGGGCGGTAAATACAACCGACTTTATGACTGCCGAGGCAAGCGAAATCCCTTGGGAGGTGCTGCAGAAGGTGGTAAGCAGAATCATAAATGAGGTCAGAGGAGTTAACAGGGTAATGTACGACTTGACAAGTAAACCGCCGGGGACGATAGAGCTTGAATAGAGTAATAAATATGTTTCTGTTGTAAAACTGTTGAAAACAGTGGGTTTTAGCGATTTTGATGTAGTGAATTTCTCTAAATGATACTATTTTGATACTAAAAAGCTGAAATAGTAGGTTCAAAAGGGAGTTGTTGAATCTGAGTATGGGATTTCAGAAGATACTAGATGTGAATCATAATGAAATAGATTATTCTCAAAGTCTGCATTTTAATTTAGATTATTGAAAAGGTTAAAAAGGTGAGTATATAGTGGAGAATATAAAATTTGAAGCAGTACTTGTAGAGAGTGCAAAGCTTCCAATGGTTAAGATTGACCGCGAATTATTTCTCAGGAAAGAACTACGAGATAGATATAGTCAAGAGACTGTGGAGAAGGCGATTCAATATAATCCGGCATATGCTGGAATATGTGTAGAAGATATTAATAAAATTGCTAAAAGTTGTATAACAGCAGAAACGACAAAGGTAACTGCTCTATCAGCAGCAGCGGGATTGCCGGGTGGATTTATTATGATAGGTACAATTCCAGCTGACTTAGCTCAATATTTTGGACATATTCTCCGTATACTTCAAAAATTGATATACCTTTATGGTTGGCATGATTTAAGTCTTGATTCTAAAGAAATGAACGAGGAAACAAAAAATTTACTTACTTTATTTGTCGGCATAATGTTTGGCGTAAATGGAGCAGTAAATACCGTAAACAAATTAGCAGCTCAAGTTGCAAAACAGGTTGTAAAAAAACTCCCACAGAAAGCACTAACAAAAGGAGTAATATATCCTATAGTAAAAAAGGTGGCTACTATATTAGGTGTTCAAATGACAAAACAAATCTTTGCAAGAGGAGTTGCAAAAGTTGTTCCTGTTTTAGGTGCTGCCGTATCTGGTGGGTTGACTTTTGTTACTTTTAAGCCCATGTCAGAAAAACTTAGGAAATATTTAGCATCTAGCGAATTAGCAAGTGTTGAATACTATAAAAAGATGGATGATGAAACTGTAATCGATATAGAAGTATTAGATGATATTAAATGTGATAGTGAGTAAAATCCGTATAAAACTTTGATTAAAATGATATCTACGGATTTGAGTATTTCTGAATAATCATATGAAATAAACAAAGCACATAACTTTAAGACCTAAAAATCTTTCAGCTATGTGCTTTTTCTGTGCTTATTTTATATCAGGTGGAACTTTTGCTCCGATACCGCTTTTATAGAATTTCACATTGCTTTCCTCAAAGGGAACGTAATCTTTTTTCAGGCTGTCAGGATAGTTTGCCTTCCAATCTTGCAAGGCTTCTTTAGTGATTTCATTATTCTCGTACTTTTCTTTCATTTCCTGCCATTGGTCAAGCATATTGAGGATTCTTAGAATAGCTTCACTGCCGAAATATACACCTGTGATAGTGTATTCCGGATCTTCATCATTCAAAATAACAGGTCGTATTTTAACTTCAATGCTGTCATCAAGCTTAAATAAGAATCGCATTAAATCATGTTCAGTATAGGGATAATCAGGTTCTTTCAAATAATCCTTATTTACATGTAGTGCAGTAGAAATATTTTCCAAGACATCATCTTTAGGAGTACGAATATCAAGTTCGTATTGTCTTATTCTTACATCATCCAATCTGGTTCTGTCTCCTAATGCCTTTTGAGTAATTCTTCTTAATTCACGAAATTTCTTTATCAATTTACCCAAACTCAATCTTAACACCTCCTTAGGAGCAAATTTGTTTCTCTTTAATAGTATAATCGAAAATAGGAAAAAATTCAATAGAAAAATAAAATTAAAAAAAGTATTGACAGAAACAAAAAAGTTACTCATAATCCAAAACAGAAACAATTATGTTTCTAAAAAAGAAGGGAGGAAAGTACGATGGAGAAATTATTTCTTACTTCAAATGAAGTTGCCGATTTACTAAATATTTCGCAGCAACAGGCTTATAAGATCATTCGAGATATGAATAAGCAGCTTGCTGAACACGGCTTTCTTATCCTTAGAGGAAAAATCAATAAGAAATACTTTATGGAACAAATCTACAAAGCA
>JBHBZU010000016.1:0-14054 GCA_041797745.1 Bacillota bacterium
ATGTTTCCACAGTTATTCGTCTTGCTATAGTTGGAAGAAGTCAGTCTCCTGATGTTTGGGAAATTCAACAGATTTTAGGCGAAGAAAGAACTAAAGCCAGAATTAAGGCGGCAATTAAGTAGCCTGCTCGGCTCTGGTAAAATACCTTAAATTTGCAAAAGGAAAGCCAAATGCAGTTTTGTTTGGCTGAAAGGGATATATAGTCTCAGATAGAGACATAGGGTGATTAGAAATGTTACAGATATTGCTGATAGTCTGTCCGTTAATTTTTATAGCATCGTTTGTAGACGCCGTGGCAGGCGGCGGAGGGCTTATTTCTCTTCCTGCCTACTTGTTGGCAGGACTTCCGGCGCATACAGCCATGGGAACTAATAAGGCGGTTTCGCCCCTAGGCTCACTTACTGCGACAATTACCTATCTTAGAAAGGGAAAACTCAATGTAGCGGTAGCCGGCATTGCTGCGGTAGGCGCGATAGCTGGAGCTGCATTGGGGAGCAGGTTGGTGCTCGGAATACCTGAACACATACTTAACCTTGCCATCATCATTATCTTGCCGGTGGTGGCAATATTCCTGCTGACTCAGAAAAACTTGGGGGCGGATGACAGCGAGCCAAGAGAATATCCAAAGGGGAAAATGATTATTTTTGCTTGCCTCATCGGATTATTTATAGGCTTTTATGACGGCATGGTAGGACCTGGGACAGGTACATTTATGATTATTGCCTTTGCAAAGGTTTTTAACTTTGACCTGGTAATGTCGTCGGGATGTGCTAAATTAGCCAATTTGGCGTCAAATGTAGGCTCTGCAATAGTGTTTATTATTGCAGGCAAGGTAATGTGGTCTGTGGCAATACCTGCGGTGGTTTGCAGCATATTGGGCGGATATTTCGGTTCACGATATGCTATCAACGGAGGAAGCAAGAGCGTGCGTAAGGTTATCTTTTTAGTAATCGGAATGTTGATTCTCAAGTTCCTTTTGGAAATTTTTTAAAGAACCTTCAATATATATTTCAAGATGTAATTTTAGAAGAAAATATAAAAAGAATGAAAATGACAGATTTCAAAACCCTAGCAAAAAAATATGAAGAACAGTTAATTGCAGATAGACGATGGCTCCATGAAAATGCCGAAGTTGGAATGATTTTACCGCGTACCGAGAATTATATTCGCACTCAACTGGAAGAGATGGGATATTCTCCGGAGCCGTGGCTTGAATCGGGACTTTCAGTTACGGTAGGTCGTGGAGAGAACTTAACCCTTGAGGGAGAACCAAAGTGTATTCTCCTGCGTGCAGATATTGACGCCTTGCCTATTCATGAAGAGGCGGATTTACCATTCGCAGCAAAGGGAGAGGCGGGTCATCTCTGCGGACACGATATTCACGGGGCGGTGGCACTGACTGTTGCCAGAATCCTGAAAGAATGTGAGGAGGAAATTTCCGGACTTGTGAAGATTGTCTTTCAACCGGGAGAGGAGCAGTCAAATGGTGCGGAGCATATGGTAAAAGCGGGTGTTATGCAAAATCCGCAGGTTCATGCGTGCTTGGGAATGCACGTAAAACCTAATGCCGAGAATGGCTCTGTTCATTACGCTTTAGGCCCCGCTACAGCAGCCATCGACTTTTTCAAAATAGACATAGAGGGAAAGACTGCCCACAGCAGCCAGCCCGAACAGGCTAAAGATCCGTTGCAGGCGGCAATGGGGATTTACCACAGTCTTGAGGGAATGGTTCGCCGCGAGCTTTCCGCTTTCAGAACAGCGGTTGTGGCAGTCGGCATTATGGAAGCAGGTAGCGCACCCAATTCAATTCCTACCAATGCTCACATGGAGGGAACCCTCCGTTCTTACAGCAACGAGGATCAAGCCCACCTGCGAGAATGTATGCGACTTATTGTGGCACAGCATTGTGCGTTAGCGGGAGTAGCAGGAAGCATAAATTTTGTCTGGACTCCGGTAACCGAAAATAATACGGAAATCTGCAACCACATGGGCGGGATTTTTGATAAATATGTGGGCAAAGAAAACGTGATTATTGACAAGCAGCCTGTGGCCAGCTCTGACGATTTTGCATTCTTTGCGCAAGAGGCGCCGTCCATGCTATTTTGGTTTGGTGTCGGAAGCGATGAGGGCTATGCTATTCACGACCCGAGAGTAGTGATGGAAGAAGATAAACTTTATTTGGCAGCAGCGGCTATTGCAGAGGGCGCAGTCAGCTGGTGCAGTAAATAAGCCGGCGAATGTAGCGGCTTAAGGGGTAGAGAATGGGATTTTACAATTTAGTTTGGTATTTTTTGATATATGCCTTTGGGGGCTGGTGCCTTGAAGTTGCCTACAAAGCGGTGACTGTTGGTAAATTCGTCAATCGCGGATTTTTAAACGGTCCGGTTTGCCCAATTTATGGGGTGGGTATGGTGATAATTATCTATGCCCTGACACCTATTTCCCAAAACAAATTATTTATGTTTGTCGGAGCGGTGGTTGTATGTTCCGCATTGGAATGGCTTGTGGGATTTTGCTTGGAAAAGCTCTTTCATGCAAAATGGTGGGATTATTCGAATGTGCCTTTTAACCTCAACGGATATATTTGTTTGAAATTTTCGCTTTATTGGGGTATAGCAGGCGTTTTTGTTATGGATGTTATCCAGCCAACTACAATGTGGTTTGTTGGGAAAATTCCTTACCTTTTAGGCTGTATTATGGCGGTTTTATTTGTGGTAGCACTTATGATAGACGTGGCACTTACGGTCAATGTGATTTTGAAGCTGAATAGAGATATGCGCCGTTTGAGTGAAATTGGCGTGAGAATGAGAAACATTTCAGATAGTCTGGGGCAGGAAATTTTCGAGGGAGTTGTAGACTTTAGAGAAAGGGTGGAAGCTGCCAAGGAGAGAATGGAAGAAGTTAAAGAAGAGGCGGAGCAACGAGCAGAGGAGTTTGTGGAAGAGGTATTGCAGCAAATCGCATTGCAGGTGGGAGAGTCTCCGGCAGAGAATGTTTTTCTTAACCCAAGAGACAAGGAGATTCAGAAAAGTGTTGAATTGGTTGCCAGACAGGGAGAAGAGGAGCTTAAGGCGCTTCGGGAAGAATATGAAGCAGGTTTTAGAAATATTTCAAAGAGCAGAACTTTCTTTGGAAAGCGACTGATGAAAGCTTTCCCTGACTTAAAGCACGAAATGGCAAGAGAGGAATTTGAATCTTTGCGTAGCCGCTGGGGAAGAAAATAGTTTTATGGGCGGAAAAAAAGATTTTACGATCAACAGCCTTTTTATAAGTTTGAATATTATAGGAAACGGTAAGTGGATGTTTAAGGTTACAAATTATGTTGACAAATTGGAAAGTAATAGATTTAATAAATAAGAAGTGAGTCGGAATAGGTTTGGAAATAAATCGGGAAAATTAAGAAAAAGTAGAGAAAACGGGTTATCACAGCAGAAGCAGGCGAGAAAGCAACCGCTTAGGAATTGGTAAGATAGGTATATAAGGAGCATTTAATGAAAGCTTTAGAAGAAAAGATTGTTAAAGACGGGACTGCCATCGGAAGTGAAATTGTAAAGGTGGACAGTTTTTTAAATCACCAGATTGATACGGCATTCATGACTGAAATGGGAAAGGAAATTGCCCGCTTATTTAAAGGCAGGGGCGTAAACAAAATCGTTACCGTTGAAGCAAGCGGTATCCCTATTGCATATTCGGCAGCAATGAATATGGGAAATATTCCTGTGGTTTTTGCAAAAAAAGCTGCTCCTAACACAATGAATGAGAATTTTTACGGAGCGGAAGCAATTTCATTTACTAAGGGAACGGTGTCAATGTTAAGGATTGCAACCCAGTATATTACGACAGAGGATGTAATTCTCATAGTGGATGATTTTTTAGCCACAGGGGAAGCTGCGGTGGCACTGGTAGACATTATTAAACAAGGCGGAGGCAAGATAGCAGGATACACCGCAGCCATTGAAAAACAATGGCAGGGTGGCAACGAAAAACTCAGAGCCTTGGGTGTTGATGTGCAGTCGCTGGCAGTAATAAAGAAGATTTCCGAGGGGAAAATAGAGTTTGCATGAGGTGGTGAAATATACACCGAGCAGATTCTAGTAACTTAATATCAAAGAAGAAAAGACGGTCTGAAAACAGGCGGTCTTTTTATTGGGTCATTTATTGGGTCATCGTGACCTCGCAAAAGCTGTTCGCTTATATGCATTTCACGGTTATGCAGTTCGTTTCGCTCGTCAAGTAGCAGATTTCTCAAGAACTTTTCTAAGAAGTCAGATGTTTCATAGATACCTTTTTTCAGGTTAGTATAATTTGCTCTTACCAAAGCGTTTCTGAAATACCAAGAGTTTTCAGCAAATATATCATTCTCTGCCTCAAACCCAAGATTTCTTAAATATTTGATTAAAAAAACTGCGGTTGTTCTGGTATTTCCCTCGCCAAATGCGTGAATCTCAGCCCCTAAAAATATAATCCTCAAATTCTGCTACGGTGTTAAAATATCGGTCAGAATGTTCTTTCATATAGTCGCGAATATTGTCAAACAAATGTGACCATCCGCAAGCTGCAAATTCGACATTGCAGGCTTTTGCCATGTCATAGCCGAGGCGCAAATCGTCTAAAACAATACACTCTTCGGGCTTTACTCCTAAAATTTGCATGGTTTCCAGCAAAGGAAAGGGGTGGGGCTTTCTTTTGGTTTCAGGATATTCCCAGCCATAGATTAGGTCAGGGACAATGCCCTGTTCGGCGTAGTGCCGCTTGATGTCCTCCGAGTCTGAGTGGGAAATGATGGAAACATAGCCACCGCCGGATTGAAATCGTTTAACCATATCCGCAAAGCCCTCAAAAAATCTAGGAGTGCGAGTCGAAGTGTAGCTTTTCCAAATGCGATATTCAATTTTCATCTCTTCATCGGTAAGCTTTAATATGTCCTTACATAGAGGCGAAAATCCGGGATTGAAACAGTATGTTGTAAACTCCTCTAAACTGTATTGAATATGTGGTCTCAACTCTTTTAGTATTTCCACAAAAGAAGGATAATGAATTTCCGGTGTGCTGTTTACCGCAGTGTCATCATGATCCAGTACCAAACATTTATAGCGAGATTTAAGGGATTTATTTACATTGTTTTTTTCGGGTGAATTTTTCATTTGCAACTCGTTTCTAAAGGTATTGATAAAATAAATTACGTTTTCTATTGAGAGACGGCTTTTTATTGAGGGGTAGCTTTTTATTAAGAGATAATTTTTTATTGGGGGCCGTCTGTTATTGAGGGACAGCTGTATCCTCAGGAATGTTTACTTCCCCTTTAGAGCCGTCTTCGGTGCTTTCGGAGCTGCCTGTGTTAGAATTGTTAGAGACGTCTGATCCATCGTAAGCGGGAATGTTGCCGTTTTCATTGTAAGAACCGCTTTCTGTTCCGTTGCTTCCATCACCGGAACCACCTGCTGAACTGTTGGATCCGCCTGCTGCCCCCTTGCTTCCCTTTCCGGAACTACCTGTTTCGCCACCGCTATTTGCCTCTCCCTCAAGGGTTACGTTTCTGTCAGGAACGTATTCAGAATTGGCGGTAATAGTCGGAACGTAGCCCTCTGGAACTAAAGCCTCAATAGTTGGCAGTTCTGCGAGGACAATCAATCGTTGGGTATTTTTACCTTTCGGGTGGCAGGTAATGAGGGTGAGAATGGCTTTTTCGCCGGTGCCCTGCATTAGCACGGAAACGTCGCTTGGCTTAACTACGTCAATGTCGTAAACCTTGTAATTGAAAATCTTGCCACCTGCTTCCAGCTTGATATTGTCCCCAACTTCTACTTCTCCAAGACGGCTGAAATAGGAACCGAAAGTATAGTTACGGTGCCCCGCGATACAGCAATTACCCAAATATCCGGGGGCGGCAGTGCCTGTGACGTGACCGGCACCCCAGCGAAGCTCTTTGGTGCCTGAACCCTCCAAAACATTCAACGAACACTTAATCTTGGAGATGGAAATGTGGGCTATTGCGGCAGGTCTGTCGGAGCCTGAAGTGTCAGGCTCGGCGGTTTCGTTGAAAGCTTCGTCAGCAGCTTCAAGACCTTTAGTTATAACCTCCTGATCTTTCAGGAACTGCTCGTACATCTGCTTTTCCTGATACTTTGTATAGAGGCGACCACCAAAAGGAATCAGGCAGACAACAACCCCCATAATAATCAGCAATGTAGAAAGCTGCTTCTTCCCAAATTTCTTGCGGGAGTTTTTTTCTGTTACCGTAGGATGTTCTCCTGAAAGGTCTTTTTCGCCCGCTTCGGATGTTTCGGAAGCCTCCGAAATATTGTATATTTTTTCTTTTTCAAAATTTTCTTTTTGAGTCATAAATTTCTCCAAATTTCTTTAACAAATGCCTAAAAAATTAAAATGTGAGTAAATTATCTTTTCACAAGTATAACATAATAGTGCAAAAGAGGGAATTTGTAATTTAATACTGAAACAGGGTTATATAATTCATATTTTAAATTTTAAAAACAGTTTTGTGACCGAAATCTAACCGAGGGATGATATTATGTGTTCTATGAAAGAGATTTATATGCAGTTTCAAACTAATATAAATTTTGTAATGAGATAAAATTATTAAGGAACTGATGAAACAACATTGGTTTTAGTAAGGGAGACAGGAAAGGAGCGTGAAAGCTTGAAAGAGGCATTTTCATTAGTCCCAAACTATCAGGTTTGCATTGATTTTGCAGATGGTGTGAACCTTTCGGGTAGGATGTATTGCGGACTTGAAAAGAGAGGCATTGAATTTGCCGACATCCAACAGCTAATTATTGCAATGGATGATATTATGAACAAGATTAGCTTTCCGCAGTCTACTGTAGAAAAGAGAGCTTTTGGTGATAGAGAAAGGCTCCGCATGAATCTCAGCAGACAAGAGCTTTTAGAAATGAGGAAATTTATGGCTGACAACGAAAAAGGCAAGCAGGCAACATTTATTGTGCAGGTAGAATACAGGCACAATGCAGAGTGGCAGGGCAATGTAAAGTGGGTTGAGGGTGAGTCTACTCATGAATTTGCCAGCACTTTAGATTTGATTAAATTTTTAGATGAAACCGGAACAAAATGTCGGAAAGAAAACACACAAGAAACAGAAACTTCTGAAATTGAAAGAAAAAAGTTTTAAAATTTTCGAGATTGTGACCGATTTGTGACTTAGTCGTGAGATTATATATGAAGCGATTAAATATATTAAAGCTAGAAAGATACTTGAATGATATTCGGACTAATGCTGTGATGTTGTACAAATAGAGTTGTCACCATACTTTCAAGTGGTTTATACAATCAAGAGGGTAAGGAAAGTGGCAAATGAAAACAAATAGGAGCAAGTGGTATTTATGAGAAAAGCGAAAGAAAATACAGCGAAGTTCGTGATAGAAATAAGATACAAACAGCACTCAAGTTGGCAGGGTATAGTCAAGTGGCTTGACTCTGAAGAGGAAATTTGTTTCCGTAGCACGTTGGAGCTTATTAGGATATTAGACAGCGTTCAAAAGGCAATTACGGTAGAAACTGTGGAAGATGTTGAAGAAATGAACACAGGTATGCTGACTCTGCTGGGATAGGGCAAACTGTTATTGTCGTGGGGCAGTAATTAAATGACTCTTGCTTCTTGGAAGCGGGGATTGATAAAGTGTTAGGATAGTGCATTGTATAGTATAGAACGAAAGTAAAGCGACCGACTTTGAGCGGTCGCTGTTTTATGAGGTAAGTATATCTTAACGCAAAAGCATTATAACACGATTAAGAATTAAATTGCTGTTTTTGATTACAATTTTGCTGTCGCAGCCATGGCGCCCATACTCTAAACGGAGTATATTAGTGCAAATTGTATACTCCAAATGGAGTATATTTGCCCAAGGCGGTAGACGAAAAAGACCCCTTGTTATAATATGAGTTAGGTCGTTGAAAACGTTGAAATTTTAATTAAAATAAGCATTTCGATTTGTGACTGAATTGTGACTTTTGAAAAAAATAAAAGAGCGATTTTGTGACCGAAATGTGACCAAGAAAAAGGCAAACCTATCGAAAGGTGGGGACGCAAAGCCAGAGCCTAAAGAAAAGTGGAGATAGTACCACTTTCCATGGCAGTTCGGTTGCCAGCAATTCTAGCCTACGGGCAAAAAATTGGTGGCTTTTTTATTCTCTAAGCTATAGGGGATAAGAAGCCTCTCCGAAGAAGAAAGAGAGAGTAAAATGAAAAAAGGTATTTCTAAAAGAGTACTTGCGAGCATCATGGTTTTCGCACTGATTCTGACTTATTGCGTACCTATGTCTGTATTCGCTGAAACTACAGTTGATACTAACGCAAAGGTAGTAGAAGATGGAACAAACGGTGTAGTAAAATACTATGACGCAAACGGAAATGAAACCACTTCTAACGGTGAATGGGTTCTTTCTACAAAAAAAGAGGCTAATTACGTTGGTGACTATACTTTCAATGTTGATTTGGAAGTACAGGCAAAGCCGATTGTAAAGCAGACAACAGTTACTGCTGATTCAGCCGTAGTTTTGGTATTTGACGCGTCCAAAAGTATGTTGGAGAAAAGCAATGGCGAAACTCGACTCGACAAAGCTAAGACGGCGGCAAAGAAGTTCTTAACTAACTACGTTAAAGACGCGGGCAATGCCGAGAGAATGGTTGCTGTAGTGCAATTTGGATCCGACGGTAAGACTGTTATTGATTGGACAGATGCTAATGCAGGAAATGGCAAAGTGTCAACTGCTGTTACAAGGGCGATTGATGATGTAAAGGTAAACGGTGCAACCAACCTTGAAGCAGGTATGATGCTTGCGAGAAACCTTCTTTTAAGCGGTTTAAAGAAAAACGGAAAGATTGAGGGCGTTGAGAACACAAATGTAATTTTGCTAACTGATGGCGAACCTACATACAATGTATCGGGCGTGAATAACAGTACATCTTTTATTAAGGGTAAAAAGGGTGGCAGTAGTTATGACTCATATGAAGATACTAAAGATATTAAGCCTTTAGCGGATGATATCAAAGCTACAAATGGTGGAAAGACTGCCTTATATACCGTTACTTATGAAACAGAAAGTACTATAGAGGGATGGTATTACGATTGGGGATGGCAGCAAACCTACAACCCAGCCTTAAGCATTAATTCTTGGCTTACAGATATTGTTGGGGTTACAAAGAACATCAGTGCCAACAATACAGCAGCGCTGTATGAAGCATTCAACAACCTCAGTCAGACTATCACAGACAGCATTGCTGCTGAAAGCATGACTTCTGAAGATACGGTAGGTAATAACTATGTTAACCTTATCCAAGAAGAAACTACAGGAAATCCTGTTGTGAAACGTTGCGACGGTTCCTATACAAACGTAGGTAATACTTTAAACTGGACTCTTGGAGACGGAACAAAGACAGGAGATATCACAACATATAAGTTCTCCTATCAGGTAAAGCTGGATTCAACAGCAGGCGGATTTGAGGAAGACACTCCATATCCAATCGGAGTAACAAAATTAGCGTATATAAGCAACGGCTCATCCCATATAGCTGAATTTACAAATGTTCAGGTGCAGGGCAAGATTCCTATGGTGGGCTACACTATTAACTTCTACAAGAAGAGTAAGACTTCTGATGAATATGAAGTTGTGGCAGCCGATCAAATTACAGGAACTGCAAAATACGGTGATACTATCACTGTTGAGGACAAGAAAGCCGGATATGCAACTATGTATCCGCACTATCAGTTCGCTTCAGAACTTTCCACAGTAAGCATGGCTTTAGGCATTAAAGATAATGAACTTAAGGTTTACTATACACCTATCGAAGCAGCTGTTACAGTTAACCACTATTACAAGACTGCTGTAAGAAATGAGGACAACTCTACTACCGAGGGAGAATATCTGCTCGGCTCAAATTCAGGCGTTGTTCAAGGAAAGCACTATGATGGAGATAAGTTCTCTGCTACAGAGGCTACAACTTATGCTTTTGAGGGTGCGGACATCACCTACAAGGTAGATGAATATAAGGTGGGAGAGGTTACTTCCAAGACTAATCCTGAAATAACTCTCAACAAGGATGGTGACAATACAGTAAACATTTACTACTCCACATCTGTAGATAAGAGAGCTAAGGCTACCTATACAGTATATAGACAGTACGAAACCGGTAAGTATGAATTAAATGCTGACGGAAGATATGCAAAAGTATATGAAGCAGGTGCTGCTACCGAATATGAAGCAACTTCAGGAGATGTAAGAGCATTTGATACTCTCACAACCTCAACTACAGAAAATGTTACTTCAGGATACAAGTATGTAGCAACAAGAGATAATACAAATGCAGTTAACTACGACGCAGTGCGCGGAGTGGTAACTATGGGCTTGGTTGCAGGTCCAAATACACTGACTACAGTATTTAGAGCTGAACCTGCACAGCAGTTGGTTCCTGCGAAGATTGTTATTGAACATAACTATACTCGCAATGAAACATACATTGATGAAAACGGAGACATAAAGTCTAAGAGTGAAAGCTTTACAGACACAGATAACCTTGAGGGATACTATGTAGGAGAATTTTTCACCCCTGCACAGAAGAATACTTACAAGGGTGAGACTTATAATTCCGATTCTGCAAATGCTGCATTGGTAGCGAAGACAGAAATCAAGGTTGTTGACAATAAGATTACTTTCAACTACACCTTAACAGTTCTTCCAAAGGAAGCAACTGTAACTGTTCAACATCACTATATCGATCATAAACTGGTAACTTTAGAAGACGGCACAAACGATTATAAAGATGTAGAGGATGATTCCAAGCTTGAAGTAAGAAATTATCCCGGAGCAGATGATAAACTCTACGTTGCGCAGAAGTTTGTTCCTACTCTGGTAGACAAAGCGGGATATACATTTGCTTCCGCAGACGGTACAGTTGGTGCGGAGGGTACTGCACAGGCAGCCAAGATTTTAGTTGACGACAATAATATCATTAACATCTACTACATCTCAAATGAGATTGACGCACGTGATGAAACAAGAGTATCTGTAAAGTTTACCTATATTACTCATCTTGAAACTGTAATCAAAGGAAGAGTAACAACTTCTGATTCTTCCGTAACTCTTGAGGAACAGGAAACAATAACAGGAAAGGTTGGAGATGACGTAAAGGCTGAACTTGAAGCTTTAGCAGGCAAGTACAGCAAGCACGATAATATCAACTGGACTCAAAAAACAGAGCTTCCAAATGCTTATGTTCTTAAAAAGACCAATGATGGAGTTGAAATCGTTTACGAAAGAAATGATTCAGACCTCAAGACTGCTGTTCTCAAGGTTGTTTACAAGCTGGTTGACAAGATTATGTTCGTAAACGACAATAACGAAATTGAGTATCGTGAAGTAGCAAATAGCGAAACTATTCCTAACGACAATGTATTCGCAAAGAATCCTTTAGACTCGGCAAATACTATTAACCTTGGTGGAAAGCTTTATGCGGGAGAATTTTATAGCCTGATTATTCCTGATACATTCAAGGGATATACAAAGGCGGCAGACGGAAATTCAGAGACAGATGTAACTCTCAAAGAAAACACAGAGCTTACTTACGTATATGAGAAAACCACTGATTTACCACAGACTGCAATTACTGTAAATCGTCATTTAGAATATATCCATATTAGCGAAGTTGGTGAAAAGGATATAACTAATAATGTTGAAACTGAAATTGGAAAAGTGCGCGCAGGTCAGACATTTGAAACTGCAAGTCACTATGAGGGATACAGCTTCAAATATGTTGTTGACGGAAAGTGGTATAAGACTGAAAATGCTACAAGCTTCAAATTTGATCAAACAAAGGATCGCCTTTATGTAGGCACTTCTACAGCGGCAGTTACAGTAGACCTTTATTATACAAAGACTGTAGACAAAAGCGAACCTACCGAAGCAACAGTAAGACATCACTTCTTTGATGTTGACTACGATAAGACTACTACTGAAAACGCAAATCTTTATCAGGTAACAACCATGGGAGGCTTTGCGACTCAGACAAAGACTGCAACAATTCTTGAGGGTACAGGCTACACTTACGATGCAAGCAAGACTACACCAAGCGAAACAATCACATTGGTTAAGGACGCAGCAGCAAACGTAATTGACCTTTATTACTACAAGGACTTCGATTCCAGAGACTCTAAGCTCAAGACAGTTACAGTTAACCATTACTACTATACTCATGACGAATCAGGTTTGGTTACAAAGGTGGCTATCAGCTACAACGGAGTACCTATGGATGTAGTGGAAGATGGAACTGCCCAGCAGACCATCACAGATAAGAGTGAGGGCGCATATGCAGGCGGAACACCGTCTATCAAACTGGCTAACACTTACAACGGAAAAACTTATGATGTTGCTAAGAGCTATGCAGTAGATGGTAACGGAAATCCTGTTGCAATTAACAGCGGAATTGTTAATATGACAGTTTCAGCTACAGATGATAACCAAAACATCATCAACATCTACTACCTCAACACTTACAATGCTTCTGCAAATGTAAAGGTTGCAGTAAATCACATTTACACAACTAGGGATACATATACAGGAAACATTACAACTGAGGGTGCTATCGTTAATGCGGCTTTCGGAGACACTAACGGAACATGGAATGTAAATCATTCCTTTACGGCAGCAGAAATGCTTAAGGCAGGCTTTACAAGAACTACTTCAGACGAAAACATGACTATCTTCTATCACACAGGTGATAATGCTATGACTGTTGAGTATGAAAAGACTTGGAGCAGCAAGCCATCCGGCGGCGGCGGTGGCGGACGCCCACCTGTAACTCCTACACCTACAGACATCCCTGATGGAGATGTTCCACTTGGTGACGGCGACACAATCATTAATGACGGTGACGTTCCGCTGGGCAACACTCCGGAAGAAGAACTGATAGATGAAGAAGTTCCATTGGCTAACCTGCCAAAGACCGGCGGTCTTGGCGTAGGTCTCTTCCTTTTAGTAGGTGGAGCCCTCACAGCAGCAGGTGTTGGACTTAGAAGAAAAGAAGACGAAGAAAAGTAGTCTTCATTAGAAAAGGAAATTAACATTCACCTATACTTAAGAAAAGGCAATCGGCTTATTGGTCGGTTGCCTTTTCGCCTTTTCGGGTATCCGGTATTCGTTGAGGTATATCCGACCTAAATTGCGGTTCTGTAATCGAGAGCAGAGCGAAAGACTCCGGCATTAACAGGTGTATCCCTGCCCATTTTTTTCAATGTGCCGAATTTTCTCAAAATTGAATCTTGTTATTGCAAGATTTTGCATAATCTTGTATAATACAGACGTTAACAATCAAGTGTGTAGGTGGAGAGGAAAATTGACTCCATCAAGTTGCAGCTAACGCGACTATGAAGAAATTTCAAGCGACTTAGGAGGTTTAAGATGAAAAAAACAGGTTTAGCCGGAAAACTGGTGCGTAAAACCATTCTCATCATGGTTTTACTCTTTGCAGTAGCCTTGGTTATTCTTAGTTTAGTACTTTCCGGTCAGGTAAAGGCTACTACTAATGAAAAGCTCATGCTATCCGCAGACAACATTTCACAAGAAACGGCAGAGTTCTTTAAATTACATGCTGCTATTACAGAGCAGTATGCGAAAGACTTATCGGTAATCAGCTTTATGGAAAGTGAAAAAGCAAACCCTATGGATTTGTACAAACATCCGCAGTGGGATACTGTCCAAAAACAGCTGGAAAGCACATATGATTTATATTCAGATACATTAGTTGAGTTATATATTGCCAGCTGGTATGTTCAGGATTTAGGGTCATCCACAGGTGACGTTATGAGCAGAGATTATCCGGGTGGACTTGATATTTACACAAGATATTGGCTCACAGGACCTAAGGAAACAGGTCAAACAGTTTACACCGCTCCTTATGTGGACGGGCAGACGGGAAATGTGGTTTGTACCATAGCTTCTCCTATTACAAATGCAAATGGAGAATTTCTCGGAAGCGTTTGTATAGACTTTTATTTAACTCGTGATCGTGACGTATTTGCAGGCAC
>JBHBZU010000017.1:0-60890 GCA_041797745.1 Bacillota bacterium
AAGATAAGATAAGATAAAATAAGGTATGGTATGGTATGGTAAACTAAATTACAAAAGAATCTTAAAACAGCTTTAATGCACTTAAAGCAAGCTAAAACCGCTGTAAACATTTAATTTCTAATGTTTACAGCGGTTTTTATCAACTCATTTTGTCCTATAAGCCTCCTTTTCTCCTATAAGACTAAAACACCTTTCAACCTAAAAGACTCTTTTATTATTTACCGTTTATTATCTACAATTTATTTCATAATCACAAGATTCATAGGAGTCATAGGATTTATAGCTTTTAAGTCTAATCAATATTAAATCTTGCAGCAAACTCCGCATAGTATTCATCAAAGTGGTGGGTGCGAACTTCCTTTAGGGATGTGATATACTCATGCACATCAAAATCTTCATCGGAAAGCTCGATGAGCGCCACTCCGATATTGGAGCAGTGGTCTGCCACTCTTTCAAAGTTTGTAAGCAAATCATTGAATATAAAGCCGGGTTCAAGAGTACATGCTCCACACTGAACTCTTTCCACATGATGTATTTTAATTTCGTCGCAAAGATGGTCAACTACTTCTTCCAGAGGTTCAATATAATATGCTTTTTCTAAATCGCCGCTATTAAAAGACTGAATTGCAATATTTACAATCTCTTTAACAGCCGCCGTCAAGACTGAAAGCTCCTTTTTTGCTTCCGGTGTAAATTCAATACCTTTAACATGAAGCTCCTGCGCACTTTCTGCAATGTTTAAAGCGTGGTCACTCATACGTTCAAAGTCGTTTATAGCGTGAAGATACTTGGAAACTGCTATATTTTGCTTGTGGGTAAGCTCTTGCTTGGTAATCTTTACCAAATATGTACCCAGCTTGTCTTCATAACGGTCAACGGTCTCTTCGTTTCGCTTTACCTTGGCAAAAATATCATTGTTATAGTCATCAATCAAGGAAAAGGAACGGAGCAGGCTCTTTAGGGTTTTATTCGACATCCCCTCAATTACCTGACGCGTCTGTTCAAGGGCTAGGGTAGGGTGCATAATAAAACGGTCTTCAAGACGATCCATATCCCTAAGGTCCACACCCTCTTCATCATTATCTTTAATGAGAGTGCAAACCAGTTTTTCCAAAAGTGGAATAGCTGGAGCCAAAATAGTTACAATAATAACTCTAAATACGGTATTAAGCATCGCAATAGATACTGCCGTCATGGACATAGTCATGAAATCAAAGTGTACCGCTGCATTTATACTGTAAAATATGATACTGAATATAATTACGCCAAAGGTGTCTACGAAAAGATACACAAAGGCGGTTCTACGACCGTTTGCGTTGGCACCGAGGGCAGACAGAAGCACCGGCACAGCTGCACCGATGGCTATACCCATTACGATAGGCAGCACTGCCTGAAAGGTTACGGCTCCTGTTACCGCCAAGGTCTGAACAATACCTACCGCCGCAGAGGCGCTCTGCAGCAGACTTGTAAAAATTAAGCCTATGAGAATACCCAAAATCGGATTGGAAAAGGCAGTCAGCATATTAATGAAAGTCTGGCTTTCGCGCAAAGGCATAACAGCTCCGCTCATGGCACTAATGCCGTACATCAGTACCGCGAACCCTAACATTATTTCGCCAAGGTGCTTTTGTCTATTGTGCTTACCGAACATTCTAAGTACAATTCCGATAACCGCAATGATTGCAGTCAGCGTAGACGTAGAAAAGATCACCGCCACACTGCTTCCGGCTCCCCCGACTTGAGAAAGGCATATAATCCATCCGGTAATACTGGTTCCTATAATCGCTCCCATAACTACACCGATAGCCTGCCTTACTTTCATCATGCCTGAGTTTACAAAACCCACCACCATTACTGATGTGGCAGATGAGGACTGAATAACTGCGGTTACTCCTGTACCGAGCAAAATCCCCTTTACCGGTGTACTGGAAAGCCTGTAAAGAATCAGTTCCAATTTATTGCCGGCTACTTTTGTCAAGCTGTTTCCCATAAGCACCATACCAAACAGGAACAGTGCGACACCGCCTAGGAGTTCTAATACATTTGAAACGCCCATAATTCTCCTTTTGTTAGTTTACAACGATCAAATAAATTCTGTAATTTTTCTTCCCAAAATTTTTCGTACAGGAATTACTATAACATATATACACCATTCTGTCACTAATACTTTCTTCCCGAATCGCATATATGCACATTCCTTATTCATCGCTTATTTGCGATATTAGTTCCAAAGGGCTTTTAGCTGTCTGTGCCTCCGCTCCAGCCCTCTCTTTTTTGGTTGAACTGATTTATATGTCTGAAAAAATCCGTCTGAAGCATAGGTTTGCCTATGTTCTTTCCTTGAGCAAATTCACATTCCAGTTGCTCGATTCGTAACATTGCCTGCTCGTCGTCAACACCGCCTGCAACAATGGCAATACCTAACCTTTTCATCATTTCCGTAAAAGATTGAAGCACCACTTCCGCAGGTGACAACATATATTCCTCTCCCAAGGAAGTGCTTAAAGGCGATGACATTTCTGCATTTCTTACCAAATCTGCGTCAAATTTTACATAGCTGATTGGAAAAGCTGTAACGCGCTTGATACTGGCATTTCTACCGCCATAATTCCCCAAGGCAACTTTGAAACCCTTAAATTTCAGGAGTCTGGTTTGTGAAAGGATTTCTTCCCATTCCGTCTTACCTATGTCTCCTGTTAATTCAAAAATTATATTTTCCGGTTTTATCTTGTATCTGGTGGTAATTTTCATCAAATCCCTTACCAAATACTGATTCCTCAAGGGCTGGTTTGAAAGTTTCATTGTAACAAACTGCATACCCGCCTCTTTAAATGCGCCACTTGACACAAAGTTACAAACTTTTTCATAAATGCAGTTTGTCAAAGAGCTTGTTAAATCTGCTCTGGCTGCCACATCCATTATAGTTTCACAGTCCAAGCTCCCATGCTGTGTATCATTGATATTCGCAATCGCTTCCGCTCCTACTATTCGACGGCTTTCACTTGAATATATAGGTTCAAAGCTTACTACCACATCATTATTTTGCAGTGCTCTTTCTATGATACTGCTCCCATTCATATGTATGCGAAGACTTTCCCTACCCTTTAAATCCGATAAATGATATGCTTTTCCTGCTTTTGGAATAATCTTTTCCATTGACTCCAAAAACGGAGAAATGGAACCGTAATCGCTTATATCCTCAGGAATATTTGCAATACATTCATAAAATGACGGATAGTCAAAGCCTTTGCAAGTCAGTTCAATATTTCTTTGAACGATTCTGACAGCTGTATCCACCACATCATCTATCTTTCCCCTGTACGCTTCTGAAAACCAAAAGGCAAATATACCATTATTCAAATAATAAAGGTCTATCTCTTTTCCGTTTTGTGCCACCACCGCTCTCATGCCTTTAGCAATGGCTCTTACAAACTTCACGTGATCGTCAATTTTGAGTTTAGTTGTTTGCAAGGTATAGTTTTCTATCTTCATGAAATAAATACTAATCTTCTTTCGTGCGATAAGTATACTCTTTATATCATTCATAAATACCCCAATCTTGTTTAAACCTGTTTCCACATCCAGTATTTCTTCAGGTCTTTGAACAAGCATGGTATATATAAGGATAGAAGTAGAGATACCCAAGTCCATTATCAACATATGAGGATTTATACATTCTATTAATGTTGTAAGAACAATAACAGGAAAAGCGCAAACAAGACTTATATAAGAGCTTTTCCTTATATTTTTACGATATTTATAGGCAAATTGCACTGCTATTGCCAAATAATACACAAAAATCAGTTTTATCAGCGGATACAAAGGTCCCTTGACAATATCGTGATATTCTACAGAATAGAATATTTCAGTTATAGGATTAATAATCCAAATACAGATAATGTATATTATATAAGGGCTGGAAAACTGTATTCTGTCTTTTCTGTGAAAAGTCTCTCTTCTTCCTGTTACCGCGATGACAAATAAGGCTATCAAAGGTAAAATTGCAGCATCTAAAGAATAGCTTATATTGCATAATAAAAAAAGATATAGCGCATTTTTGCCGGCAATGGAATAAAAGGATTTCGCTATTGCAGCTGCGGTTGCAGTAGTTATTAATGAAAGAAATACTCGGTTGTGATATCCGTTGGTCATACCTCTTAAAAAAAATGAGGTCAGTACTAAAAGATTAATAGCAACTACCGCTATTTCAAAGTTTGAATTATATGACATTGCTACCCTCCCTCACTACGTATTCCACGAATCGCTCTTGGGAAAGAGCTTCTGCAAAATAATCTCCCTGGAGGTAATCACAGCCGATTTCAATCAGGTTTTCAGCCTGTTCCTTGGAACTTACTCCCTTTGCCACCACTCTGCGCCCCAACCGTTTCAGCATATTAATGGTAGTTTCTACAACCACCGTAGCGTCCTTTGATGACATACTTTGAATTACTTCATCATCCAGCTTAACACTTTCGATAGGCAGACTGAGAAGCTTTCTAAAATCTGTATTGCCCACGCCAAACTGGTCAATAACCATACCAAAACCGCACTCATCTATGGTTTTGATTTGATTAATTACTTCATTCCAGTTCTTTTCTATGGTCATCTTCGGAATTTCAAAATCAATTTTAGAGGGTTCTATCCCGTATTGACTCGTAAGATTCATAAACTTTTCACTGAAACGTATATCCTTTAACTGTTCAAGAGAAATGCTTACGCCTATAAAATCTATACCTATATTTTTAAAAGTTCCGCTTGAAATAAATCCGCAAACCTCCTCATAAACAAAAAGTCCCAGTCTTTGAACAACACCGATTCGTTCAGCACTTTCAATCAAAAGTTCAGGCTTTATATATCCAAAATCCTGATGTTTTAATTGCAAAAAAGCCTCCGCTCCTGCTACTCTCTTTCTGTGCACGGAATAAATAGGTTGCAGATATACTTCAAACTCCTTGTACTTTAGGGCTTTTTCCACTATGGAGTCTATCTCCGTAATAAGCCTGTACTTTTTATTCTTATTAATGTCTTTCATTTCATATATCTTATCCGTGCCGGGTAGAAAGTCATATATATTGTCGATTAACATCTGCAATTCGGTATATTCAGCAACGTCTGTAGGTAAATTTAAGATACATTCGTAAAACTCAACTTTAATATTTAAAGCTTCCTTTCTAACCCTATCTTCCGACAAAGCATTTTCAATACTCTTCGCCAGCTCGAAAGCCTTATCTCTGTCGGCATTTCTAAGTGCTACCGCAAAACAGCCGTTGGACAGATAATATATGGTGGCATAAGGTGCTTCAGTATGAGTGGTATTCTTGATTCTCTGAAATACAAGCTCCACAAGCCCCTGTGCCACTTCGTAATTATAGGGTTCAATTCCTGTGGCAAAGTTACGAATCTTAAATATGCAAAGGCTGGTACTTTTCTTGTTAAAGCCGATCAGCCTCATATCTTCCTGAAAGCTGAATCGCTGAAGCATACCGGTGTTACCGTAAAGCCTCTCTTCCGGTTTTTGCACAGTTAAAAAATAGAACAGCAAAAACGCAGTCTGTAAAAACAATTCAAGAAGAATATATTCATATATAATTTGGATAATAATTGCAATGGCTGTAACAGGAATTACTACCATAATCAAATAAATCTTATTACGACGGAAGAAACTCCTGTAATTAATGAGATAAGCGGTAGCTACAAGCAGATATATACCTGCTTCCAAATAAAGAATAAACTTGAACGCCTCATCCGTTTTTACGCCGTTGGAAATGGATATCAACAAGTGATATTTAGGTGTAAAAAATACAAAAACGGTGGCCACCACTACCGGCGTAAGAAATAAAATCTTACGCCATAAAGGTCTATAATGGTGCCAACCGTCTGATAAAGATATCAAATATAGTAAATAACAAGGCAAAGATATGACTCTGATTTCATAATAAATGGTATAAAATACCATCTTGCCTAAATCGTCAGGTACGGATACAGATAAAATATCTGCTAATGTATTTGCTATACTAAGAATTAAAATCAGTAAAAATAAGCGATCTGAAAGACCCTTAGTCATCCCACGAAAGATCACCGACAAAACCATTATTGATAGTATTAATACTGCGCAATAATCAAATTCTAGTATATACATAGACAATTAAACTTCCCAACTGTTAAGATATTTCTCCTGCTCCGATGTCAACTTGTCAATTTCAATGCCCCATGCCGCCAGCTTTCGTTCAGCTATGAGGCGGTCTATTTCATCAGATACATTGATTACACAATTTTCCAGCTTGCCGTGGTTATTACGAACGTACAATGCGGAAAGTGCCTGCACTGCGAAAGAAAGGTCCATAATTTCTGCGGGATGTCCGTCACCTGCCGCAATATTTACCAGTCTTCCCTCAGCAATAACATTTATTTCGCGACCGTTGGAAAGTGTATATCCTACGATGTTATGTCTGGCTTCTCTTGACTTAAGGGCAGCAGCCTTAAGCTCCGCCATTGCTATTTCCACATCAAAGTGACCTGCATTGCAAAGAATTGCTCGGTCTTTCATAAGAAGCATATGCTTAACAGTTATAGTGTCTTTGCAGCCTGTGGCGGTAACGAAGAAGTCCCCCTTTGGTGCCGCCTGCTCCATTGTCATGACTTCAAAACCGTCCATTTTGGCTTCCATAGCCTTAACCGGATCAATTTCCGTAACGATCACGTGAGCTCCCAGCGCCGCAGCTCTCATTGCAATACCGCGGGAACACCAGCCATAGCCTGCTACAACCGCAGTCTTACCTGCAACAATGAGGTTTGTGCTTGCCATAATTGCCGTCCACACAGACTGACCTGTGCCGTAGCGATTGTCAAAGAGATGTTTGCAATCAGCGTCATTAACAGCTACCATTGGGAATTTCAGAATGCCCTGAGCTTCCATAGCCTTTAAGCGAATAACTCCTGTTGTAGTTTCTTCACATCCGCCCCAAACCTCGTCAGCCAATTCCTGATGGGAAGTGTGAAGCATGCCCACCAAGTCGCCGCCATCATCAATGATGATATTCGGATGGTGTTCCAAACACTTATAGATGTGTTGCTCATATTCTTCCAAGCTGGCTCCATGGATTGCGTAAACATCCAATCCGTCTTCCACCAATGCCGCACAAACATCATCCTGTGTTGAGAGTACATTGCTGCCTGTAACGGACATTTTAGCTCCGCCGGCTGCTAATACCTTGCAAAGATAAGCAGTTTTCGCTTCCAGATGGACAGAAAGAGAAACCTTTAAGTTCTCAAAGGGACGAGTCTTTTTAAACTCTTCCTCTAATGCACTGCATATAGGCATATTCGCCTTAACCCATTCAATTTTCTGATGTCCTGACGGAGCAAGCCCAATATCTTTAATAATCGAATTTCCCATGATAAATACCTCTTTCAAACTGTGAGTCAGCTAAACCTGCCTCTACTCTACTGTAACTGATTTTGCCAAATTTTTCGGTTTGTCTATATCGCAACCACGTTCTTTTGCAATATAATATGCCAGAATCTGAAGCGGAACCACCGTAAGCAGCGGTGTCACTTCGTCGCAACATGACGGAATATAAAATACATGATTGGACTGGTCTTGAATGGAAGCATTTCCCTCTTTTGCCACTCCTATAACATAAGCGCCTCTAGCCTTAACTTCCTGAATGTTTGAAAGCATTTTTTCGTAGAGCGCGTCCTGCGTGGATAAAGCTATAACCAAAGTGTCTTTCTCAATTAATGCAATGGTGCCATGCTTCAGTTCACCTGCCGCGATTGCAAAGGAATTGATATAGGAAATTTCCTTTAACTTTAAGGACCCCTCTAAAGCCACTGCCGAATCGGTACCGCGACCGATAAAGAATACGTGCTCTCTCTTGTAAAGCTCTTTAGCTAATTCCTCAATATTCTTTTCCTGACGTAGAAGCTGCTGAAGCTGATGTGGAATCAGTTTAAGAGCTTCCACCATCTCATCGTGTTTTTCCTGTGGCAATATGCCCCTTTCCTTACCCATGTAAAGCGCAATAAGGTACATGCACATAAGCTGTGTTGTATATGCTTTAGTGGAGGCAACGGCAATTTCAGGACCTGCCCATGTGTAGAATACATCGTCGGATTCTCTTGCAACGGAGCTTCCCACTACATTCACTACGGAAAGGATTCTGGCACCCTTACTCTTTGCTTCTCTTAAAGCCGCCAAGGTGTCTAAAGTCTCACCGGACTGGCTGATTGCGATAAACAATGTGTGTTCATCTACAAAAGGATCTCTATATCTAAATTCGGAAGCCACATCAACTTCTACGGAAATCTTTGCAAACTTTTCGATGGCATATTTACCGATAAGACCTGCATGGTAAGCGGTACCGCAGGCTACAATATATACTTTATTGAAGCCCTCGATATCTTCACGAGTCATATTGATACCGTCCAATTTAATCTCGCCCTCGTCTGTAATGCGGCGAAGCAATGTCTCTGAAAGTCCCTTTGGCTGCTCATGAATTTCCTTGAGCATGAAGTGACTATATCCCTCTTTTTCTGCGGAAGCTGCGTCCCATGTAACGTGGAATACATCTCTTGTGACGAGCTTATGCTCCCCATTGTAAATCTTAATATCTTTGCTGTCTAATACTACAATTTCACCGTTTTCAATCAAGTAGAACTCTCTTGAGTGTTTCAGCAACGCAGGGATATCGGAAGCTAAAAAGTTGCAACCGTTTCCTATGCCTGCTAAAAGCGGAGCGTCTTTGCGGGTTGCCACAATCTTATCCGGTTCGTCAGCTGCAATAGCGCAGATACTATATGCGCCGCGCATTTGAGCTATTGCCTTAAACATAGTAGCTTCCAAATCACCGTCATACAAAACTGAAAGTAACTGTGCTACCACCTCGGAATCCGTCTCGGACACAAATTTGATATTATGCTCTTTAGCCAGCATTTCCTTTAGTTCAAGGTAGTTCTCTATAATACCGTTATGAACGATAGCAATGCGTTGATCCATGGAAAAATGCGGATGGGCATTTACATCTGAGGGTGCACCGTGAGTAGCCCAACGAGTGTGACCTATGGCAACGTGGCAGTCATCAAAATTATAATCAGACTGCTTTAAAACCTCTTCCAGATTTGTAATACGACCCTTTCTCTTTTCTACTGAAATTTTCCCGCCGAAATTCATGGCAATACCTGATGAATCGTAGCCTCTATATTCAAGTTTTTTAAGCCCCTCTATAACTATGTCTTTTGCGTTACCTCTACCAACGTAACCTACTATTCCGCACATTGTTTTGTACCTCCCCTTTTAGCCAAATTTATGTGTAAGCACTTCTGCCAACTCTTCCGCCAGCTTTGTAATGGTTTCTATGTTGCTGCCCTCAAGCATAACTCGTACCAACGGCTCCGTACCTGATGGTCTGATGAGCACTCGCCCGTCCCCTTTAAGCTGTTTTTCCATATCCGCAATACGCGCCTGCACCTCAGAATCCTTTTGGAACTTTTGCTTATTTTCATTTTTAACCTTGGCATTTTTTAAAACCTGAGGGAAAATCTCAATTTCATCTGACAGTTGGCTGGCATGCTTCCCTGAAATTTTTATAGCCTTTATCAGCTGCAATGAAGACAATATACCGTCTCCTGTTGTAGTGTGATTTAAGAAAATAATATGTCCTGACTGTTCACCGCCGATAACTCCACCTGTTTGAAGCATTTTCTCAAGAACGTATCTGTCGCCTACACCTGTAACGTCTATGGTACAGCCTTGCTCTTTAAGATACTTGTGAAAACCGATATTGCTCATAACTGTGGCAGTTACTCTGTTGTCCACCAGCTCGCCGGTTTCCTTTAACATCTTCGCGCAAATACATATGGTCTTGTCGCCGTCAATAATGCGACCCTTTTCATCCACGGCAATGAGTCTGTCCGCGTCTCCGTCGTAGGCAAGACCCAAATCTGCTCCGATTTCCACAACCTTTTTTTGAAGCTCCTCAGGATGAGTTGAACCGCAGCCCTCGTTTATATTCATTCCGTTTGGTTGGTTGCCGATAACGGTAACCTCTGCTCCCAAATCTCTATAAACTCTCTCGGCTACGCTGTAAGCCGCACCGTTGGCGCAGTCTAAAACAACTTTCATACCGTGAATGTCCACATCAATGCAGGACTTTAAGAAGTCCACATAAGTCTGCGAAGCGTCTTCATTTCCCTCTAAACATCTGCCCAGAAGATCTCCTGTGATATGGCTGTTTACATCTATATTGCTTATTATTAAATCCTCAATTTCATCTTCTATTTGGTCGTCCAGCTTGAAGCCCTCGCCGTTGAAGAACTTAATACCGTTATACTCAAAAGGATTGTGGGAAGCCGAAATAACTACTCCCGCGTCTGCGTGATACTTCTTTACCAAATATGCAACCGCCGGTGTGGGAAGAACTCCAACTTTAATTACATTTCCGCCAACAGCCAAAATCCCCGCAGAAAGTGCAGCTTCAAGCATGTCTCCTGAAACTCTTGTGTCCTTTCCTATGAGTACAACCGGACGTTTCTTATCCTTGGATAATACGTGCGCCCCGGCCTTTCCCAGATTAAAAGCCAGCTCCGGTGTAAGCTCTTTATTTGCCACACCTCTAACTCCATCTGTACCGAATAATCTACCCATTTTTGTATCTCCTATCTAAATATGTTTTCTATTTCCTTAACAGACAACAAAACGAGCACATAGAGGGGGCTCTTGCCCCTCTCTACTGCGCCCCGCTTGTAATTGTCACTTGAATTTGCTTTGGACTGACGGATACACTCTTAAAGGCCTTGGTATATGTCGGTGTTATATCCACTGTGTGAGCACCCTCTCCAAGGCCCGAAAGGTTCATCTGAAGAGTTATATCGTCATCTGTTGCAGCGTTTACCAAGGCTTCGTTGCCGCGTACATTAACTGTAACAGTTCCTGCCTCAAGATGAGTGCTAAGACCCTCACCCAATCCATAGATACCTATGGATGAAATAGGAATAGTCACATCCTTGAACGCCACATTGTCAATCACTATATAAACACTGATTTTTTCGTATGCCTTTGTAAGATATGCACCCTCCGGCAATTCCACTTCCACAGGGATTCGGCTGGTAGCTGTAATATCGCTGATATCCACATCCTTTGCAATTAAGGAAGTGATTGAATCTAAAACTTCCTCCGAAGCTTTTATAACAACCTTTTCAGGTATGTCGGTGTTGGATACGCTATACTTGCCTGAAACCTCACCTATTACGGAAACTGATAAAGGAACGGTTTTCGTTTTAAGCATTTGCGCTTCTACCCCTGCCTTATTGCTGGAAAGGGTAACGTTCTTAACTTCCTGCCCCGCCTGGTCTACTGCAAATAAAGCTACTTTTGTTCTATTAACTTTTGTATCGCTGATATCGGAAGATTTGATACTTCCCTCGATGTGATTAACTGTTTCCACTAAACTCCGCGCACCTGTTACGGTAACGACCTCAGGGTCAATCTTGGAAATATACATTTCCTGACCCTTAACAGTTTCTGTGGCGCTGATTGACACCGGTTTTTCAACGGAAACCAAAGCGTCTATCTTAATCTTTACTCTGGTAGAGGTTAAATCCTTTGCCTCTAAAGAGTTTGGAAGTTCTACCTTTACCTCGATATTATTTTCACCATAGCCGTACCCGTTAACATCTACTGTTGCCGCAATGTCATCTGCCTTTAGTTTGGATATATCCGAACGTTTTCCCTCTACATTAAAGGAAACTACTAAATCATTTGCATTTACAATGGTTAAGTCCCTAGCGGTTAAAGTTTCCGCGTTGAGAATCTGCACAGGGATATTCTCAAATTTTTGAGTGATTTTCGGATTTTCTTCAGTCAAAACATAAGCCCAAAGAATAATTGCAATCAATATGGAAAGTATGAGGTCTACTTTTTTGTTACGAAGAAGCTTATTTCCCATGATGGTGTTCCTCGTCTTTCTTAAGATCTTTCAATCTGCGGGCAATGCGTTTAGTCCACGAAATGAAAGAAATATTTTCGGAGTCTTCCGTTCCTGCTGAAAGGTATGTAGAAAGAAGAAGCTTATCTACCGCCTTTGCGTCTAAAAATCTTGTGAGTCTGCCGTCGCTTGCAACTGAAATGATACCTGTTTCTTCTGAAACAATAATAGTCAGTGCGTCCGAATTTTCAGTAATACCTATACCTGCTCTATGGCGGGTTCCTAAATCCTTGCTGAGATTTTTATTTTGTGTGAGGGGAAGCACACAGCCTGCCGCTCTGATACGATCTCCTCTGATAATCATAGCGCCGTCATGCAAAGGCGCTCCCTCATAGAAAATATTGCAAATCAGCTCCTTGTTAATATCCGCGTCTATGATGGTGCCTGTTTCAATTATGTCGTTTAGGGAAGTATCCTTTTCAATAACAATAAGCGCCCCTACCTTTTTAGCGGAACAATCTTCGATAGCTTTTACAAATTCGGAAGTAATGTACTTGGCAATGTCTTTGTCCATTTCTCTGAATGTGCCGTTAATAATCTTTGCACGTCCCAAATATTCAAGACCTCTACGAAGCTCCGGCTGGAAAACCACTACGATAGCCAAAAGACCGATAGTCATCAATCCTTTTAAAATCCAGTTCAGAGTGTAAAGATTAAACACGTCCGAAAGCACTGTTGCAGCCACCAAAAGAAACAGACCCTTAACTAACTGTTCGGCTCTGGTTTCACGGATGAAGCCAAGTAGTTTGTAAGCTACCATAGCGACTATTGCAATATCAATAATGTCGTTGATTCTGACGCCTGAAAAAGCGGCAGTAAATAGTTCTTGCATATACTCTTCTCCAAAAACTTTATACTTATTTTAATAATACCAAAAAGCAATGGATTTTACAAGAAAAACCATTGCTTTTTTAGTCGAAGTATTCAGCTAAAAATACTGTCAAATTCAATATAAAAACGATTCGGCTGACCTGATCTTTGACCCCACACCCGCCTTAACCTGCTTTGCAGAGGACTTACTTCTAAAGTACGCCATGATCACTGCGTGCATCTCTTGGCACATATGCAGCTTACGTGGGTCCCTTTGCCCGTACCTAGCTTGGACTTTCAACCACAGACCCGAATCGAATTTATCAGTTATAATTTGTTTTCAGACTTCCAGTATATGACCCTGTGACCGTTCATGCTGTATGAAACTTCAAAAGGTTCGTCGCTAATCAAGTCCTCCTCCAAAGTCCACTCCAAAGCACTTATGTCGTAATTGCTGTCATCTATCTGCTGTTTGCCTGAAGCATAGGTAATATCAAACCTATGGTCATAAGGTTTAATTTCATCGGAAGCAAAGGCGTACTTCAGTTCTAAAAGCTTGCCCTCAACGGAAATATCATAATCCATGATATAGTTATACACGTTTCTTTGTTTATTGCTGCCTATACCTACATTATTCCAACCCTTAAAGTTGTAAAATTTGGTTTTGTCCACCATATATCTGGGGTCAAAGCCCAACATATTTTGCGCATTTTTCAAGTCCGCCTGCGTCCTGAAAATAATAGCCTCGATAACCTCCGTTCCCAAACGTTTAGGATACATAAGCTCTGCACTGCGAACTCTGGCTTCATAAAAATCTTCGGTATCAAAGTCCATAGTCCGAAACACCGTCCGCCAATCAATCTTGCTTTTTGCTTCTCTCAGCCCCTCATAGAAAAAAGTGTTTCGATTTTCACATTCGCCGTCTGCGAAGATAACATCTTCATCACAAACCAGCTCCGGTCTGCACAGCAAAATAACCGGCACAGGAATATGCCTTGAACCTCTTTCTTCAACCTTGATACCCTCCGATTCATAAAGCATGGTGGGTCTGAAAGTATAGTAGAAGTGTATGTATTCTGTAAGATCTATGCCCATAGGCAAAACTATATCTTTTTTGGTCATATCCCACTGCATGAGGTTTTGCTTTTTCGCCTCGCTCCTGCAAAGGATTTCTCCTGATTTCATAATCTCCAAAAAATTGCTGAAGTCTGTATAATGATAAAGACCGTGCCACTTGTATGGCCTTAATTCCGTAGCAAATTCTGCAAAATCTTTCTGACTTACCATCACTGCCTCCTATCTATTCGTATCATTATAGCATACTCATACCTCACAGTCTAGGAAGAATAGCAGGGGTTTTTACAAAGGTTTTTACATTGAATTTTTAGCCTTATAACATGAAAAGAATGGGTTATAGGACAAAAAAGTGTTGATACTCTTAAAGCATGGCGGTCTATACTTATTTGGCACTTATTTTTCACTTATTTTGCACACCTTTGACACATAAAAAAACGGAGTTTTCACTCCGTTTTTTAAGTCGGTAAAATTTTGTTCTAATATGTAGTTTCCAACACTCCGTAATTTCCGTCCCGACGCTTGTACACAACGTTTACGGAATCTGTTTCTACATTTAAGAATACATAAAACGTATGTTGCAGAAGTTCCATTTGAACAATGGCTCCGTCTACATCCATAGGCTCAAGTTCAAACTTTTTAGTTTTCACAACCTTAATTTCTTCTTCCTGCTCAATCTCAGGAATAGCCTCATATTTCACTCCTTTGCCTCTGTTCTTGCGAACCAGTTTTGACTTGAATCTGGACATTTGAGTGGACAACTTGTCAATAATCAAATCTACACTCTCGTAAATGTCATCTGACGTTTCTTCTGCTCTGAAGATGGTACCATCTGCATAAATAGTAGCTTCAATCTTCTGTCGGTTCTTTTCTTGGGAAAGCATGATATTCGCGTCAATATCTGTGGAAAAATATTTGTCCAACTTGGAGAACTTTTCCTCGATGTGATCTTTCATCCTTTCACCTACGTTTAAATTCTTGCTAGTAATATTAACCTTCATAGCTGAAACCTCCTTGATACTTATTTATTTGTAATTCCATTATACTACTTAATAATTAAAAATCAAGAAGTTTTCTAAATTTTCTAATAAATTAGTTTTGTGTCCCTTTTATGAATTTGCACCCTTTATTATTCCGTGCTATACTACTAGTGTTTTTATCGAAATTGCTACATACATTCTTTTGAATTTTGGAGATAAAAAGTATATGACCACAGGAAAAGAACAGAGAGAAGCCTGTAAAGCAGCAAAATCCACCTCAAAGGTTTCCTCAAAATCAAAAATATATTGGGAAAGCTTGGACAATACCGCCCTTATTTTTCCATCCATTGCAGGTGAAAACGCCAGCAGTGTCTTTCGTATCAGTGTCACCTTAAAGGAGGACATTGTCCGCGAAAGGCTTCAAGAGGCATTGGACATCCTACTGCCAAAGATGAGCGGTTTCAACAACTGTATTCAGTCAGGAGTATTTTGGTACTACCTTGAGACCAACTACCGCAAAGCTCCCAAGGTGGAAGAAGAAAAGTTTTTTCCTTGCCGCTACATTCACCCAAAAACCAACAATCATTATCTGTTCCGCGTTACCTATTACAAGCAACGCATAAATTTAGAAGTTTTCCACGCTATTGCCGACGGCATGGGTGCCATCAACTTTCTAAAGGAACTTACTTACCAATATCTGCGCTTGACTCACGAGGAATTGCGTACCGATAAGGGTGACGCACTATCTGCCGGCACCTCTCTTTGTCGTGAAGACAGTTTCGTCAGAAACTATCGCGGCGCCAAGAAAAACGGCTTCAAAAGGGAGCGGGCCCTCACCATACGTCAGCGAAAGCTCCCCTCAGGCGAGTTCGGGGTAATGCATTTGCATATGTCATTAAAAAGTCTGAAAGAAGTGGCTCGCAGCTACAAGACTTCGCTCAATGAATACCTTGTCGCTGTATTCATATGGTCTGTCTATCGGGAAGTTCTCCGTGCCTCATCAGCCAAGAAGCCTATTCGCGTTGCGGTTCCGGTGAATCTTCGTTCATTATTTAATTCGGATACAACCAAAAATTTCTTTGTAATGGTTTCCGCGGAATTTCATGCTGCCGCTGAAAGTTACAGCTTTGAAGAGATTCTGGTCGCAGTGCAGGAGAGTCTCCGCTCACAAATGGAGCCTAACCATCTGGAAGACCTCTTTTCTTATAGCGTATCAAATCAAAAAAATATAGGCTTAAGAGTGGCTCCGCTTTTTCTTAAAAGCATAGTAATGAGAGCGGTCTATAACAAATCCGCACTGGCCAATACTGCAACCATCACCAACGTCGGAAATGTCCGTGTAGACGAAAAGTATCAGCCTTTCGTGGATAATTTTACAGCATTTATTGCAATGTCCAAAGGTCAAAATCTAAAGGGCACAATTTGTTCCTATGAGGATAACCTAACCTTTACCTTCACTTCAACCTTTGCAGAAACAACTTTGCAAAAAACTTTCTGTCAGAGATTGGTTGAAGATGGAATCCAAATAGAACTGGAAACTAACGGGGTTTATTATGAGTAAGTGTATAAAATGCAATATAGAGGTTCTTGACCAAACAACCAAATGTCCTCTTTGCAGCAGAGTTTTAGAATTAAACGGAACGGAGCACAGTATCTATCCTGACGCTATACGTACCACAAAACGTTTCCGTACTTTATTCAACGTCATCTTCTTTCTGTCCATCGTTATAGCCCTTGCTTGCGTGTTGGTAAATACGACTTTTAGGAGAGACATACTTTGGAGCGGCATACCTGTGCTCATACTTGTTTATGCAAATATATCACTGCACCTGCTACTTACAGGAAAGTCCAACTATGTGTTCAACGTGGTTTTCACCCCGCTTTTCTTTATTGCTTTGCTGATAGGAATAGATTTTTTCTCAGGAAACTATGGCTGGGCATTGAATTACGTATTTCCAATCTGCATTACCGCCACAGACCTTGTAATACTTATCCTTATGATGATTAGACGCAGGTTTTGGCAACATTACCTCATGGCACAAATTTTCATGATTTTGTTATCCCTGGTTTACGGATTGCTGCTTTTAATTAAGCTGACACATTCCATTCCGCTATTTTGGCTTGCTTTAGGCAGCTCATGTCTCCTGTTGCTTGGAACCGTTATAATAGGTGATTATAAGGCAAGGTCTGAACTGCACAGAAGATTTCATGCTTAAAAAGTTCTTATCTTAGGGTTCTTTCTTACGGCAAACTCGCAATATCACCATGCCATCGCTAAAACAGGCGTAGAATGTAGGCGTAAAATGTAGGCGGAGAATATAGCCACTATTAGTTATCCCTCAAGTTTGACGATAGTAGTTGCTTCCGGCTGCCAGAGTTAATAAATACACTCTGGTGGCTCCAGCTTCCTTTAGAGTTCGCGCAGCCTCATCCGCAGTGGCTCCGGTTGTATAAATATCATCTAAAATAAGCACCCTCTTACCTTGCAACTTCTGACGTCCTTTCTTCGAGACAGCAAAAGCCCCCTCGATGTTTGCAAATCTGTTAAGCGAATCTAAGGCTTTCATCTTTTGTGTTTCCTTAACCCTGAGGAGAACATCCGTCAGCTGCGGTATTCCCATCAATTCAGCCAGTCTCCTACCTATAAGCTCCGCCTGATTGTAACCTCGCAGAGCTTGTCTCTTTGGATGAAGCGGAATTGGAATAATGCAATCAAAAAAAATCTCACCGTCCTTTTCCCTAACAATTTGCATAATACGGTCATATGCAATATCTCCCAGCGGTTTAGCCACATATGCCGAAGAATGATATTTTAATGCAATAATCGGCTCCTTTTCTCTGGTGCCGTAGCCAAAGCAACTATATCCCCTGTCAAAATGGTGTCCGGTTCCCTTGCAGTCATAGCAAAATTTGCTGCGTCGTTCATCCTTTGTCTGACTCAAAGGCTTACCGCAGATTTCACAGGTGTCACCTATACTCCACTTAAAATTTTCAATGCAATCATCGCAAAGCTGATATGTCCTACTCTTATCAATAAGAGCTCCGCAGGATATGCAGTAAAGGGCAGAGGGAAACACATAGCTTTCCACCGCTTCCACAGCTTTCTTTAAAATTTCCAGACTCATTTATTCCCCCCTCTGTTAATCGGTATTATTGCAGATATATAGCTCAAGCTCCGATAATTTCTTAAATAATTTCAAAATTTCGCCCACTTAAGTAATCCCTTATCTATAACCCCTTTAATTATCTTCTATTCTTTCTCAACTATTTACAGCAGGGAGAAGTAAGCACTTTGTAATAGAAATTGTACCTCTTTTTAATTCTTTTGTCAATATATGTAATTTCTTCTTTTTTATTCCTGCATTCTTCCAAAAGGCACGTATGAAGTGTTTTCTCCTATAAGTTCATTACCACTTGCACCCCAAATTGCACTCAAACTTTTAATATAAAAGTACATATAACACATTTTGCCCTATAAGCCTACCCGTTTGATGTTTATTGACGGTTTTCTTATCTTAAAGTTTATTTACAAATGCTTTCAATAGCTTCTGCCATGATTTTATCAGCATTATTACCGTAAATGTCCAAATTTTCCGCCTTAATCAAGGCCGTTTCCTTGATTCCAAAGCAGCCCTCAGCCAGTTCCTTTACGTAATCATATCCGAATCTAACATCCAGTGGGCCACCTGAGGTTGTAACATAGTAGAGCTTTTCCGCCTGACAAAGGCCGATAGGCTCGCCGGATTTGTTATATTTTGCCACGATTCCAACTACATAAATCTGTTCAAAGTATATTTTCAGCATGGCAGGAAAAGATAAATCCCAGTAAGGTGCCGCAATTACAATGTTTTCCGCCTTTGCAAACTGCTTAGCATAACGAAAAATCGGAGGGTGATATTCACCTTTTTTCAGCTTAGCAGTACGATAATCAAGCCTCTCCCTGTTGAGCGGTTCCAAGTCTGTTTCAAACAGGTTTACTTCCTCGTAATCTCCGAGTTTATCAAGTAACGCATCCGCAAGTTTTTTAGTACGAGAGTCTGTCCTTGGGCAACAGTTTACAAATAAGTTCATTTAAAATTCCTCCTTAACACATTCTCTTCACTTTCAAATTATTTCTAGTCTATCGCAAAATCCACAAAAGGCAAGGCTGTAACGGTCTAAAGAAGCTACTGTTGTGCAAAGTCCCTCAGCATTGCAAGACGCACACCTAAACCGCTGTTTCGAGAAGTAATACGATTGTTGTCTACCATGGCACGCAGTTTTTCCTCAGAACCCACTAAAACCACAATCTGTTTGCCGCGTGTAACCGCGGTGTATAGCAGGTTTCTGGTTGCCAGCATAGGCGGAAACCATGAAATAGGCATTACAACAATTTGAAATTCGCTACCTTGGCTCTTATGAACAGTTACGGCATAAGCCAGTTCCAGCTCGTCGAAATTGGTATAGTCGTAAGTCACATAACGTTCACCGTCAAAGGCTACCGTTATCTGATTCATTTCCGTATCCACCAAAATCACTTCTCCCATATCGCCGTTGAATACCCCCTCTCCCTCCTGCATATCGCGGATGGAGCGCCAGCCGATTCCGTAATTGTTACGAATCTGCATAACCTTGTCTCCCTCACGAAAAATCCTGTCGCCGATTTTCTTCTCTCGACGTTCAGGGCAAGGGGGATTCAGTACCGCCTGAAGTTCAATATTTAAATTCTGCGCCCCTAGAATACGCCTGCGTATCGGAGTCAAAACCTGGATATTCTTAGCTTCCACCTCTTTATAATATGCAGGCAAGCGATGTGCCACCAGTTCTTTTATTGTTTCCAAGATGGCCGCTTCCTTGTCGCTGCGCATTAAGAAAAAGTCCCCATCCTTATCGTTGTATTCAGGGTACTCTCCCTTATTTATTTTGTGGGCATTTACCACTATCAAGCTCTCTTGCGCCTGCCTGAAAATTTCTGTCAGCTTTACACAATAGATGTATTCGCTTTCAATGATATCGCGCAATACGTTTCCTGCGCCCACACTTGACAACTGATCCGCGTCTCCTACTAAAATCAGACGGGTACCCGGTTTTATAGCATTCACCAGCCCGTTCATAAGTAGTAAATCAATCATTGAAGCCTCATCCACTATAACCGCGTCGTAATCCAAGGGATTTTCAGCGTTTCGTCCGAACCTCAAATTTTCATCATCTTCCGAATAAGCATACTCTAACAGACGGTGAATGGTTTGGGCGAAGAATCCGCTGGTTTCCGTGATTCTCTTGGCAGCACGACCTGTCGGCGCAGCAATGGCAACCTTTTGCCCCCCTTGATTCAAGCCCTGAATAATAGCATTGATAATGGTGGTTTTTCCGGTGCCGGGTCCCCCTGTGATAACACATAGGCTGTTGGCGACCGCCGCTTCCACCGCGCACCGCTGATTTTCAGAAAGTTCAATGCCTTTAGTCGCTTCCAAATCGGCGATGGTGCTCATTAAATCCACGTCCAACATTTTAGGATTGGCAGTAGATATAGCTGACAATTTCCGGCATACGTTGCGTTCTGCCGCATAATAAGGAATCAGATACACGACATCTCGATTTTCCAACTGTTCTACCTGTACTTCCCCGCCAAAAGTCATGTTAAACAATACGTTCTCCACGTCTTCGCGGGTTAATTCCAAAAGCTCTGCGGTATTTTCCAAAAGTTCCTGTTTTTCTGCAAAAGTGTGCCCCTCTGATACATAGGCGCCCAACATATATTTAATACCGCTTTCAATGCGGAACTGGTCGTCTCTCTTGATTCCAATCTTCTCAGCAATAGCGTCTGCTTTCTTAAAGCCGATTCCACGTATATCCGCAATCATCTGATAAGGGTTTTCCTTGACCAGCCTCAAGGTATCTGCGCCGTACTGTCTATATAGCTTCATGGCATATGAGGTTGATATTCCGAAGCTTTGAAAGAATAATGAGACCTCGGCGAACTCCTTTTGCATAGCAAAGGTTTCGGCTATGGTTGCAGCTTTTTTGACTCCGATTCCGGATACTTCTGTAAGCCTCTGTGGCGATGATTCAATTATATTCAGCGTCTCTTCGCCAAAATAGTCAACGATGGCACGAGCCATGGACGGTCCAATCCCTTTTATAACACCGCTGGCAAGAAAATCTATGATTCCCTCGCTTGTCTTTGGCAGCATTTCTTCATATTCAGAAAAAGCAAATTGTTCTCCATAGCTGGAATGATTTTTCCATTTTCCGCGCAATACAAAACTTCTTCCCTTTATGGCAGAGGGAAGAGTTCCTACTATGGTACACTGTAAGTCGGTCTCTTCATTCTCACCCACAGCTACAGTGTACCCGTTATCATCATTGTGAAATATAATTTCTGCTATTTTTATCTGAATTTCTTCAATCATTTGCAAGTACTAAGCCTTCCAATTTACATTTCTAAAAGCCGCTCTAATCTTGTGCTTCTTAAACCATTTTGCTTTGTCTAAAAGCTTCTTGTTTGTATTCATCGACGGTTCTCTGTGGATTACGTCACAAAGCATGAACAGCATATTTTTAGCATCCTCTTCATCTGCACAAATGCCCGCTTCAATCAATTCTTCTCCTGTCAGCTTTAGGTCTTCCACAAAAATCGGGTCACCCACGCGCTTAAATTCTCTAAACATGAAGTTACGACCCTCAACACGCAGTTTAGGCGTATCACACACAATTACCTGAGCTTTAGCAACATTGTGAACAAATTCATACCTTTCAAGTCCCAGTCTGGAGAGGAAGTGTTTTAATTTAAGTGAATCCGTAAGGAAATAAATATCTTCGATATGTCTTATGGTATCTAAAAAATGTTCCTTAAGTTCTTCATCATAATTCATATACTCAATGGCACTTACGGCTTTCTTTTTTCCTAAACAAAGGTAGAACAAAGCTATACGCCTTGCAAAGACATTTTTTGTCTTACCGGCGTTTTCTGCCAATTCCTCTAAATCTCGAATTTCTCTTTTGGAAAGGCTGTCCACACCGGAACCTAAAATGCAAGGAAGCATATTGCAGGAAACCAGCATTTTAAGAGCCTTTCCCGCAGCCGAGCCTCCCATAATATCACAAAAGCTCTCTCTAATTCGTCCTACGGAAATGCTGCCAAGTTTATTTTCATTGGCAAGGATAGCCTCATAAACATCTTTGGAAAGGTCGAAATCCATTTCGGAAACCAAAGCCAAGGCTTCAAGCATAAGGTATGGTTTTTCAGCAAAAAGTTGCTTCGGTTCTTTAACAGTCTTTATCAGCTTCTTGCTAAAATCCGCCTTTCCCCCATATGTGTCAATAATTCCATGGGTTGTAGAAGCCGCAATGGCATTAACAGTGAAGAACGCTTTTCCCAAATATTCCTCTACGCTATCCACCGCCTTTAAGTCAATAATCAGCGCTTCCGCCAATTCCTCCTCAAGAAGTTCTTTAGCTTCTTTCGATTCGGTTTCTTTAGTTGCTTCTGTATCACCTTTTTCTTCCTCCGCTTCGGCAGATTCAAGAGCTAACTTTACGTAGTCAAATCTCAATGTGTTTTCAACATCGCTGTAGTTCTCCGCCTCAGGAAAAAGTGCACAGATTTCTTCAAAACTTGCTGTTGTCAATATGTCCCAATCCACAGGGCTTTCTCCCATGAGGGAAAGTCTGACACAGTCTCCTGTGCAATATGTGTTATAACCCTTGGATTCCAAGGTGTTTACGATTTTACCGACTTCTTTAGGTAATTTTATCATGTGTATAAGTACTCCTATAATGTCTTAATTTAATATCTGTCCGTTGTTCCTCAAACTTCCGCTTAAAACTCTTCCGTATGCTTGTATACTCTGCGATTATCCAAAGTGAAAATTTTATCGGAGAAATCTCCCGGTTCCGCCTTTAACATAGCCTCCTCGAAATCGAACATTCTTGCGTCTAAAATATCCAGATAATGCAACAGCTCCGCCTCAGGAAACATGGGTTTTTTAGGGCTCCCGAACTCCGGCTCATAGTGATGGGACAAAATCATGTGCTCCAGCATTATGGCTTTTTCTCTTGGGAAGCCCGAAATCTGCGACGTCATACGTTCTATCTCCCTAACTCCCTGAACAATATGTCCAAGTAGCTGACCCTCAAAGGAATAGCCCGGAGACACACCGTACTCGTTAGATTCAATTTCATTTAATTTTTCCATATCGTGAAGCACCACACCGCATAAAACCAAATCACGATTCAAATCTTGGTAAACTTCGCAAAGTCTTTCACCGCTCATCAGCATTCGCTTTATGTGATAAAGCAGTCCTCCGAGCTCCGCATGGTGATTCTTGGAAGCCGCAGGATAATACATAAGGCGTTCCTTTTCACCGTCAAGAAACATGAGTGCCAGCTCCTTAAGCTGTTCATCCTTAAAAGACTCTACTTTTTCATGAATGTACGTATACATCTCCTCAGGTGCTTCAGGCGCCGCCTTAACATAGTCAGCCACATTGAGTTCATCAGCTTCGGTGCTTTTGCGAATCTTTTCGATTCTCACCTGTCGCTGACCTTTCCAATCGGTTATGATACCCTTTACTTTGACAATATCGCCTGCTTCCAACTCTTCTAAAGCAGGCGCTTCTTCCGCGGAAACATCCCATTTCTTAGCTGTAATTTCACCGGTACTGTCTCCCAAAAGAATATCTAAATATTTCTTGCCGTTAGTGTCGCTTTTAACGCCTACCGCCTTTACCATATAAAATTCCGTGTATTTTTCATCGACCTTTAAGTCTTTTACATAATTTTCTTTCATACATACCGCCCTTTCAGAACAGAATACTGTGGGGTCATTATACCATGTTTACATGGTATAATTCAGCCATGTGCGTTTTTGCTGATGTTTACAGAAGCAAAATATTCGCACGGCTATATGATTTTGTATAATGACCCCTTAGGCAGTCACTGTACCATATCCTTGATTATATTTTTCATATGAAGATATGGTGAAATGACAACGCAGCTTGGGGTCATTATACCATAAAAAAGTTTATTTTTCAAACGCAATAAATGGCTTGTTTACCATGTTTTTGTGAGTCGTTTTGTGAGTCGGGCACTGCTTAAAACAGCGTTAAATTCACATTTGAAAGTGACAAAGCAATATCAAAATTTAGGGCGGGAATGAGGTTTTACATAATGCAGGGATGTGGCTTTACATAATCTATTGTTAAATTCCAAAAAAAGTAATATAATTAGAATTGTTTAATAGCGAAAGGAGAACCGCAATGTCCAATACAGGAATGGTACGCGTGGCAGCCGCCACACCTCTTATCAGAGTTGCAGATATTGAATTTAATAAATCAGAGATTCTCAAGGTTATTCACGAAGCAAACGAACATAATGCCGCTTTCGTGGTTTTACCTGAACTCACTATAACAGGTTACACCGTAGGAGATTTGCTTCACCAGCCTTTCCTATACGAAAAGCAGTTGGAAGCCTTGCTGTCTATCATGGAAGATACTTCTGCTTTAGATATCACAGCTATACTGGGTTGCTACATTCGCCATCGTGACTTCCTATTCAACTGCGCCGCAGTTATAAGAGGTGGAGAAATTTTAGGTATCGTTCCTAAAACTATGCTTCCAAACCAAAGCGAATTTACTGAAATGCGTTGGTTTGACCACGGTAGCGCCAATTACCCTACAGATAATTCTATCTGCCTCCGAGGTCAGCAGGTTCCTTTCGGTTCAATTATTTTCGATGATGAAGTAAATGGCATATCTTTCGGTGTGGAAATTTGTCGTGACATATGGACGTCAGTAAGTCCCGGCTCATTTTTGTGTAATGCCGGAGCTCACATTATTTTCAACGCCTCGGCTTCCACAGAGCAGGCAGGTAAAGCAATGCAACGTCGCCTGATGTTGTCCACCTTGGCTCAAAAGAATTGCTGTGGCTACGTTTACGTTTCCTCAGGCGTTGGCGAATCCACCACCGACGGAGTTCTTTCAGGGCACCGCCTCATTATTGACAGCGGTAATATCCTCTGCGAAAGTCCTCGCTTTGAAAGGGAAACTTCCATTGATTATAGCGAAATAGATGTGGCGCGCATTCGTTACGACCGCATACACAATCGCAACAATACCACGGTTAACGAAGAATTTTATCCTGCCTGTGAGCCTATTCATATAACCGTCAAACCTCTTAAAACTGTCGGTTTCGACCAAAAGCTCATACGTAAATACGCGCCTAATCCTTGGCTTCCTGTGGGAACTGCCTTTGCCGACGATTATTGTGAAGATGTTATCAACATTCAGTCGGCAGGCTTAGCAAAGAGAATGGAGCATATCGGCGCAAAAAAGACATTGCTTGGAGTCTCCGGCGGACTTGACTCCACCATGGCGCTGCTTGTAGCTTGTGAAGCCCACAAACTCCTCGGGCTTCCAGCTTCCAACGTTATTGCCGTTACGCTTCCTGGTTTTGGTACTTCCGACCGCACCTACGAAAACGCCATCTCCATGATGAAAGAACTGGGTGTGGATCTTCGTGAAATTTCCATTAAAGAAGCTGTTCTCAAGCACTTTGAAGATATCGGTCACGACCGCAATATCCACGACCTTACATATGAAAATGCTCAAGCCCGTGAGCGCACGCAAATACTCATGGATTTGGCAGGTAAAGAGGGGGCTCTCATGGTTGGAACAGGCGACCTTTCCGAAATTGCTCTCGGTTGGTGCACTTACAACGGCGACCATATGTCTATGTATAGCGTTAACGGCACCCTCCCAAAAACCATGCTTCCTTTTATCATAAGGCACGTTCAAAAGACTCGCTACGCAGAGTCTCCGAAGCTTGCAGCTACACTCAATTCCGTTATTGATACGCCTATTTCTCCTGAGCTTCTCCCTCCGGATGAGTCGGGAAAAATCGCTCAAAAAACGGAGGATAAAGTGGGGCCTTATGTGCTCCACGACTTCTTCATTTTCCATATGATACTTTCCGGCTGGGAACCTCGCAAGATGGTTTACATGGCAGTTCAGGCTTTTGACGGAATATTTGACGAAGCTGCTATACGTAAGTGGCTACGCACTTTTTACTACAGATTCTTTGCGTCACAGTTCAAGAGAAATTGCGCACCTGACGGGCCTAAAGCAACGGCTATCAGTTTTTCTTCCAGAGGTGACTTACACATGCCAAGTGATGTGGTCGGTAAGCTTTGGATTAAGGAAATGGATGAAATGTAAAATATAGTTTACTATAAAGCCCCCCGCATATGCGGAGGGCTTTAACTCTATATTTTATTTTCCTGCCTTTATAACTTTGGCACCGACCGTTGTGCCCTCTTTATCATAAGTGTAGTCACCTGCCGCAGAGTTCCTGCACAGCTCGTCAAAGTTACCGTTGTAGTAGATTCCGCTAACTTCTCCGCTATTCTTCTTCCAGCTTGCGAAGCCCTTAATTTCCTCTCCCTTATATACAAACTTTGCTTTCTTGCTCTCCGCCAATGACAAATAGACGTTGCCGTCAATTTTAAATATCGGTGTACCTACGAAGCTCTTATCAATATATACAGGAGTTCCGCCGGCCTTATTATTTGCAAAAATGTTTTTTCTTGCAATAAGCTCTCCTACATTGCAAAGGTAGAGGTCGTAACCACCCTTGCCATAAGAATTAATGCAGCTGTTGTTAACTATCTTGACCTGATCCACATATCCCTCGGAGGACGGGTCGGTACCGACATAGATACCGCCTATTCCGTTGCAAGCCACCAGATTATTTCTAACCATAGTCTCATCGCTGTAATATCCCTCCTTGCCCACGCTTGAAGTTACCTTTATGCCGATACCGCAACGATATGCTATATTTTCCTCTACTTTAACGCCTCTTGTTGCGTCAAGATAAACAGCATGACCCGGATTTTCCTGTCCTTTGCAGAGCTTAATGCTATTGCCCTCTATGGTGCTGTTTCGAGGGCCGTCATATGCCGAAACATTGCAAACGCTGTTGCCACCAATGTATTCAATGCCGTTACCTAACACACTCTTAATATGGTTTCCAAAGAGATTTACATATTCGTAATTGCCTGATACATGAACCGCTGCACCGTTTCCAATATTACCTATGCTGTTGTAATAAATCATGATTGAACGCATTACGGTATCTTTTTTGTTTTCTACACTAATTCCGTATGCTTCACCATCTGTATTCTTAATATCATGAATGCTGTTTCCTGCTATAATAACAGCCTTGGCATTTTCAACATGAATTGCTTCAGCAGCATTCATAAGCTCCATGTTGGCAAAGGTTACGTATTCGCAGCCTACAATGTTGACGAGGGAATTTTTTTCAGAAAGCCCCTCTCCGTCAATAATCGCTTTGTCATCCTTATCTTTAGAGCATATAGTCAGATAACTGCGAGGCTGCCCGCTTCGATTGATATTTATGCGTTCGTTATAAGTGCCTGCTTCGACGTACAGTATTCCTCCCTCAACCATTTCATCAATGCCGTGTTGGATGGTTCTAAAAGGGTCCTCCATAAGACCTGTGCCGTTATCGTTACCCTCTGGCGAAACGTATCTTGCTTTAGCGGAATTTGCCGCCAGCGAAGAAGCTATACCCAAGTCTTTGAAAACGTCGGTAGAAGCATTCTGTTTCTCAACAGTGCCGTCGATAGATTCCAGCAATGATGAATCCGCGCCATCAACTTTCTCTTCTTCCTTTTCCAATTCTCTTGCTGCACGTTTTTCAGCTATAACCGCAGGTAGATTTTTAATCTTTCCGAATACATCTCCTCCAAAAGTGAAGCCTACAATAACAACAGATAGAATCAGGATAATTTGTACCATACGTATAATAGTCTTATCCGTAGCAGGTTTTGCTTTCCAAATAGCCTTTTTCTCCGCTCTCTTTGCTCGCCTCTTTTCACGTTTTACAGCCTTTTTTTCTCGCTTTACAGCCTTTAATTCCGCTTTCTTTTTCCTCTTATCAGCTTTCTTTTTCTTGTTTTCAGCCGCTTTTTGCTTCTTTCTTTCCGGTGCGGCTTTCTTCCATTCAGCCTTTGCCTTTTTATCCGCTTCTTTTTTCTTGGCTTTTGCTTCAGCTTTCTTAATTTTGTTGGCTTCCGCAGTCTCTTTTTTGCGTAGCTTTGCCTTTTCCTTGGCAATGGCTTTCTTTATATAAGCGGCTTTCTTTTCTTCATCAGCGGCAATCTTTTTAGGTACCTTGATGGTACTTGGGTCAATATAAATTTCTTCAGGTTTCAGCTTGACTTCACCGTCCAATTCGGTGGCTTTTTCCGCCTCACTTTCAGCCATGAGCTGCTTTCTTGCAAGGTCTTCAGCTTCCTCTAAATCTACATAAACCTCTTCATTTTCTCCCTTTTTGATATATACTTCGGTTACATCTTCCAAGATGTCAGGCACTTCTGCACCTGAATTTTCAGGAGTAGACTCCAGCATTTCATCTAAAAATGATTTCTCCCCTTTAACTTCAATACTGCCGTCATCACCGGGTTCCATTCCCTCAGTAAGATTGCTAAAGAGAGCCGCTACTTCCGCACTTTGCTCCAGCTTAACTTTCTTTTTGCGCCCCAGCATACCGCTCAAGGCTTTCAAGCCTCCCGCACCTTTAGCTTTCTTTTCTTTTCTTTTATCGGCTTTTTTCTTTTTCTCTTTATTGGCTTTTTCTTTATTTTTTCCTTTTTTTGCAGGAAGTTCCTCAGTTTCTTCCGTCAATTCTTCCCCGCTAAATTCATTCCCTGATTCTGATTCTGATTCTGATTCTTTTTCTCCCTCTGTATCCGCTTCACTTGAGATTTCTTCCTTTTGCTCCGAATCACTTGTTTCCTTTGAAACATCCAAATTGTCTGCACGTCTCATCATCGGATGTTCCTCAGGCGGTTCTTCTACACCTGAAAAATCCAATTCTAAATTAAGATTATCCAAATCAAAGTTATCTAAATCTAAAGTAACAACATCAAGACCATCCACACCGCTCTTTTCTATATCTGCTTCCTTTACCTCTTCTACATCATGCTTTTCATCAACAGCTTCTGTGGAATTTCCCTGTGCTTTTGCAAACATGGCGGCAATTTCATCAGGTGACATGGTTCTGTTGTGGTCATCCGCGTTGGCAGCTTCGGAATTTAATTCTGCCGTAACCGCTTCTTCTATATTGTCTACGAACTCCTCCACAAGAGGCACTCCCACATCTTCCATTTCCACCGTTTTTTCATTAGGGGTTCCTTGAGGTTTTTCTTGAACGTCAACATCGGTTGCAGCAGAATCCGCAGTTTGCTCCGAATCTGACCAACCTTTTCTGACTCCTGTATAACCGCTTGCTTTTTTGTTCCATCTAAGACGGTTTTTAATTCTTTCATTTATAGACATTTTCCTAAAAACCTTTCACTTTATGCTCATAAATATATTATCGGTAGAACCTGACTAATATTTACGTTTACCTTGATTTTTTTGATTATTTTTAGTACAATTCAATTAAGAAAAATCATTAAAATCGTCATTAAATTGTAGGTGATATATATGGATGATAAGAAAAACGAACCTGGTCTAAGCTATCTTGATGAAAATCTTCCAAGTATTGCTCAGGATTTTTATGATGATAATCGAACCAGAAAAATTCTGAACGTGGAACATCAACCCTCTAAAGACGACTTAGATCTTATTAATGACATGATTAATTCTCTTAAAAAAATCATGCCGTAAATTTCCGTACCTCTTAATATATTATATTATTCAGACAGTCTTTACAAGCAAAGGACTGTCTTTTCTTTACATTTCAGACTCAATTATGTTAATATATTTCTATTGCTGCTGTTTTAGTAAGGATATTTTTTGAAAGATTATAGCAAATTTTGATATAAATCCTACTGTAATTACTACAATTACCCCGTATCAAAAATCTTGACAAATCCATATAAAAACAGTATCATGAATTTTTCGTGGGGATTTTAAAGCCTGCCATCTGCTATATAAAGGTTTTAAATAGCATAAATGCTGTAAGGCTTAGGATTCTACGCAGAGATATATAATATATGACTCACGTAAACCATTAAAAAAATACAAACTATATGCACTATAAAAGCATTTAAACCTTGATTTTATATGCTTTCATAATATGTAAAACGTAAAATAAATTGGGAAACAGGAGATTAATATGCCACTTATTTCAACTATTTTAGCAATCTTTGCAGGGCTTGCCTTTGCCATTCAAGGACCGACAAATACTAAACTGTCTTTTCAAATAGGGAATCTCGAAGCCGCTATGGTTAGTTTCATCGGTGGGATTGTAACCTTAGGGCTTATGGTTATTTTCATTGGCGACGGCGACTTTACTCAAATAATTAATGCGCCTTTCTGGATGTGGCTTGGAGGGCTTTGCGGTGCTGCTATGGTACTGATTATTACATATTCAACCCCGCTTCTTGGAGCAGCTTTCACCATCACCATTATTATGTTCGGTCAGCTTCTCATGGGTATTCTGATTGACGCTTTCGGTTGGTTTAATACCAATCCAATCAGAATTGAACCTATGCGCCTTTTAGGCTGCGCTGCAATAATGGTAGGACTTTTGCTTGTTTATACAAGTAAAAGAATTTCCGAGGGTGCCGCTTCCATAAACAAAAAGATTTCCATCATCGTAATTCTTGCTTTCCTTGCAGGTTCCACCGGCGGAATCCAAGCTGCGTGCAATTCTAATATTGCCAATTACATAGGCAAAGTAGAGGGCAGTATGTTGAACTTCATTGTCGGACTTTTGATAACAACTGTCGCCCTGATTATTTCTAAAAAGGGTAGCCTCTTCAAAAAAGAAGAAAGACCACTCAGAACAGGCATTAAGCCTTGGATGTTGCTGGGCGGTCTTTATGGTGCTATCGGGATTCTTGTAAATGTTATGGTTACTCCAATTATAGGCATAACTCTTCTTGTTACCGCCAATATGTTTGGTGAAATCGGCGGTAGCGTAATAATGGATGCCACAGGCTTCATGACTCACAAGATTAAAATGAACAAGTGGCGTTATATCGGACTGCTCTGCATATTTGCAGGAGTCTTCATGGTCTAATAGATTGACACTATCTTCTCCGAACATACTTAAGATTGGTGTGTTCGGAAGCGTATTCCTCTCTTACGAAGCTCAATTCCTGAGGTCTGATTTCTTCAACAATGGTTATTGAGAAGTTTTCAGGCTCCTGAAGATCAACGACCTCAGGCGTTTCTATGTTCATTCCGTCTTTTATATAAACTGACACCACAGGTCTGAGAGATCTGTTTTCACACAGAATGACCTTGGCTACATCTCCATTTGAAAGCTTAACAATGCTCCCCACCGGATAAGGTGAAATCTTCTTTATGAACAGTTCCACAACCTTAGGATTAAACTGTATTCCCGAACCACCCATGACATACTCTACTGCTTCTTTAGTGCTTATACTTTTCTTATAAGGTCTATCTGTTGTAATAGCGTCAAAAACGTCCGCCACTCCTACGATACTCCCGTAGAGAGATATATTGTCGCCACGCTTGTGCATTGGATAACCTGTTCCGTCAAATCTCTCATGATGGTCAATGACTGCCGCTAAAGACTCATAAGGCACTTGAAGATGTTGCTCAATGTATTCCAGCCCCGCGCGAGGATGCTTCATTACCACCGAAAATTCAGATTCCGTAAGTGTATCAGGCTTGTTGATAATTTCCAAAGGGATGAAAGCCTTTCCCATGTCATGCAACAACGCCCCCACTCCCAGATTGTAAAGCTCCTGCTTGTTCAATTCAAAAGCTGCTCCCAAAGCGATGGATAGAATGGTTACATTTACAGAGTGGTTATATGTATATTCATCAAAATTTTTCATGTCTACCATGTTAATCATGAGATTGCTGTTTTCAGTAATTTCATCGACTAACTCATAAATAACGTTGCTTACTGCCTTAAATGCCAACTCCCTTTCTTCATTTGAGACATCGTCAATGGTAATAAGAGCAGTCATTCTTTTAATAGCTGAAATTGCCTTTTTTCGTGTCAGGGTAGAAACAATGCTAACAGGTTCCTCTTCTCCGAAAAGTGATTCAATATATACTCCGTTAAAATCCAATCTTCTTAGGGCTTCAATCATACTGCGGTTCAGTGTAGCGCCCTTGGGAATCAATAGCTCACCATGTGCGTCATATATACTGTTTGCCAAAGCCATTTTAGGTGTTAAGCAGTTGGTTGGAACAAATCTCATTTTCTTCTCCTTATTGTTAATACATACTAATAATAGCGACTTCCAAACTTATTTTTCTTTAATTGTGTTAACTGTCATATTCTTTGCTTCCAAACGTCTGTTAGTAGCTCTGCGTAACAGAGTGTATGCAAGGGCAGCAATCGGAACGCCGCACAACATACCAAGCAAGCCTCCAACAGTACCTCCCATAAGAACCGCTAAAAGTGTCCACAGGGCAGGAAGACCAACGGATGAACCAACTACCCTCGGATAAATCAGCTGCCCGTCAATTTGCTGTATCACTAATACCATAATAATAAACCAAAGCGCCTTGATAGGACTGTTCATAAGTATTAGAAAGGCACCGATTCCCGTTCCTATAAATGCGCCAAATATGGGAATCAGCGCTGTGAATCCAAGTAAAATTGCAATCATGGCAGCATAAGGAATTTTCAAAATCAGCATACATACCAGGCACGTACAGCCTAAAATGGTAGCATCCGTAACCTGCCCGACTATGAAGCTCGAAAAGATTCTGTTGGCGGTTCTGCCTATATAGAAAATTTCCTTTGCGGTATTTTCGGAAAAATAGGCTCTTACAAGACGTCCTGCCTGCTCTTGCAGCTTCTCCTTGCTTGACAACATATAGATGGCAATGACAATACCTATCAAGCCGCTTAAAACCTTTCCTACCAAGGATGTCATGATTCCGAAAGCCGTGCCAAACACAGAGGTTATGCCACCGGTCAGGAACTTTTCCCCCTTGTCAATCAGTATTTGAGGGTCGGAGGTGAAGTCAGGAAGCATTGGAAGCTCTACATCCCACCGATTTGCCAGATTATTTCCCACTTCCTGTAAGTGTTTCCAGTAACTCGGGAAATTAGAGGACAATATACTCCAAGCGTCCTTTACCGCAGGAACGAGCAATGCCATCATAATGCAAACCAGTAATGTTAATATTAGAATGGAAGCCGTCAGGCTGACACTTCTTCTAATCTTCCACCAAAACCCTGTAAACTTGCGGTCAATGGGTTTAAAAGCCTTATCTTCAATCCCCCTCATCAACACGTTTAATACAAAAGCTATGCCAAAGCCTAAAAGCAAAGGATTTATCAGACGAATAAACCATCCGATTGTCGCTAAAGCTTGGCTTGTATTAATAACTGTCCATATAATAAATCCTGCACAAATCATGAGTAGGATTATTTTTTTTATATTATTTTTGTTTAATTCCATCTGCAAAAATTCCCCTTTTCTCCTTTTCTTTATACCATAAGAAGCGAGAAGTCTCAATAGAAAACCGCAAAAAGCTGCAAAAGTAGACATGTACTTCATACATGTCTACTTTCGACTTACTGTTTAGAAAAGTTGTTGTCACACTTTTCATTTTATAAATTTGCACATTTTATAAAATCCATAATCGTATAGGCTTTTATAGACTTTATTTCTTGCGGAAACAATTTCTAATCTTATAGATTAACTTTTTCTTCCATGAAATTACTGCAACTACCAGGATGATTAAAATAGTGATAATGTGATAAGCCAATCCGTACAGCAATGATTGCAACCCTGCAAAGAAATCAATAGCGCCGTTCTTTAAGGAATCCGCTAATTCTGAAGCAAAGCCTCTTTCAGCGTCAATTCCGTTACCCAAACGTTCCACTTCCTGAACCCATACATTTATTGTGGAATACCCAATCAAACCGTCATAGTGCTTCAATTCGGAAGTGTACATTTCCAACTGATATTCAGTATCGGAAAGTGCGCTTTCAATCTCAATAATATCACTGACATTTTTAGCTTCTTTCAATAGCTGCTGAAGTCTCTGCTGCTTTACTTTCAAAGTTTCCACTCTAGCTTCAGTATCAAAATACTGTTCTCCGATATCCTCTACGCTCTCACTTAAATGTCTAACATTGAATTTTTCATTCATCGAAGCTATAAGCTTACTGTATTCCCCCTGTGGTACTCTGATTACATAGCTTCCGTTCTTGCAAAAATCAGTGTCACCATAAGAACCGTTTTCTACAGATGAAGACTCAATATATGCGTTACAGTTTTTAGCAGCTTCCAGCAAAGCCTGAATAGTCTTGTCAAAGTCTACTGTTTCCAAGCCTAAATCTGCTGTGTAAATCAGCTTTACACCTGACTGCTGCTTAAGCTCTGACGGGGTTTTCCCTTTATCCTGCGAAGTTCCGCCATTACCTGTATCTTCTGTCGGCAACATGGATTCATCAGTCGTAAAGTCATTACCCTGTGAATAAGTGCCCTTTTGCATAAATCTGCCGCCTCCCGAGCCTAAATCCTGTGACAATTCATAACTGTTCACGCTGTCAGAAGAGCCTTTCATGAAAAGATCCATATTGTTCAAGGCTGCGTGACCGCCGGTAAAAAGAATTACCGCCGCTGCGGCTCCTGCAACCCAACGAGACCAACGATTAACGAAGTAGCGACTCTTTCCTGAAGAAACTTTTCTCTCCACTTTGCCGTCGCTTTTCTCAAATCCCACAAAGGTTTTCTCTTCGGAATAGCTGGCTTCCTCTACGTATTTTTCGTCAATATCCCCTATTTTTCTCAATAATTCGTTCTTTTTCATATGTTAACCCCCTTACTCTGAAGATGCCGGCGCAAGTTCTCGCGCAATCTGTAGAGAGTGGTCTTAACCTTACTCTCGCCACATCCAAAACTATTTGCAATTTCACGGATACTATCCATATACCAATATCTGCGTACGAACATCCGTCGTGTTTGGGAATCCAATTCCTCAAGAAACTCATTGATATATTCGGTGATCTCACCGTTAATAATCGCAAGTTCCGGCTCCGTACTTGCCAGCACTTCGGAAAGTTCATCCAAACACAGCTCCACTTCACCCATGCCACGCTTTTGTGCATAACGCTTTTCGTATCTGTCCAATGCCAGATTTCTGGTGATTTTTCCTATAAAAGTTTTGAGCACACTTGGTTTGGCAGGGGGAATAGCGTTCCATACCCTCATGTATGAATCTGCTACGCATTCCTCCGCGTCAAAGGCGTCCCTCAAAACATTGTAAGCTATTGTGTTCAGATAAGCTCCATATTTGGCTGCGGTCTCGCTAATCGCCTGCTCGGACCGCGCGCTGTATAGTTCTATGATTCTAGCGTCTTCCATAATACTCCTTTTTTCTTCTAAACCGTCATTTTAGAATTTGATGGCGGCTTCTGTAAGGCCTTTACACCTGTAAAGACGGATTTTTTCTTTCGTTGGTTACATATTTTGAAAAAAATTATAAAAAGTTTTTATATACTTCCATATAATGATTATATTTTATTCCGTGATACGAAACAATGCAAATACATTCTATTTCTTAATAAATTCTCTCTTTAATCTTGCGGATTTAAAGCTTCGATTCACAAAGTAGTAAAGGTGTACATATGGCGGTCATAGGTAACTATGGATGGCTATAGGTAACTATTGGTGACTATTGGTCAATATATTTAAAATACTGTATACAAAGCAGACGAGTCTTTATGGGCTCGTCTATTTTTCAGCCTATATAAATGAATCTGTTGGTGAGGTTTCAAACACTCCGCAAGCAATAGCCCCGCGCAAAGAAATTTTTAGCATTTTTCAATAATTTTTCTTTTGAAAATCCTTTCCGCGTGATAGAATAATTATGTTATTTCTAATTTAGTTAAGGCATACTGCCATAGTCAAGAAATAGTGATTGTTTGGAGTAAATAAATATGAAAAAAGAACTTCAGGCCGATTTGGCCTTAATATTCGTGGCTGCCTCTTGGGGTGCTTCCAATTACATGATTTCCTTATGCAGACAGTTGATGGGTCCTATTTGCCTCAACGCCTTTCGTTTCGGTATAGCCGCATTAATAGTTTGCGCTTTCGGATACAAACATTTAAAAAAGTTAAACTTCACCACTTTGAAATATGCCATGGGCATGGGAATATTTCTTACTTTCTGCTATATATTTGTAAACATCGGAATCATGCACACAACCATATCAAATTCAGGCTTTTACTGCGGACTTACGGTACTTTTCATACCGGTTCTGGAGTGGCTGTTTTTTAGAAAGAAGCCTGACACAAAACTTTTTCTTGTTTTAGTGGCAGTGGTAATTGGTGTATTCCTTATGAGCATGCGAGGAGACTTTTCCTTTAATACGGCAAACCTCAAGGGCGATTTGCTTTGTATGTGCTGCGCCTTAAGCTATGCTTTCAATGTCATCATCTGTGATATAGGTCTTAAGGATGAAAGGTGTAATGCTTATAATTTAGGCGCTGTTCAACTGGTAATTACTTTCATACTTTGTACCCTCGGTACTCTTTCCTTTGAAAGCTTTATTATTCCCGATGACAAACTCATCCTCGGTATCATAATATTTTTAGGTGTTTTCTGTACAGGACTTCCTTTTATCGTGCAGCCCATCGCCATGCAATATACATCAGGCACCAAGGTTGGTATCATCTTCACTTTGGAACCGCTGTTATGTGCAGTTTTCGCATTCTTCCTCGCAGGAGAACGCTTATCTTTCTTCAATTACATCGGTATGTTGCTGCTTTTGGCAGGTATTATATTTATGGAAATTGATTTTAAGGAAATAAAAAAGAAAGATGTTGCCGCTTGATTTGATTAAATATGAATCAAGAGCTAAACGCTCTTAACTCTTACACAATGACTAAAAAACGTCGGACGAAAAAATTATTTCATCCGACGTTTTCTATTTTGTATTAATCTGTTTTGTATTAATCTTAATAGCCTATATCCTTTACTTGTGTTTTTTAGCTTTAGCCAGCATTTCTATACTCTTAAGCTTTAATTTAGTATTATAGAAGTCCTTGGTACTGCAACCCGCACGCCCGCTTGAAGCACAAGCACAAGCGCAGGCACAAGCACATGAACTGTGAGCACAGGCACATGAACGATGTGAGCTAGATCTTGGAATAGGAATATATGCAACATGAACTCTCATGAAAGTGTTCGGATCTTCACATGCAAATTCACCGTCTTTATCCATTTTCTTTTCAGCTTCGCTCAAATCTTCTTCCTTAACTATTTCTTCACTTTCAACAAAGCTGTGACCGCAATAGTCGCATACTGTTTGACCGTCGCCACGAACTGAACCGCAGCCTGGGCAAGAAGCAAAGTACTTAACGCGAGTATGTGTAATCTTAACTTGCTTCTTTTCACCAAAGCCCGATTTTTTTGTATAGGATTTAGAACTGCTAATAATCGCTATTATAGGAACTATTGTAATAATCAAACTCACTATGGAAATTATTCCCTCTGCAGCAGAATCCACAAACATACCATAGGAATCTTCCCATTCGTAATCATCACCCTCATTATTAGTCATGACCCATTTAGACTCATCAAAAGTAAAGGCTTCATTCGGATAGGTCACTGAAATGGTTTTACGCTCTCCCAGAGACGGAGTAAAGGTCCATTCGTTGTACCCGTTTACAGTTACCGCACTTGGATACCAACTGGAAACCTTGTCCGCATTCCAGCGAATAGTTAGGTTATCAACATTTGCAGAATCAAACCATGCAGGTGTAAATTCGTATGTGGTGTAGCCCTCCTGCGCCATGTTCATAGCGTACATATAGTCCTGAACCAATGTGAAATCAAGGGTTACCGTTTCGCCCTCATAATAGTCCTTATCTAAATAAATTTTGAGAGTACTACCGTTTTCTCCGCTGTATTCCATCTCTTCAATGCTATCGGATTCCGCCGTATATTCAACATAGTTTCCGTTCGGTATTCCTATATTTGCCCAGCTAAGAGGTCCTATCCCGTCAGATTCCAAAACTTTCCACTCTATATGGTATTGCAGATTTACAGTTGCGTCTTCATTTACATCCGCTGTAATAGTAAAGTTTATAATTTCGTCAGTAACGTCATCTGCAAAGGATGTATAAACACCTGAAAACATTAGAATCATTACAATACTTAAAACAGCTACAAGTCTTTTTATATAGCCCAGAACTTTCATACTAGCACCCTCCTTTAGCTTCTAAATCGGAAACTTTTCTCAAAGGACATTTCCCTATAAGTTGTGCGGAATATTCTCTTCTGGACTTACACTCTTTGCTGTTCCAGATACTTTCCCAATCATCTTCCAGGAAGTTTCCGAGTACCTCACCTGAAAGCCAGCTCTGGCAAGGCACAACATTGCCCGCAGGGGTGATAGCCATATTGCTTAAACAAGCGCCACAGGCAGGCGCCTTAATTCCAAGCTCTGTGCAAAAATCCGCTTGAATCCATCCCGGAGAGGTGAACGCAATTTCCATTCCGTTTGCATTACAGTATTCCACTGCCTCACATAAAATTTCCTTTAATTCAGAAGTTGAAAGCTGTAGAGCTTCGGAATCTTCAGTCTCCGCATTGCCTGTGGTAATAAGGCTGGAGCAGGTCACATATAGGATTCCCAAGTCACGCAAAAACTCCAAGGTTTTCACATAATCACGGTTGAGGGTGCAAAGAGGTGTATTGATACTGACTCCGATTTCAGCCTCAATAGCATTTTTAATTCCTGCAAGAGTTTCCTCGTATCTGGGTGCACCAACCAATTTGTTATGAATCGAAGCATCCTCTGAATAAAAAGTAATCTGCATACTGTCTAAAGACACTTCTTTCAGACGTTTACACAGTTCTTTAGTCAATAAGATACCGTTAGTGTTAAGCCTTGTTACAAACCATGATGCGTATTCAATCAGTTCCGGCAAGTCTTCCCGAATAGTCGGCTCTCCACCTGTGAATGTAAGCTGCGGAATATTTACTTCCTTGCACTTATCAATAACCCTCTTCCATTCTTCAGTTGTAAGTTCCTTTTCTTCCGCTCTTACCTGACCCGCCGCATAGCAATGAACACACTTTTGGTTGCAGTTCCATCTGCCCTCATGAGTCATGGCGCTTACCATTAAATCCATGCGATGTGGGGCTTTCATATAAGGCGCATATTCTCCGATATTAAGATATACAACCTCTTCATCAGGTATTTCCCCATAGGCAATCTGCTTAAAGGCATTAGTAATACGGTAAACATCTTTTTTAATGTACCTGCTGGGTAATAGCGGGAAAACTTTCCTTATTCCTTTAGAGGTCTTCTTCATAACCTCCGCAAGATTTTCTTCTGAAAGCTCACGTCCGCTATATTCGTTTACTGCATTGATAAATTCCGACAACAAAATAGCCCAAGACGGAGAAACAGGGATAATATCCTGCCCGTTAATAATAGCCACGCTATCCCCGAACTCTCCGTTGACAATAGCCGGAGGCAACAAATGAATGCGCACCACCCCCGGACCGCCGGGATTTAGTGTGGTGTGAAGCATTCCGTTAAAATGCTCCTCTGCATACTTCAAAATTCTTTTGTTTACTCCCATTTTTATCACCTCATAAATTTATCTACTATCGTGGTAAATGCTTTTACCCCGATTTTTAATATACTCTCATCAAAATCGAAATATCCGTTATGATGGCTCTCCGCCAATGGAGTTAATAATGCCATGTAGGCAGCCTTTCCGCCGTGTTCCCTCACCGCATCCATCATGCAGGTAAAATCATCCGTTCCGCCTGTCTGTTTCAGCTCCAGCTGGGTATATTCAAGTTCAGGTATATTCTCTACCGCTTCAATGATATCCCTAGCCACATCCAAATCTCCGCCACCTGCACCGCAGATTCCCATAATCTTTGTATCGCAGGTACAGCCGAAAGCCCCACTGACATTCTCTGCCATTTCCTTTACCTTATGAAACAGTCTCTGCTCTACTTCCGTATTTTCTCCGCGAGTTTCCAAGCACATTCGGCAATCCTCCGGCACCACGTTACGACCGCTTCCTCCTGAAATCTTACCTATATTAAGTCTGCTGCTACCGCGACTGTCTTGCAGGAAAGCCTGCATTCCGCTTACCGCAATACAAGCGGCATTGATTGCGTTAGCTCCGTTTTCAGGGGACAGCCCCGCATGAGCGCTCTTTCCCCGAATAAGTACATCAAATTTCGTAGTTGCATAAAGACCGGTCTGTGTACCTGCCAAGCCCATTTTTCCCGACGGAGAATCGTATATGTGGGCAGCCAAAACCACATCCACATCATCCAGTACACCTGTCTTAACTATTGCCATTGCGCCCCTGTCTCCCTCTTCTGCCGGCTGGAAGATGAATTTAACAGTTCCGCAAAGCTCATCCTTATGGGTTGCCAATATGGCTGCTGTAATCAAGCCTATGGCGGTATGTCCGTCATGTCCGCAGGTATGCGCCATACCGCGATTTTTAGAAGAAAATCCCTCTCTGAAAGGTCTGTGCTTTTCAGTGGCCGCCTCGTTTACATCGTTACTGTCGATATCGAAACGAAGTGCTATAACAGGCCCTGCTTTCCCTGTTTCCAAAGTTGCAACTGCCCCTGTGAAGCCTTTCATCTCGCTGATAATATTGGGGTCCGCACCGTCGGCAAAGGCACGTCGGCTGGCTGATTCCAAAGTCAGCACATCAGGTCTTGCCCATGCATGTTCGGCACTTACCACTGCCCTGCCACATTTAACAGATAGTCCTGTGGCTCTAAGGTATTCAACTATCTTGGAGGTGGTTCTAAACTCGTTCCAGCCCGATTCTGCATACTTGTGAAAGTCTCTGCGTATAGCTATAAGCTCTTCTTCTTTTTCATTTATTTCTTTGTAAATTTCATTTAGATTCATCATTATTTTTGAAACAGCCTTTCAATTAACATTCTTGTTTCTTTCACTCTTTTATGATTTTTTCCTGAAGCATTTATGCCGATTACAATTTCCTCTTCTACAACTACCGAGGGAAAGTAAAAATCGCAAAGCTTGCGGTCACTTGATACATTTACCAAAATTTTTTTCTCCCGGCAAATTTCATATATTCTATGATTCACGGCTTCATCATCTGTCGCCGCACATACAATATCAAAGCCCTCTATATCAGACTCCTTAAAAGCCCGTTTTTCTAAATGTAAAACCGTAACCTCCATCAAGTCTTTTGTAATTTCCTTTGCCACCACATGAATTTCAGGTTCAAATTTCAGTAGGGTTTTCACTCTGCGAAAGGCAATATTCCCTCCACCTACCACCAGTATTTTCTTTTTAGAAATATCTACAAACATTGGAAAAAACATTATTTAAAGAACCCTTTCATTGTTTCCAGTACGCCCTTAAGCTCTTCCTCTGTATGTGCCGCGGATAAGAACATTGCCTCAAACTGTGACGGTGCAATATAGTAACCCTTGGCAAACATATATCTGCAATATTCCGTGAACTTGGCTGTGTCGGAGGTTTTAGCGGTTTCGTAATTAATGACCTTTTCTCCCGTAAAGAAGATACACCCCAAAGACGCCATGTGGTTAGCACTTACAGGAAAACCTGCTTTACCTGCAATTTCCGCCACCTGCTCATAGAACCAATCTGCTTTTTCATTAAGTTTTGCGTATATCTCAGGATGTTCTTTTAGTATTTTCAGTTGTGCATAGCCTGCCGCCATGGCAACAGGGTTACCGCTTAAAGTACCTGCCTGATACACGGCTCCTAAAGGAGCTATACATTCCATTATTTCGCGTTTTCCGCCATAGGCACCAACCGGCATACCTGCTCCGATAATCTTACCGTAAGTCGCTAAATCCGCATTGACACCGGAAAAGCCCTGCGCCCCTGCGTAATCTACTCTAAATCCGGTTATTACTTCATCGAAAATGAGCACCGCATTGTATTTGTCGCATAAAGCTCTCAAGCCTTTCAGAAAGCTTTTCTCCGGTAAAACAACCCCCATGTTTGCAGCTATCGGTTCTACAATAACTGCCGCAATTTCTTTAGGGAAAGTTTCAAAAAGTTTCTCTACGGAAGATAAATCGTTGTAAACTGCCGAAAGGGTGTCCCTTGTACATCCTGACGGAACTCCTGCACTGTCAGGAATGCCCGCAGTCATGACTCCGGAGCCCGCCTGCACTAAAAGTGCGTCGGAATGTCCATGGTAACAGCCCATAAACTTCACTATCTTATCCCTGCCTGTGTATCCTCGAGCGCAGCGAATAGCACTCATTACAGCCTCCGTGCCGGAATTTACCATACGAATCATCTCAATGTTTGGAACGGAAGAACAGATAAGCTCCGCCATTTCCACCTCTTTTTTAGTGGCTGCCCCATAGCTTAACCCGTTTTCGCAAGCCTTAATTACCGCTTCCCGAACAGCAGGATGATTATGCCCTAAAATCATTGGCCCCCATGAACCGACGAAATCCAAGTATTTGTTGCCGTCTTCATCAAACATATAGGCACCCTCTGCCTTGCAAATCATCGGCGGCACGCCGTCGATAGAACGAAATGCCCTCACAGGACTGTTTACCCCACCGGGAATAACCTTACAACCCCTCGCAAAAATTTCTTCGGATTTTGTCATCTTCATAAGCCCTTAACCAATTTTACCTTCCTGCATATATTTTGCAATTTCCTCTGCATAGTATGTTATATAGATATCGCAACCTGCTCTAAAAGCACAGGTAGCAGATTCACAAATAATCTTTTCCTCATCAATATATCCAAGCTGTGCCCCTGCCTTAATCATGGAATATTCCCCGCTTACACTGTATGCGGCAACAGGAACATTCGTTGCTTTCTTCACTTCCGCAAGAATATCCAAATAAGACATGGCAGGTTTTACCATGATAATATCCGCACCCTCTTCCACATCCGCCAGCGCCTCTTTAAGAGCTTCTCTGCTGTTGTGGTAGTCCATTTGATAAGACTTGCGGTCGCCAAAGGATGGAGCGGAGCCTGCTGCGTCTCTGAAAGGACCATAAAAAGCTGAAGCATACTTTACCGCATAAGACATGATAGGAATATTTATAAAACCATGCTTGTCCAAAAGCTTACGAATAGCTGAAACTCTTCCATCCATCATATCTGAGGGTGCCACCATATCTGCTCCTGCTTTTACGTGGGATAAAGCTGTTTTTGCTAAAAGCTCCAAAGTTTTGTCATTGTCTACATCATGGTTGCAAAGAACTCCGCAATGCCCATGAGAAGTATATTCGCACATACATACATCGGAAATCACATACATTTCAGGATGCTCAGACTTAATCTTGCGAATAGCCCTTTGAACAATACCTTTATCACTGTATGCACCGCTGCCAATCTCATCCTTTTCATCAGGAATACCGAAAATAATCAGACCGGTTACACCCTGTTCCAAAAGGGATTTAACTTTCTGATTTACAGTATCTATGCTGTACCTAAACTGATTTGGCATGGTAGGAATTTCTTCCACCACTCCGGTACCCTCTTTTACAAATATGGGATATACCAGCATAGAAGCGTCCATTCTGGTTTCTCTTACCATCTTACGTAAATTTTCCCCATATCTCAATCTTCTTGGTCTTTTAATTATTTCCACCGACTTTTCCTCCATTGTATATTTCAACAAGTTTTTCTATCAAGCTGTCTATCGTAGCCTTTTCCGCTACAAAAGTTTGCATTCCCAGCTTGTCCGCTGCCGCCTTGGTCTGCTGCCCGATACATATTGCCTTTACCTCATGAAGTTCAATATCTCCCATTACCGCTGCAAAGCCCTTTACGGTGGAAGCGCTGGTAAATACGACAAAATCAACCTCTCCCCCTGCAACTTCCCCTTTCACATCCACTAAATGCTCGGTTTCATATACAGTATCGTAGGTGGATATATCTAAGACCTCCGCCCCCACGGCTTTTAGCTGTCTTACCAGTTCTTCATTTCCTTTTCTTGCTCTTGGAATAAGCAAGCGGGTACCGCTGCTACATTTTAATGCCAGTTCCGCCCCCAAATGATCCCCGTCATAAATTTCAGGCAGCATATCAGGGAAAAAGCCCCTTTTCTCCAATTCTTTGCAGGTTCCTGACCCTATTACAGCAAATTTCACATTGCTGATTTTTCTATAATCTATTTTCCAATCTGACAGTTCTTCAAAAAAGATTCGCACTCCTGTGGGGCTTGTAAATACCACCCAGTCGAAATCTTTAATCTTGTTTACCGCCTCTTTTAATTCACTATTATTTTCTATTTTTACGGTGCTTATAGCCGGAACTTCCAAAACATCGGCTCCAAGAGCTCTAAGTCTTTTAGCGGTATCACTTACCAGTTCCTTAGGTCTTGTAACCAAAACCTTGGCTCCGCCAAGCAAGGTTTTCTCGTACCATGAAAAGTCCTCCGCCAATTTGCATACTTCACCCACCACAATAATTGCAGGAGTCTTGGCACCATGGTTTTCAACTTCCTGAACCAAAGTTCCTACAGTGGCAATTACTCTGTCCTGATGAGCACGGGTTCCGTGCATAAGCAAGGCTGCTGGCATATCTGCTCTCATACCTGCTTCCATCAATTTTTCACATATATCTTTTAAGGACGCTACCCCCATGAGAAAAATCAGAGTTCCTTTAGTATTTACCAACGCCTTAAAGTCTATATCATATTCTCGACCCTCTCTGCGATGACCGGTAATAATGTGTACGGAGGAGCAGAAATCTCTATGAGTAACAGGAATACCCTGATACGCTGTAACTGCAATAGGTGACGGTACTCCCGGTACGACCTCGAAAGGAATATTTTCGCGAATCAGAACTTCAAGTTCTTCTCCACCTCTGCCAAAGAGGAACGGATCCCCTCCCTTGAGGCGAACTACCGTCTTTCCCTCTTTTGCTTTCGCTGCCAAAAGCTCGTTGATATCTTCCTGCTTCATAATGTGATGGTTGGAACGTTTGCCAACGTTTATCATTTCTGAAGTTTTAGGAATCATCTGCAATATGCTGTCTCCCACCAGAGCGTCATAGACCACAACCTCTGCTTTTGAGAGCAATTCTTTACCTTTAATTGTAAACAGCCCCGGATCTGAGGGACCCGCACCTACCAAATATACCTTAGCCGGCATAATTTCTCCTATCTATGCTTATGTATGTTTATTCTATACTTGTAAAAATGATTTTGCCAATTCCTCACCTAACAGTTCAGGCTCTGTTGCAACCCCTGTTTTCTTCCCTTTGTAAATCTTACCTGTGGTCTCATCCATATAAAAACCTCTCAAGGTCATCTCTCCGTCTTGGACAGTGGCAAAGGCAGCGATAGGCGTACTGCAATCTCCGCCAAGGGCTTTAACCATGGTTCTTTCCGCTATTGCACAGGCTGCTGCTTCAATATCAAAATAGCCATCAAGAATACTGTAATCTTCGCCTGCTCTACCTTGCACCGCTAAGATCCCTTGACCTGCCGCGGAAACCATCTCATCCGGCTCAAAATATCTGTTTATGCGTTCTTCCAGACCCAGCCTCTTAAGACCCGCTGCTGCTAATATGGTGGCGGAAAACTCCCCTGAATCGAGCTTACGCAGTCTTGTCTGAACATTGCCTCTAATAGTGGCGAAAGTCGCTTCAGGATAGATTAATTTCAGTTGTATCATACGTCTCTTGCTGGAGCAACCTATGGGCTTGCTGAAATCTATTTCGCAAGCGCCTGACGGAAGTACCAAAGCGTCTCTGGGGTCTTCCCTTTTAGAGTATCCAAGCAAGGGCAGTTCTTTTGGAAGTTCCATAGGAACATCCTTTAGGCTGTGAACGGAAAGGTCGGAAGCCTTGCTCATAAGTGCCCTATCCAATTCTTTTACAAACAGACCCTTGCCACCCACCTTTTCCAAGGGTTTATCCAAAATAATATCTCCGGTGGTCTTCATGGTTAGAAGCTCCGCTTTACAGCTATTTCCCTTTTTATTTATATATTCCTGCACCATTTTCGCCTGAGTCACTGCCAGCAAGCTCTCTCTGGTGCCGATAATCAGCTTATCTTTCATTTTGGTCGTCCTTTAAGTATCTTTCCTCCAAGCATTGAATGCTCTCCCTAAAGGAGTTGTCTTCCATGCCGTCACGCAGCGTAAACAGCAGCTTATTCATGCTCTTTTCAGCAGATTGATGTATATCTTTCCAAATTTGATTTTTAGCCTCTTTGGAAAGGTCATAGCCCTTAAATTTCGGGGTTAATCTTAAAACCAAGTCTTCGGCAATTTCAGCTTTCAGCCTTTCAATTTTAGGTATAATGTCCTTTACCTCATACCATGCGGTAAACCCTTCCATTTGCTCAAAAACATATTTTTCCGCCTGACTAATCTGTTCCCTCTGTAAGTTACTTCGTCCCTCTTGGCGAAAATCGTCAATATCGTAGAGCTTAACCAAAGGCACCTCCGCTACCTCAGGTTCAATGTCTCTGGGCACTGCCAAATCCACCAAAGTCATGCGGTGTTTTACGTGACCCTCAATGAGTTCTTTAGTTAAAGTAAAGTTTGGGCTGACGGTGGCGCTGAATACATATTGACAATCGCCGAAAATCTCCATTCTCCTACCGTAGTCAATGCGATTACAGCCTTTAGCCACTTCCACAATTCCTCGAATATACTGTCTGATGGTTACGGTTACCTCAGCCCCTCTTTCTTTTAATAAGGTGGCTGCCATTTTACCCATGACTCCGTTGCCTATAACCATACATTTTTTCCCATCAAAATTTGCTCCCTCTTCCTCCAGCCTTTCGATAGCCGCATGAACTACAGACTGATCGGTGGCAGACAGCCTTACCTCTGTTTTAATCTTTTTGCCTACAGTAAGAGCCTGCCTGAAAAGAGTTTCTATAACATTGTCGGTTACATAGTTCTCCCTTGAGAAAAGCAGTGCTTCGCTAATCTGGGTGAGTATCTGATCTTCGCCTAAAATCATTGACTCAAGTCCCGCTGCCAGCCTGAAAAGATGTTCCACTGCCGCTTTCCCTTTTCTTTTTACAAAATATTTCTTATACTCTTTTGAATTTACACCTGCAAATTTACAAAGCTTTTCAAAAAGCTTAGCCTCAGCTTCATCTTCTACATTTGCATAAATTTCCATTCTGTTGCAGGTTGATATTATAACTATTCCTTTTATAGAACGGTCTTTTCTTAATAATTCAAAGGCTTCCGTGGTCTTCTTTTTTGTGAAAGAAAATTTGCCTCTTATGTCTAAATTTGCAGCATTGTGGTCAATGCCAAGCATTTGAATGCTCATAAATTTTTCCCTTTTGTTTATCGTTAGTTTTTTGTTTTTACTTGCTTTACTTACTTTGCTTGCCTTGCTTGCTATTTATTTAATAGTCTCCCTTGCATGTTCAACCAAAATATTTCTAATCTCATCATATTCCCCAAGACCCTTTAACACACATTCCACCTCATAGCCTGACTTCTTAAAAATCTGTTCCCAGGAGTTTTCATCCTCACCTGAAAGGTCTTTTTTTGCATGTTCGCCTGCTACCATGAGAAAAGGCGCTATTTTAACCCTCTTGCAACTCATAGGATGATTTTCGATTTTTTCCAAAATGTCCTTTGCAGAGGGTTCTCCCTCTACAGTTCCCATAAAGGCATAATCAAAACCCAAGGCTTTCAGCCTTTCGTTTGCCTTAAAATAAAGCCTGTTTGCCAAATGATTAGTTCCATGTCCCATAAGTGCCAAAAAAATCTCCTCATCGGAAAGCAGTTCAGATGTCACAACTTTTAAAGCCCTGTCAATATCCTCATCGTCGCTTATCAAGGGCTGACTGATTTTAATTTCAAGGGAACCCTCGGAAAATTTCTCTTTCCAGCTTTCTATTTCCATAAGCATTGTATCATACTCTATGCCTTTTAAAATATGAGTGGACTGAATAACAGCTTCTGTAATTCCCTCTGCCGCCATCTGCGCCAAAGCACCATCAACGCTCGGTACCTCGATACCCTCATTTTTCAAAACTTTTGCTCGAATCATTTTGCTTGTCCAAGCTCTATATATTTTTGCTTCCGGAAAACTTTCTTTAAAACTTTCATCTATTGCGTCTAAAGTCTTCTTTCTGGTGTCGCTGTGGCTGGTACCGAAGCTCACTATAAGAATACCTAATTTCTTTTCCATCAGTTCTCTCTTTCTGTTATCTGCCCCTCTTTTTCTTAATAATCAAATTAAGAATACCTCCACCAATGATTATAACTGCCGCAATAGCTATTACTCTCTTGGTCGCTTCTTGGGGAACCTGCCCCTTATTTCCTATTGTATCCTCATAAAAGGTCAAGGTATATTCTATTTCTACAGGATCTCCCATAGCTGTTGTATCCGCAATAACCTTGATATCTCTATCAAATGCCGGAAGAGGAATAGTGAAGCTGGAGTTGCTGCCGTCTGTGGTTTCATTGTAATAAATCATGTCATCCACAATCATATAGTCGTAGTAGGAACTGCTCCACAAAAGCTTTACGAAAGCCTTTCCGTTTTTTACATATAGCCATGTGGGCGAGCTTACGGAAGCCCTGCCGCTGCCTCCTGCAAGAGTAACTTCAATGGAATATTCTCCGTCCTTAAAATCCACTTCCATTGCTTCTTTTTGAGGGTCTCCCTTTTGCAGCTTCTTTGCAGCTTCTCCCTCTCCCTCCGACATCAAATCTCCATATTTGGAAAGCTCCGTTTTCAATGCTGTTTGCGGTAAGCTTGAAGCGTCAAAACAAAGGTTGCGGTCGTACCAAAGCTGTTTTTTCTTACTAAAGGTGGCGCAAGGAATGCGAGAGCTTAAGGCTTCAACCGGTACAGTAAGGGTATACTCTTTGCCATTGTCTTCAATGTGCAGGTATTGACTTTCCTCTGCCTTAGCCGCTTCTTCCCCGCTTCCCATAAAAATATCCGAGTAGCTGTTAGTATACATTACCATTTCAGCTTCCATCTTATCGCCCTTTACGGTTAGCTTTGCATTCATAATCTTAAAGAAGCTGGAGCTGGAATTTGCTTGAATTTCATAGGTTCCATCATTTAAGTCTTTTGCAAAAACAGGTTCCATTCCCTCTCGTAAAACTTCTTTTATCTGTACGAAGCCCGCAACTTCGCTGTGGGCCTCATCTGCAAAAGAAAATGAGCTCCCTGTTATCATAGTCAGCAACATCGCTATGGCTAAGTAAAACGTCAATTTCTTCATAGCGGTACCTCCTATAAATTTTTCTTTTTATAAATATAGCTAAAAGATATAGCTCCGAATATAACTAAATACACTGCCAACACGCAAAACCCGAAAATACCTGCACTTTCTTTATGAGAGATATTGCGAAGCATTTCGCTGGTTTGAGAAAGGGGCAGCAACATAACCAGTTGCCTTATACCCCCGGGCATTTGATCGGCGGAAAAAAAGGTATTACAAAGAAAGGACATGGGCATAATAATAAAGGCATTGTATCTTGGAGCATCCGAATAGCTTTTAGACATAAAGGAAAGCACCAAGCCTATAGTTGCAAATACCGCACCGTTAAGTAACATTATCAAAAATGAAAGCCCGTTAAACACCAGCCCCGTTCCGATAGGTACCGTTAGCAACAGCACCACGCAGCCTGCATATATTCCTCTGAGGCTACCCCCTATAATCTGCCCCAGCATAAACTGCCAAAGGGGAGTAGGTGAAATCATCACCTGATCCAACGCCTTTTCATAGAGCCTCTGAACGCTCATATTTTGAGTAACCGCACTGAAGCTTCCGGTCATAGTAACCATCGCTACTACACCCGGAATAAGAAAGTTGAGGTAAGGCTCTCCATGTGAAGTTGTCTGTATTCCCATACCGAAAATGATGAGATACATGAGTGGCGTCATCATATTTGAAACTGTAATCTTATAAAAGTCTCTTCTAAATTCAACCCACTTTTCCCAAAGTACTGTAATTATTCCCATATACACCTATTTCGATGATAATTTTCTTCCCATTCTACTAAGGAATACATCCTCTAAAGTAGAATTTCTCAAGGTCGCCCCGCCGTCACATGTGGAGATATATGCAATAGCTTCATCTCTTGTGGTAAAATACCTGCTGCTGAGATTTTCTCTTGATATTTCATCTACGGCAAAGCTACCCAAATTGCTGATTAAAATCTTCGGCTCCTCTATAACATCCAACTTCCCCTGATTGATTAGCGCCACCCTGTCGCAGAGGGTTTCCGCTTCGTCAATGTAGTGAGTAGTTAAAAGGATGGTCAAATTTCTGCTGTGAAGCTGTTTTAACAAATTCCACATCTGCCTGCGGGAAAGTGCGTCCATACCCGCTGTGGGCTCATCCAGCATTAAAATGTCCGGCTCTGTCATAAGGGCGCGACAAACCATGAGTTTACGCTTCATCCCTCCCGATAAATGCCTTACTACTCTGTTTCTAAATTCCTGAAGACCCACAAATTCCAAAAGTTCGTCTGATTTTTCCTTTATCTTTTTTCTAGGCATATAATAAAGTCTGCCCTGATATTCCATCACTTCGGAAATTGTCATATCCTGACGCATGGAATACTCCTGCGTTACTACACTGATTTTTCGTTTTTCTTCTGAAGCTCTTCTGGTAAGAGGCTTTCCGTCTATCAGAATTTCTCCTGAGGTTGAAAGAAGTACCGTTGACAGCATACTGATAGTGGTAGTTTTGCCCGCACCGTTCGGACCCAGTAAACCGAAAATTTCTCCGGTTTCAATGGTCAGATTAAGATTGTCTACCGCTGTGAACTTGTCGAATTTTTTTGTAAGATTTTTTAACTCTATCATTTAGTTCTTTTCTTTCGCAATAATCAAAGAGAAATAGCTGGCCTTGTCCGGAATTTCATCTGCACTGCGATAAATATTTTCGTTTGGAAGCCCACAGTTTTCAACTGCAAAGACTTCACGATCAGCACGCTTTAAATTTTCTTTTACATCTTTCATGTAGCTTGCAGACTTCATTAAAACATAATTTCCCGATTGCTCTAAAGGGTTTTCCTTTTTGTGAGAAGCAGGAATAATGTGTATATCCTCGTTCCACTCCGCAAGAGGAATGTTCATTCGCGCAGCTGCCGCACAGAAAGACGGAATGCCGTTTATAAGCTCCGTTTCGTAACCGTCTTCTTCTAAAATGTGCTGAATATATGTGAAAGTGCAGTATACGGTGGAGTCTCCAAGAGTGATGTATACCACATTTTTGCCCTCATCCAAATACTTTTCAATTTCCTTGGCATTTTCATCGTGATTTTTACGAATAGCTTCTCTATCAAGAACCATAGGCATGTAAAGAGGCACCAAGGTTTTATTTTTCAGTTCAGGAACAGTCTGTACCGCAATCTTATAGGCTACGGACTCTTCGACAACCTTTCCCGGTACGGCAATGATATCATTTTCTTTAATAATTCTAACCGCCTTTAATGTCATCAGTTCCGGATCTCCCGGCCCAACACCTACTCCATAAGCTTTACCTTTCATATTCCACCTAAAATGACCCTTTTCTGTTCTCCGGCCAATCCCTTTCTTTTTTTTAATGATTATATCATATTTCAATATAAATTACACTTGAAACAGGCTATTTGCCTTGCAATTCCATAAAAAACGCAAAAATACACCTCAAAAGTTCATAGATTACATTTGAGGTGTACCAAGTTTTAAAAATATGCTGTTTTTATGAAATAATTCAATATATAAAGATACCATAAAATGACTGCCTAAAAGGCTTTCACCGCATAATATCTTTTGTTATTTATTATCCGATTCTTTATTACGCAATTTCTTCCCCATCCAACTGCGCTGCCCGTTCAAGCGCTTCATCGATATGAGGCAAGAAATTTTCGCGACCGATAATGTCTACAAACCCACACTTCTCCATGGTTTTAAAAGGCTGCTCGTTTACGTGAGAAAATACCAGTGAAACTCCCTTTTTAACACAACGTTGATGTAGTTCCTCCAGGGAATGCATTGCTGTGGCGTCTAAAGCAGGAACTCCTCTCATACGGATAACCATGCACTTTGTGAAGTTCTTCGCTTTCAACTCCGCTAAACGTTCTGCAACTCCGAAAAACATGGGTCCCGAAATTTCGTAAACTCTGACGTGCTTCGGCACAAATTTGGCTTCAGTTCTGTCAGGATCCTCTTCGTCATCGAAATACTTCCAGCCCTTGACTTCTGCTTCTTCACTCATTCGCTTGATAAACAGGAATGAGGCCACCAGCATACCAACCTCAATAGCTACCACCAAATCAAAGACTACCGTCAGCACAAAAGTCACCATCAAAACAATGATGTCGCTTTTAGGCGCAGTCTTCACCAAACGGGCAAAGGTTCTCCAGCCGCTCATATTGTAAGCCACCATGAAAAGAATTGCCGCAATGGTCGGCATAGGAATCAGCGCTGCATAAGGCATAAGTGCCACCAGCACTAAAAGCAGCACGATGGAATGAACTATTCCCGAAATTGGCGAACCTCCGCCGTTTTTAATATTGGCAGCCGTTCTGGCAATGGCCCCCGTGGCAGGAATGCCTCCGAAGATGACGGAACCTATATTTCCTATGCCTTGAGCAATCAGCTCCATATTTGAGCGGTGCTTACTGTTAATCATGGAGTCCGCAACTACACAAGACAGCAAAGACTCTATGGCTGCCAATACCGCTATGGTAAAGCCGTTTGAAAGTTCATTTTGGAAAATATCCAGGCTGAAAATCGGCAGATGAGGTTTTGGAATACTGCTGCTGATTTCATATAAGTCTCCAATGGTTTTAGCCTCCAACCCAGCTCCTTTTACAAGGGCTACGCCTGCAATAACTGCAATGAGAGACCCAGGAATCTTTTCTGTAACAAAGGGCCATAGTATTAAAATTGCAAGGCATATCAAACCAACCATAAATGCCTCAAGGTTAAAGCTGTCAAAAAACGTAATGACCGCCTTAATTTTCTCTAGGGTTTCGATAGGTCTAACGCCTGCTGCATAAGTTAACCCAAAGAAATTTTTCAGCTGACCAATCAGAATTGTCACGGCGATTCCTGCCGTAAAGCCTGTGGTAATAGTGTAGGGAATAAATTTAATCAGGCGACCGAATCTGAAAAGCCCCATTAAAATCAGTAAAACCCCTGCAATAACAGTGGCTGCAATCAGCCCCTCCATACCGTCCTTTGTAACTATGCCTGCAACTACAGTAGCAAAGGCCGCCGTAGGTCCCGAAATCTGTACTTTACTGCCACCGAAAAAAGAGATTAAAAATCCGGCTACAATGGCTGTATAAAGCCCTTGTTCCGGAGACACTCCCGAAGCCAAAGCCAGAGCTATGGATAAAGGCAAGGCTATAATTGCTACAATAAATCCGGATAACACATCTTTAGCAAAATGTTTTTTGTTATATGTTTTCATTGTGGAAAACAGCTCCGGTACTAATTTATCTTTTCCCATTAGCTTCCCTCCCCTTGTGTAAAAAATAAACAATCTCTCAAACCGAAGATTGCTATATTTAATTGTCCATAATGTAAAAGTTATGGACGCAACGAGAAAATTGTATCACTATTTTTGCACATTGTCTACAATTTCGGAGAGTAAGTGCCAAATTTGTACAATCTTACAGCAAATTAGTAACGCCGGTAAGGCTTTCCTTACCGGCATTAAAAGTTATCATTTTTCTATTTCAGCATAGCGTCAATAGCTTCCTTGGAAACCAAGCCAACAGTTTTGTTAACAACTTCACCGTTCTTAAACAGCAAAAGTGTAGGAATGCTAAACACTCCAAACTTAATGGCAAGTGCCTGCTCGTCATCAACGTTGACTTTGCCCACCTTTACCTTTCCGTCGTATTCTTTTGCTACGTCTTCTATGATAGGTCCCAACATCTGACAAGGTCCGCACCAGGTAGCCCAAAAATCCACCAATACAGGTTCCTTTGACTGCATTACTTCTTTTTCGAAGTTATCATTTGTAATTTTAATCTCTGCCATTTTTAATCCCTCCTATTTTTCCTTATAATATAACATACAGTGGCAAAAGCCCTCATAATCCGGGTCTGCAATCTGATCTCTAAACTCTTTGCACATACACTTATTTTCCGGAGTTTTCTCCAGTCTGCATGGGCAATAGCCGTCTTTTTTTGCAAGACCCTCCTTAATTCTCTTAACAACAGTTAAGTCTTCATTTTCTCTAATCTTCATAGCTTGAATCTCCTCTCACTTTCTAAAATTAAATCTAAACTTTCACTTCTGAAATTTATAAGCATACACTATGAGTGTTTACTTGTCTTTTTTACTCATCTATTCTATAGGTTTCGGTTTTGGCAGGCTCCACTCAAAATATGCAGCCAGCATTCTGATGATTACAACCAAAGTCAGTCCTGCCACCATGGAAATACCCTCTCCTGCAAAATCCCACAATGCAATGCATACCAAAGCACCTGCCATGGAAGCCGAAGCATAAACTTTCTTTACAAATATTTCAGGGGTTACATCTGCAAACATATCGCGAAGAGCTCCACCACCAACACCTGTCATCATGCCTACGAAAACTGCCATAAAATAATGTGCCTCCGGAAAGGCATTCAAACCTGCCCTAAGACCTATAACCGTAAAGGTTCCAAGTCCGATAGCGTCTGTTACCAGCATGGTAATATCATAAATTTTCTGCTTTGCAAATAAGATACGTCTCACAAATGCCGGAAAAACCGCAATCGAAGAGATAATCGCAACCGTGGCATATATCGGTAGCTGAAAAGCGATGGGGGGATTTATTCCTAAAATCAAATCTCTTATAATACCGCCGCCTACTGCGGTAGTAAGCCCTAGGGTACACATCCCGAAGATATCCATCTTGTTTTCAATAGCCACCATAGCACCGGAAATCGCAAAGGCTATAGTACCGATTATTTCCATTACAAAGAACATATTCATTTAAGTTTAAGTCTCTCTTTCTAGGTCGTAATATTTTCCTTTTAAACCTGCTAGACTATTTTATCCTATAATATATAAATTATAAAGCATTTTCAAAAATCTTTCTTATGTCTGTTTCTTTCAGCTTTACAAAGGCTCTTGCAGGACTTCCGCCAGCAGCCTTTTTTGCCATGATGTCAAAGTATTTATCATCAATCTTAATTTCAGAAAGAGTCGCAGGAAGTCCAACGGATTTGAAAAATTCGGCTGTTTTGCAAATAGCAGCTTTGGCAATTTCCAAATCATTTCCCTCTCTGATATCCCAAACGTTTCTTCCGTATTCTACAAACTTCCAAAGGGTATCTTCATTTAATACATATTCCATCCAAAATGGAGTAAGTATCGCAAGACCCACACCATGAGTGATGTCGTAATAAGCCGAAAGTTCATGTTCCATAGCGTGAACGGACCAGCCGTCAGAAGCACCGTAGGAAAGCAGACCGTTGATTGCCAGCGACGCAGCCCACATAAGATTAGCTCGGGCATCATAGTCCTTAGGATTTTCCAAGGTTTTTGGTAAATATTCAATGCAGGTCTTCAAAAGTCCCTCCGCCATGCGAGCTTGTAAAAAAGCCCCCTTTGTCTGATTGAAATAATTTTCAAAAATATGGCTCATAATGTCCGCTGTGCCTGCAACAGTCTGATATCTTGAAACGGTATAGGTATATTCCGGATCCAAAATAGAGAATACCGGCTTTGTAACATCATTGCCTGTTCCCCATTTTTCATTTTTCTGCATATCTGAAATAACTGCAAAGCCGTCCATTTCGGAACCTGTTGCCGATAAAGTCAGAACAGCCGCCAAAGGAAGCGTCTTTTCTATCTTTGCAGGATCTAATACCAAATCCCAAGGGTCTCCGTCATATAAAGTCCCGCAAGCAATCATCTTGGCACAGTCAATGGTGGAACCCCCGCCTACAGCCAGCACTGCCTGAACATTTTCCTTGCGGCAAATTTCAATACCCTCCCGCACCGATTCAATCTTCGGGTTCGGCTCAATCCCTGAAATTTCAAAAACTGTTATACCTTGCTCTTTCATCTGCGCCCATACAACATCGTAAAGTCCGTTCTTTTTGATACTTCCGCCGCCATAAGCCAAAAGCACCCTGTCTCCTAACTTTTTCAAGTTGCTGCCTAAATTCTCAATCTGCCCCTTGCCAAAAAATATCTCTGTCGGAATATTATAATGAAAATTTTTCATGCTGATGTCCTCACTTTCTTTTTCTACTTTTAAGGTAAATTCGGACTTTGTTTTATCACAAATTCAATAAATCGGTTAGCTGCATTCGGCAAATCGTCACGCTTTCTCCAAGCGAGTGAAATATGCCTTTCTATCGGCGGCTCTATTGGTCTAATTTCTACATCATAGCTTTGGCGATATAATGTGAGCGCTGAAAGCACGCTGACTCCAAGCCCCTGCTCCACCATTGCCAAAATAGAAGCGTCATTTTCAATGGAAAACTTTGTATTTGGTGTAAGATTCAGCTTATTAAAAGCGATTTGAATTTCAGTAGTAGTATCCGACAGCTCATTAATAAGGAACCTTTCCTTAGCTAAAAGTTCTAAAGGAACCGTTGCGTATTTAGCCAATTCGTGACCTTTCGGAAGCACCGCCAAATGAAATCCGTTCTTCAAATCCAGATATTCAAGATTCGGATTTAATTTTTCAACTGCAAAGGCGAAATCGGACTTACCCCTTTCCACCTGCTCAAGATTATAGTTATCGGAAGCTAAATCTATTTCAAATTCAACACTGGGATATTCCGTTGTAAATTTTTTAAATAGCATAGGAAGCCAATATGTAGCTACGCTGCTGAAAGCCGATATCCTGATGAGGCTGTCCTCCAGTCCTCTAATTTCATCAGCTTTTCGCTTCACATTCGCATAACTTCCCAATAAATACTCAATCTTGGGATATAGTCTTTGCCCATCCCTTGAAAGTTTTGCTCCTGCTCTCGATCTTGAAAGCAGTTTAACCCCCAAATCCTTTTCCAAAGATGCAATCATCTGACTCAATGCGGATTGAGTATATCCCAGTTTTTCCGCAGCTTTAGTAAAGCTACCCTCCTCCACCACCGTGGAAAGTGCAATATATTTTTCCATTTTCTACCCTTGTTCCCTTTATCTTTTTAGCTTTTGACTTTATTTTATTATTAGCAAAACTTATAGTTATAGTAATAAGATTAATTTTACTTATTATATCCTCTATGCTATATTATAGTCAAGTGGTTAGGGTACAAAGGTTACCCACATGAATCTAGTCACATAGGTTGGGATTTACAATGGCAATTGAGCACTGCCGCAAAAGATAATTCCACCTTAAAAATAATAAAAATAAGTCTGGAAAAGCCTTGCGCAAGCAAGGTTTTTTCAGTTAAAGGTATTCTTCCACCAAAGCGATAGCTTCCTTAATAAGCCCGTCGCAATGTTCTCTTCTGTGTATCCCTTTAGCTGTACTGTTCTTAAGAAGTGTGGCACATTCCAATGTTCCATCATGATTTTCTTTCATCTTCTTTTGAATTTCAGCAGTAGCTGACGGACTGGTAATTCCCATAGCTCCAAGAGCCATAATAGCACCTGTCACCGCACCGCAAACGCTTCCGGTTCTCATACCTCCGCCAAAGTTGGCAGAAATTGCATGAGCCTGTTCCTCTGTAAGACCTGTTTTATCGGCAAAGGCTACCAGTACCGTCTGCGCGCAATTAGGTGCAGCCGCACTGTTCCTATATTCCATAGCTTTTTTAACACGTGGTGAATCAATCATCTTTTGCCTCCTAGTATTTACAAACATCTATCCATTCTGCTTCAGGCACCAGTTGTCCCAATTCTTCAGGGGTAAGTTCCACTGCGCTGGCTGCATTGCCACACGCCGGATATATTTTTTCAAATCGCTTCAAAGAATTTTCCAAATACACTTTCACACCCTCATTTATTCCAAAAGGACAGACTCCACCAACTTCATGCCCTATTAGCTGACCCACTTCTTCATAAGACAGCATTTTCGCTTTGGTGTGAAACAGTCCCTTATACTTTTGATTGTTCACCTTGGCGTCTCCTGCGCATATAATCATGATGGGTTCATCACCAACCTTGAAAGTCAGGGATTTAGCAATGTGTTCGGGCTCCGTGCCCACTGCAATAGCTGCCAGCTCCACTGTGGCGCTGGAGCTTTCAAACTCTCTTATGCGATTTCCAAAACCCATTTTTTCAACATAGTTTTTGGCTTTTTCCAGTGACATTTATATCCCCCTTTTCTTTTATAGGTTATTCTGCAAATTCGTAGCCTGCATTAATAACAGCAGCCTTTACTTCCGCAATATCAATATCTTTATCTGAACGAATCTCTACGGTATCCGTATTGTGATTTGCTTTGACTTCAACCACTCCGTCAATAGCCTCGATAGCGTTCTTTACATGTGCCTCACAGTGATGACACATCATACCCTTTACTTTAATTTCCATTTTCTTGTCCTCCCTTTCTTTTCTTTCTATGTAGATTTTACCATCTACGCCTGCAATTTTCAATTCTTCAAGCTTTTCTGTGTTTCCATAAAGCTTACTTTCGTACATTTTAAAAAGATTCAGCCTTAATGCATTTGTTACAACGCAAAAGCTGGATAAACCCATGGCTGCTGCCGCAAAAGTCGGGTTCAAAGTCCAACCGAATATATTAATCCAAACTCCTGCCGCTAAAGGAATACCGATAATATTGTAAAAGAATGCCCAAAATAAATTCTCATGAATATTTTTAAGTGTTGCTCTACCTAAACGGATTGCCGCCACCACATCTTCAAGGCTGTTCTTCATCAATACCACCTGCGCCGCGTCAATAGCCACATCGGTACCCGCTCCGATTGCCATACCTACATCCGCTCTGGTAAGCGCCGGCGCGTCGTTGATACCGTCTCCCACCATTGCAACAGAGCCAAACTTTTGTAACTCAACGACAGCAGCTTCTTTGCCATCAGGAAGAACTCCGGCAACCACCTGATTAACTCCCGCTTCTCTACCGATAGCTTCCGCGGTTTTTAAATTGTCTCCGGTAATCATTACCACGCGAAGACCCATATCTTTTAATTTTTTAATGGCTGCGGCACTGTCTTCCTTAATAACATCCGCTACTCCGATTATTCCAAGCAGCTTACCATCTGCTGCAAAAAAGAGAGGTGTCATGCCAAAAGTTGCCATTTCCTCCGCCTCAGTATTTTCAAATTCAATACCTAAACTTTCCGTTACAAATTTCTGACTTCCGCCTAACAGCTTTCGTCCTCCAAGGTATCCTGTCACGCCGCTACCGATTTCCGCCTTAAAATCCGTAACCGTCTCCTTTGAAATCCCCCGTGCCAGCGCCTCTATAACAATGGCATGGGCCAAAGGATGTTCACTCTTTTGTTCAAGGGCATATGCTACGCTTAAAAGTTCTTCTTCCGTTACATCTGCCACAGTTGAGATTTTCTTAACCTGCGGTTCTCCCTTGGTAATGGTGCCTGTTTTATCCAGCGCCACCACCTGAATCCGCCCCGTTGCCTCTAAAGAAGCCGCCGTCTTAAAGAGAATACCGTTTTTAGCACCCTTTCCGCTTCCCACCATTATGGCAACCGGTGTCGCCAGCCCCAATGCGCAAGGACAGCTGATTACAAGAACCGAAATAGCTCTTGCCAATGCGAAAGCCACCGTTTCCCCTGCCAGCAGCCATATTATAAAAGTAGCTGCTGCAATGGAAATAACCACCGGAACAAAGATTCCTGAAACCTTATCCGCTATTTTAGCAATGGGTGCCTTGGTAGCCGCCGCGTCGCTAATCATCCGTATTATTTGGGAAAGGGTAGTATCTTCCCCTACCCCTGTTGCCCTGCAAACCAAATGTCCTGATTGGTTAAGGGTTGCCGCAGAAACATTATCCCCCTCCGCCTTATCAACGGGGAGACTCTCTCCTGTAAGGGCTGCCTCGTTCACTGCACTGTTGCCTTTGATTACAACTGCGTCAACGGGAATATTTTCTCCGGGGCGCACTACTATCAAATCTCCGATATTCACCTCTTCAATAGGCACTTCGACTTCCGATTCACCCTTTAAAACCACCGCCCTTTTAGGCGCCAGCTTCATTAATTCCCTCAAAGCATTGGTAGTTCTTCCCTTTGATTTCGCCTCTAAAGTTTTCCCTACGGTAATAAGGGTGAGTATGGTGGCGGCAGATTCAAAATAAAGCTCCTGCATGAAGCCTCCTGCTGCTTCCATATCCCCTGCTGACATTGCTTTTGACATGGCAAACAGGGCAACCACGCTGTAACCAAAGGCGGCAGTCGCTCCCAGCGCCACCAGCGTATCCATATTAGGCGCTTTACGGATAAGTCCCTTAAAACCGCTTATAAAGAACTTTTGGTTTATAATCATGACGATTGCCGCCAAAAGCATTTCGTACAAAGCCATACCTACATGATTTCCATCCAGAAAGTTAGGTAAAGGCCAGTTCCAAAGCATATGTCCCATGGACTCATACATCAAAGGAACAAGGAAAATTAGAGAAAGCAATAGCCTTTTTCTCAAGACCGGAGTTTCCAAGTCCTCAAGCTCATCACCACTGTTTTCAACTTTGCCCTCTCCTGTTTTTTTGTAAGTTTTCTCTTTTATAGGTTCCTCCAAGCTGGCACCGTAGCCTGCTTTTTCAACGGCTTGAAGAATTTCCTTTGGTGAAGCATTACCCTCAACTCCCATTGAGTTTGTGAGTAGACTTACCGCGCAGGAATCAACGCCCTTAACAGCTGAAACCGCCTTTTCAACTCTGCTGCTACAAGCTGCACAACTCATACCCGTTACTTTATAATGTTGCATTTAATCCCCTTGTTTTCTTTATTTCATAAGTTTTTGTAATACCGTAACCAATTCATCAATAACCTCATCATTGCCCTGACGAATGCTGTCTGCCACGCAAGACTTCACGTGATTAGCCAAAATCATCTTGGTAAAGCTGTTTAGCGCCGAGGTAATAGCCGATACCTGCAATATAATATCTGTGCAATAAGCGTCCGCTTCCAGCATACCCCCCACCCCACGAACCTGACCCTCAATTCTCTTGAGGCGATTCATCAAAGCTCTATATTCTTTATCATCTCGTTTTTTATGTTTTTCCAAGCAACATGTACATTCT
>JBHBZU010000018.1:0-6689 GCA_041797745.1 Bacillota bacterium
AATCGCTATCGAAGAGGGACTTCGTTTTGCGATTAGAGAGGGTGGCCGTACAGTAGGTTCCGGAGTTGTAACAGAAGTAATCGAATAATTACTTGTTCTTTTGCTTCATAGCATTATGACAAAACAAATTAGGAGCAGTTCGCAAGAACTGCTCTTTTTGTATTTGATATTGCAAATGTGAATTTTTATGAACAATACGGTCTTGCAATAGAGGGCACATATTCCTTTATGACCTATGAAAAAAATGAAGAGGGTTCTAAGGGAAAACTCAATCCAAAGGGCAATATTACAAGGGCGGAGCTTTGTGAAATGATTTACAGAATGAAAGAGGCAAAATAGTTTATATTTTAGAGCCTTTACTTTGGAAAATATAACATGTTAAATAAAATAACAGGTCATCAACTTTAAGTAGTTGGTGACCTGTTATTTTGACCCTAAGTTAAATAGCTATTTTACCATATCTTCCGATGTAAATTATTATGGGAGATATGGTACTTATGACCGCTAAAGCAGTCATTATGCAAAATCACATAGCTGTGCAAATATTTTGCTTTCGGAAACCTCAGTAAAAACATACATGGCTGAATTATACCATATAAACAGGGCATAATATGTGCAATAAATTAAGGTGTTTTAGGCAGACCTATTCTGCTTCTTCGGACATTTTTACTGCGAGTTCCTGAGCCATAGGACAGGTTGCCAACCCGCCCAAACTGGTTTCTTTCAGACTGTCAGGCAAAAGCCTGCCGATTCGTCTCATGGCATCCACCACCTGATCCGGAGGTACTGCACTGCGGAGACCTGCAAGAGCCATATGGGCGCCGGTTGCGGCTACCATAACTCCTGAAGCATTTCGCTTGATACAAGGAACTTCCACAAGACCTGCCACGGGATCGCAGGTAAGTCCCATAAGGCTTTTCATTGCCATTGCTGCCGCGTGGATAATAGTTTCTGTGTCGCCACCCTCAAGGTAGGCTAGAGCTCCCGCTGACATTGAGGCTGCAACGCCGACTTCTGCCTGACATCCGCCTGCTGCTCCGGCAATACTGGCGCTATTGGCGTAAACTTCACCGATTCCTCCCGACACAAACAGTGCTTCGATGAGTCTGTCGTCGGAAACATTGTTATATTCGCCGTAGGAAAGGACAACGGCAGGGATAATGCCGCAGGAACCGGCAGTTGGCGCTGCCACTATACATTTCATGCAGGCGTTGGACTCTGCCATCTTAATCGCCTTGGCTGTGGCTACAGTGAGGAAGTCGCCTAAAAGGGATTTACCGGTTTTACCGTAGTCAATCATCTTTTGTCCCATACCTCCTGCCATGCCGCTGACGGAACGGATGTTACTGTCATAGGCTTGGTCTGCACGGCGCATGGCTTTCAGCATAAGAGCCATCTTTTCGTAACATTCCTCTTCTGTGAGAGCTTGTTCATGGCAGTTTTCTTCCATGACTATTCTCCAGAAAGGCTTTTCTTCTATTTCACATAAATTCTTAATATCTTCAAGCAATTTGAAGCTCATGTTGTTTCTCCTTTGCGATTACGGGAATTATTCTGCACTGCCTAAAGACAAGCTGTAATAAATAATTCGTTCAATCCCCGGTTGCTTTTCAATCCAGCTTAAAGCTTCGGGTGAGATTTCCTGATCGCATTCAAATACCATGATTGCATTTCCGCCGCGAGAATCTCGATTTAACTTCATTTGAGCGATATTTACATTTTCACGATCCAGAAGACTGGAAATTTCTGCAACGCAACCCGGACGGTCTGCATTGTTAACAATTAAAGTGGTAAATTCTCCGCTGAAGTTGGTAATGTATCCGTTTACTTTGGCTATATTGATACGGGAACCTCCAAGGGATTCACCTATAACCTCAAGCTTCTTTCCGTTTTCACCCTCCAGCTTTAGAAGTGCGGAGTTTGGATGAGAATCCTTTAAGTCAACTGTACCGAAACTGAAAGCAACACCCCTTTTCAGTGCAATCTCTTCACTATGGGGGATTCTTTCGTCATCGGTTTTCATGTTGAGCACACCTGCCAACAGAGCTTGGGGAGTACCGTGACCTTTACCCGTTAAGGCAAAGGAACCGTGAAGAAGAATAGTAACCTTTTTTACGGGTTCTTCAAGGAGTTTAAGCGCGGCATGACCTATTTTAACTGCACCTGCTGTGTGGGAACTGGAGGGACCAACCATAACAGGCCCCATTATATCAAATAAATTCATATTAACTCCTTTAACTTTCCTTAAAATCAACTAAATACTATGCATATCTTTATGTATATGGCTGTATATATATTATACAGAAATAAAGGAGCAAATACAAACAAAAGGGTTGGCTTTTGCCGAAGTACTAAGAATTGTATTTTAGATTATATGAATTAAACTCGCGTTTGAACTCCTCATCGGAGTTTCGGTAAATACGCTGGTTTTCATGAATATTCATATTATGAAGCAGTGTATCAAGCATACAACCTGAAATGTTTGAGCAGTGATCGGAAACTCTTTCGAGGCTGTTAAGCAAATCGGACCAAACGAAACCTGCATCCACCGTGCACTCGCCTTTTTGTAAGCGAAGAATATGATTGGTTCTGAGCATTTCCTTGAGAATATCTATAACCTCTTCAAGAGGTTCAGTCTTTTTAGCGGATTGAATATCGTGATTTGAGATTGCATTGAAAGATAAATCGAGAATCTCAGTTACAGCAGAGCTGATATTCAGGTATTCTTTAAGAGCATTGTCGGAAAAGATAATATTTTTTGCCCTGAGTTCTTCCGCAGATTCAAGAATGTTGACCGCATGGTCAGCTATTCTCTCATAGTCTCCGATTAATTTCATATAGGTGGTAGCCTTGGCACTATCTTCTTCACCTATGCGAAGAGAGGTCAGTTTTACAAGATAGGTACCCAGTATATCCTCGTAATAGTCGGTTTCATCTTCGGCTTCGCGGATACTCTTGGCTGTGTCGCTATCATATGCGGTAACACATTTTATGCTGCTGTTTAAGGCATCAACAGAGGTTTTTGCCATACGGATGAGTATCTGCTTACATTGAGCCAGTGCCAATGACGGAGTTGTGAGAAGTCTGTCATCAAGCTCGACAAACTTTTCAGGCTCTTTGGCGTCAGGTATGATTTTGCAAACCACTTTTTCTAAAACCTTGCTGAAAGGCAGCAGAGAAGTGGTGCATAGCAAATTGAATATTGAATGGAATACCGCAATTCCGATTAAACTTGCCGATTCTCCCAGGAGAGCGGGCTCCATTAAAAGCTTCACTATGCAAAATACGGTCAGCCATACGATAGAACCGATTACATTGAAGCTAAGATGGACAAGGGCGGCACGCTTTGCATTTTTGCTGGTTCCCACAGAAGAAAGGATGGCAGTTATACAGGTACCGATGTTTTGCCCCATGATAATAGGGATGGCTGCACCGTAAGTTACAGCACCGGTGGAGGCTAAAGCTTGAAGTATACCCACAGAAGCGGAGCTGGACTGAATAACCGCAGTGAGTACGGCACCGGCTAAAACGCCCAATAAGGGATTGCTAAATGCAAGGAACAGCTGCTGGAACTGCGGAATGTCGCGCAAACCGGAGACGGAGGCGGACATAAAGTCCATTCCGTACATGAGGGTTGCAAAGCCTAAAAGAATCATGCCGGTTTCCTTTTTCTTGCTATCTTTAGACATCATATAAAGAACGGTACCTATGAGGGCTAAAACAGGTACAAATGAGGTGGGCTTTAAAAGGCTGATGAAAAAGTTATTGCTGTCTATTCCTGCCAAGCTTAAAATCCAAGCTGTTATGGTAGTACCGATATTTGCGCCCATGATAACGCTTATGGATTGCCCTAAAGACATGAGACCTGAATTTACAAAGCCTACAACCATAACCGTTGTGGCGGAGGAACTTTGTATAACAGCAGTTACGGCAATACCTGTAAGGAGACCCGCAAATTTGTTGGTTGTAAGTTTCCCCAAGAGTATTTTTAATTCATTACCTGCGCGGCGTTCCAAAGCTTGTCCCATTAGATTCATTCCAAATAGGAAAAGGCTGAGACCTCCGACTAAATTTAGCATATCAAAGATATCCATTTTCTAATCTCCGTTCTTTAAATTAGTAGTTTTTTAATTTTATTGGTTTTATTTTATTCAATTTATTTATTGTCTTGATTTTGTTGATTTGGAATAGTTACGGTGAATTTACTGCCGTAGCCCTCTTTACTGGTTACTTCAATAGTTCCATGATGTTTCAAAATTGAATGTTTTACGATAGAAAGTCCTAAACCGGTACCTCCCACTTCTTTACTGCGACTCTTGTCTACACGGTAGAAACGCTCGAAAATACGGTTTTGACTTTCTTCAGGTATACCTATACCGTTATCTTCAACTGTAATTGTGGCAAAATATTTGCCGCCTGTTACGGTAACTTTTACATTACCCTTTGGACGATTATATTTTATGGCATTGTCACACAGATTATAGATTATGCTGTAAAGCATTTGCGGAACACCTTGAATAATGGTGGAAACACCGTTAACGCTTAAATTTACCTCAGCTGCGGAAGCAGCCACTTCCAAACTGTCAAGGGCATTTTCAGAAATGCGTAGAAGATCGCAATCTTCAAAGGCAATTTCAGCGCCGTCTCCGTCCAGCTTTGTGAGGTCAATTATATCCTCTACTAAACGAGTCATTCTAAGGGATTCGCTACGAATCTTACTTGTAAAAGCCAGCACATCTTCGCTTTTTACCAAGCCCTTTTCCAAAAGCTCGGCATAGCCTGAAATAGCATGGAGAGGGGTTCTCAATTCGTGAGAAACATTAGCGGTAAATTCTTGTCTGATTAAGGAGGCTTTTTTTATTTGCTCCTGATCCCGCTTTAACTGCTCCTGCTGGTTGAAAATATGGTAGAGTAAAGGTTCTATTTCCTTGTAATTTTCATGACCCAAATATTGTTTCGGATTTTCCAAATCAATTTTATTTATAGGCTCCACAATCTTTTTAGACAGTCTGGAAGCCAAGAAGAAAGAGAGAGCCAGAGAAATCAGAGCAACAATGCAGATGGGCTGTGCGAAACCCAAAATTAAAGTCCAAACTGCAAGATGAATCATGGAAAGGCGAAGAACGGTTCCATCGGGCAAAAGTTTAGCGGCATACAGCTGTTTGTCAGCCAGGGTACTGGAATATCGGTCGGACTCACCGTAACCGTCAGCTAATGCAGCTTTGACTTCTTCTCGCTCTAGGTGATTTTCCATATTAACGGTATCAGCTTCACTGTCATATAGGACAGTTCCGTCAGAGTCAATCCATGTAATTCTGTAGTTTACTGTATCAAGTCCCCGGAAAAAATCCGTACCTGAAAGAGAGACCCCTTGAGCCGCCAATTCAGTTTCCGCACGAAGCTGGTGCTTTTGAACAGCGGAAAAGTAGTTATAGGATATGCCCATTATAAATATCAGGGATGAAATAAACACCAAAATGGCAACCATCCATATAGACTTGAAAATTTGCTTATTCATCATTCCTCCATCTTATAACCCACACCGCGTACAGTTTTTATAAAATTTCCCGCATGGAAAAGCTTTGTACGAAGAGTACCGATATGAACATCCACAGTTCGCGTTTCTCCTGTAAAATCCATGCCCCAAACTTTTCCAAGCAGGGTATCTCTGGTGAAAACCTGACCGTAGTTTTCCATGAGCAGCTTTAAGAGCTCATATTCTTTAAGGGTTAGAGAAATATTCTTGTCGCCTACGGACACGGTGTGTTTAACTTCATCAAGAGAAATACCGCCACAGGTAAGGACTTTTGTCTGCTTTGGTTCTGTGCGTCGGAGAACGGCTTTGGTACGGGATACCATTTCCATCATACCAAAGGGTTTAGAAAGGTAATCGTCTGCACCTGAGTCCAAACCGATAACTCTGTCATATTCACTGCCTTTGGCTGTAGCCATAATAACCGGAATGTCTGATGTAAGCGGGGAGGAGCGAAGCTTTTTTAATATTGATAAGCCGTCTTCACCGGGAAGCATAACATCCAAAATAATTAACTGAGGGAGCTTTTCTTTCATAGCTGCCCAAAAGGGTAGAGAACTCTCAAAACCTTGGGCTTCGAAGCCAGAGGCCTTTAGGGTGTACATCATTAAATCTCTTATAGAATTGTCATCTTCAACACAAAAAATCATATAAACCTCCGAACTTTATTTTATGAGTATAGTTTATATCAAAAATGTAAATATAGTAACCTTTGATTTGTAAAATTTAAGTAAATAAATTATAAAAGCCTTTGTAAAGAGCAAAAAATATGCCAGAGATAAAAAGAGATGAAAAAAACAGTTAATAAATGGGAAAAAATGTAAACATAACATTGCAAAGAAAGGGGATTTTTGATATGATGTAAGGGCATAAATTTGCAATATTACAATATTATAAGAATTATTATTAAGGATAAATGAGAAAGGGAAATTATTATGGCAACATTAGATATTAAAAAGAATGTAGTAAACACACCTAAAGCATCGGCTGCTATCGGTCCTTATTCACAGGCTATAGATTGTGGAGCTTTTCTTTGGACAAGCGGGCAGATTCCACTTGATTCCGCAACAGGAGCTTTAGTTGGAACAGAGATTAAGGAACAGACAAGACAAGCATTGGAAAACCTTAAAGCAATTCTGACAGAAGCAGGGCTCAC
>JBHBZU010000019.1:0-11341 GCA_041797745.1 Bacillota bacterium
CAGTTGAAAAGGTTTGCAAATTAAAGTAATTGACCGAAAAGTACTAAATAAATCCGATATCAAATTATTGAAAGATTGATATATTAAGGGGGAAACAAAAAGGAAATCTATCAAATGCATGAATATTTATAACTAATGTATAAATTTCCATTTGAAGTCAGCCTCTCACTCCATCTCGTATTATATCAAATTAAACCTGCTTGTAAATAATATTTTAACAAAAAAATCCGTCTTTTTCCTTGCATTTTCAACGTTTTTACTAGGTTTACGTTAAACCTGTAGCACTTTACATTGCTAAACCGCGACCAAAGGTTTATTTTGTGAGCCCCACTTTTTCGCTTTAACGCATTAACACTTTACTCTGAATAATTATTAAATTATTTGTCTATTCCAAACATTTTATATTTATTTTAACAAAGTTGTTATTCCGCTATGTGAAACAAGGTTTCGGACAGCAAATTAATACTTCTTTAATTATTAGGAAACAGCAAAGCTTTATGCTTAATATCTGTCATCCTTGAATTTACTCAATGTTTCCCCAATCTCCATTTACTACATCAGGCAGCCAACTAGTGCATACAAAGCAATTAATTGTATACCTGTAACGGTTTTTCCCTATAAAACCAAAAGAGACCCGCCAATAGAAGAACAATTCTACTATTTGACCGGGTCCTTTTGGAGTAATTTCTCAGGAGAATATATGCTCATATACTAATCCCCCTAATTGATGACAACTCGCGAAGTTGAAATTCTTTACTTTTCTTATTTTTAATTATTTTTGATTTTCTGATACTGCTTTTTCCAACAATAAGCATTTAAACAGGCTTTTACAAAAGCATAAACCTTGTTTTACGCTGCTTATTTGTCAGAATAACCTCTGCTATATTTTTTAACGTCGAAAGAAAAAAGTTATGTTAAAAGGGTAGTTTTACCTTAAATAAGAAAGGACCTTAGCTTTAGGAGAAAATTTCTACTACAAAGCCAAGGCCCTCCTTTACAAATGTAAAACGGAAAGACTTTCCTTGGTTTGTTTTCTTATTTTTATATATAAAAAACGACTACCATGTCATAATGACACGATAGCCGTATTCCTATCGAAATTAAGCGCGACAAAGCGCAACCACATAAACACTATTGTAAGAGCAATCTGCCCAAACAGTGTCTTTTTTCCTCTTAGTAGGTCTTCTGACTCACACTTTCAGATTTCATCATCGCGTTTGTAGCAGCCTTCTCAGTTTCCCAATGACCGACTTTCGTCCTTTGGCTACACACGCTCGGTGTATACAGCGCCGGTTAGCGTTCGATTTACGATTCCCTTGTTCATTCGATACCGTTTTGTCAGGATAGACAGTAGCCCGATATCGACCACAAAAAGTAAGTATTAAATTTTCTGTTGCATATATCCATTATATGCACATCACTTTAGGTTTTGCACTAGTTTTTGATATATTTTCTCTCGTATTTCTTTTTATTCAAGTCCTTTAGCAAGTTTCCTTATGTCCCTATCTACCTTACGAATTACTTTATCGATTTTATTTTAAGGATAGGGCAAAACAAAGACAGTTAAATATTTATATTCATTGACCTTAATTAAAGGCAAAGATAAATAAATACAGATAAATGTCACTTTCGTTCATCAATAAAAAGCTAACTAAAGGCTTTCTCAAATTACTTATTTACATATTCAAAAGCTATCTCCGGCTTTGCTGCCTTTGCCAGCTTTTCCAATTTAGAAACATCCTGTGGTCTTATATACTGTTTTCTGTCTCTATCTCCCACAAAGATATGAGCCGCTTTTACTTCTGAATTTCCTTTAATCTTTTCAATTACCATTTGTGTAATGCTATCCCACTCGTAAACGTAGTGCTTCTTAATAAAGAAAATTTTGAAATACTGTTCCAGTCCACGACTGGTAACAGCCTGTGCTTTTTTCTGAAGCAACGCCAATAAATAAAGCACACCGAACACTGTGGAGATTTTCCACTGGGTCATGATACCGCCTGCAACAAGCAGCACTCCCATACCTATTAAACCCACAGTCATAGCCGTAGATCTTTCCTTTAACGGCCTTGTTACCACAACATTTTTTTCGTCATCCCAAGGCATTTTTTCATCTCTTCTAAATTCCAATACTTTTACCCTGTTACCGATTTCTCGGTATCACCTTTTTCATAATAAATTGCTGTCACCTACAGTCTTTTTAGTCTTTTCCATAGGTGACAGCAGTATTAACATTTTATCAGTCGGTTTGCCCCGAAGCAATACCTATTTTCTGAATTTGTTTTAAGCAAGAACTTATTATCTCGCTTCTACTATTGGAGCCTTGCCTGCTGCTCTGAGAGCTTCAAGCTGCTTGAGTGCATATTCATGCTCTGCTTCAGGAGCTTTCGCTACCTTGCGCATTCTTGTCTTACCGATTAACGGTGTGTAAGCTCCGTCTGCCCAGAAAATGTTGCGGCCTGCGTAAGCGCAGATACAAGCAATGATAGGGTTTAAGAGGTTAACGAATGCGAACGGGAAGTAAACCAGTGGGTTGATTCCAAGAACACCCATCTGATAAGCACCGCAAGCTGTCCATGGGAACATTACCGCCCAAAGAGTTCCGCAGTCTTCCAGAGTTCTGGAGCACATATTACGTGCAAGTCCGAGCTCATCATACTTTTCACGGTAGAGTGGTCCAGGAATGGAGATACCCATAAACTGATCGCACATTGCTGCGTCGCAGAAGAGGGAAGTAACCATTGTAAGAAGAACCAAGCCACCAACAGTCTTTGTCTTTTCCTTGATTTTTCCGAAGAGAGCTTCTACACAGCCACATCTTTCCAGAGCACCGCCGTAAGCCATTGCTAAAATGATGAGGTTGATTGTCCACATCTGGTGATCCATACCTCCACGGCTTAAGAGCTTGTCTACTAACTCATTTCCGGATTCAAAGGATGTACCATAGTGGAGTACATCGAACACGCTAGCAATATTTGTGAATCCGTCTTGGAAAATAAATGCAAATACTATACTTGTGAATACGGATAACATGATACCCGGAAGTGCAGGCATCTTGAGAACGCAAACCACTATAATTACCAGTATTGGTAATAACACTACAGGATTTACGTTTACTGAAGAAGCAATTGCGTCCTGAATACCCAAAGATACCGCAGGGTCATAGCTTCCTGAAGTAAAGTTAGCACCGGTAATTGCATAAAGAACTACTGCAATAAGTAAGGTTGGTCCTGTTGTGGAAACCATAGCCGTTACGTGATCAAACAGTCCTGTTTCAGCTACAGCTGCTGCCAGGTTAGTTGTATCGGACAGTGGAGAGAACTTGTCTCCAACATACGCTCCGGAAATAATCATACCGGCTGTAATAGCAGGGTTGATTCCCAGACCTGCGCCGATTCCCATGAAAGCAATACCAACTGTCGCAGTGGTTGTCCATGAAGAACCGCAAGCAAGACCTACAACTCCACAGAAGAGACAGCCTACAGGTAAGAATACTTTAGGTGATACAAACTTTAATCCATAATAAATAAGTGCAGGGATAGCTCCTGAAGAAATGAAAGACGCTACTAAAATACCTACTGTACAGAGAATGAGTACAGCTTCCATAGTACGATTGATTGCATCCAGCATACCAACAGTCATATCCGCAAAGTCGTGTCCGCATAAAAGGCCGACACAGCATGCAACGCATATACCTACCAGTAAAGGCATGTGAGCGTCAGCATACAAACCGCCGGAGAAATTCAGGTTATAAACCATCAGACCCAGCATGACAATGATTGGCAGTAATGCTTCCAGTAAATTAGGAAGTCTTACCGGCTTCTTTGTTTTTGTTTCTGTCATTTTTCTACCTCTCTTGAAACTTTTAACGTTTTTCTTTTCGCGTGTATACTCAATATAATCATCGGTTAACTTTTTGTCAATACACCTGAGGCTTGAAACCATTGAAATTTCAACATATAAATGTTTCTAATGCTTCTATAAGTTTTGCTAATATTACATTTTTCTACATATATATGCAGTACAAAACCATACAAAAACATACGACAGCAAACTTATACTCTATTTTTCCAATGCTTTTCTATATTTTTTCCAGCCTTCCAGTTTTAAAATTAAAATAAAAACCTTGGAATTATTCACCCCAAGGTTTATAAACGCAATAGCTTTCCATTACGTCTCCCATATAAATCCAAACGTTTTCGCCCATATCAATTTTCTCGTTAAACATAAGGTTTGGAATAATCAACTTTACTGAAACTCTTTTTCTGCCTTTCAGTGTCTTTCCCTCAGGTGTGGGATTTTCCCTGAAAGAATCGAGTTCCTCTTTTAGATTTGCAATCCCTGTTTCAAATGCGAAGTTATCAATGAACTCGTCTTCGTTGGCATAAACCACGTTGTTCGGATTCTTAAACCACGCTAAATTCATAAATCCTCCTTCCTCCTTGTAGGAATTTCTCCGGTTCGAGCCACCACGACCCGAACCGAAAATTTTCCCGTTTGGAGTTATTATTTTAAAGATAAATTTTTAATTTCAAACAAAAAACTGCACCAGTATACACTGATACAGTCCGTTTTTCTGTATTTTTAATCTATCCGAAAGCTACTCTTCGTAGCAGCCGAATATAGCATTTTCTGATTTCCCGTCAGCTTACTCTCATCTGATGCAGGTCTTCTGACTCGTGTATCCTCACCCCTTGCTCACCTTCCCACACACATAGGTGCATAGTGGCTGCCAAGTATAAACTCGACAATGGCAATGGCTCCTCACTTACAGCGGCGGGACCGTGCAGGATTTCCACCTGCTTCCCTCTTAGTTGCCAAAAAACTTTTAAGCCTTTTGACAAAACACCAGCGGTTATTAAATTTTCATAGTTCGTTACTATATTATCATACTTTTTTGCTTTAGTCCATATCATTTTACAGCATATCCAAAGCAATCTGTAGGAGTAGTAGGATTGCAGGATTACAATATATATGCTAAATCTAATGAAAAATAAAATAGGAAAAATCGGCTTAGGTTATTTTTTGTTTAGCGAAACAAAATTAACAGTTCTCGGCAAGCCCACATCCTCTTTCATAAAAGAAAAGCTTTTTATATTACGCTTTTTAGATTAAGACCTGTTAAAACCAATCTCGGCAAATCACAGAAAACCTCTAAATTTAAGCCAATTTATACAGGGCTCCGGTTCCAAAGCCTCTATTGTATAAGTCATGTCCGAAGCCCCATATTTTTCAAAAGCTTCCATAACCTCTCTCATATCAAAGGCTTTATTTTCACAATCAAAAACATCATGTAAATCCGCTTTTCCGTTGTTACAATGTAAATGACTATGGGCTATATTTTTCCCTAAAACCCTTATCCACTCTGTCACAGGGAGTTCCCCTGCCACACCCTCACTGTCTCTGCCTCCCACCAATCCGTTAAGTTTGCTTGAAACAGCAGCATGACCGATGTCCAAACAAATCCCATAGCGATGACGGCCGCCTGTTTTTTCCTCTTGTTTTTCTATTCCCTCTATCAGCTTCTTCAACATATAGGGTTCATCTTCCAAAACATTTTCTATCAATAACATAAAGTCCTGCGGCTTATCTGACATAAACTCCGTCCAGAAATTTATGGACTGTTGGAGATGAAAAGACTTAAAATACACGAAAGGCATGAAGCCCGAATGTACTACCATGCGATTTACATTATGATATGCCGCCTTTTTATAGGCTTGATTAAATCGAGTCATAGCCAGCTTCCTTGCCCTTGGGTCAATAGCCGCCGGAAAAAGTTCGTTGAAAGGAGCATGAAGAATACGGCGGTTTGCGCCACTGATTTTTAAATCATTTTCCACTTGAACAGCAACCTCTGCGGCAGACGGGATGTCCCATTCTTCTCCCCAAATATCTTTCTGTGCTTGTTGAAAGCCTTTGCCAAAAGAAGTATTTTCTAAACTAGCCCCACAACAATAATGGTCTAACTCCAGCCCCAGTCCGTACTTTGCCGCTAAAATCGGTGCCTCTTTTCCAACGGTTGCAAGATATAGTCTTTCCCTAAATTTATCCTTAGTCATTTACACTCACCAATCCGTATTTTACCTTAATGCGATCCAGCTTTTCCAACATCGGTTCTGCTCCAAACCACAGGAAAATTACAGTGGAAAAAGCATGAATCAAATCCATAGGAAACCCTGAAATATAATAAGTTATCAACATTTTTCGATTTATTTCATGTGCCCACATCAAAGCGGCAGCAGGATTCATAATGCCGCCATATACAATTATTGCACAGATAGCTCCGAAGCAGCAAAGGGAACCGCGACTTCTACGCAGCAATCCCTTATGATAGAACACTCCCGCCAGATAACCGACCAGTCCCATGGCAAACATCTGCCACGGAGTCCAAGGACCTTGACCGAACATTACGTTGGAAGCCACCATTGTCATGGCTCCTATCAGGAATCCGCTTTCACCTCCAAATGCCACAGCACTTATAATCACCAATGCCATAACCGGAGTGAAATTCGGTAGCATAAAGAATGCCGCTCTTCCTGCTACACCAATGGCGCACAGCACCGATATAACCACCAGCTCTCTTGGCTGAGGCTTCCTTTTTTCAAAAATTATTGCAAAAGGTGTCATAATTTCCAGCAACATCAGCAATGTAATAAAGTAGTATTTCCTGCCTCCAAGGTAATAGATTCCCACATACATGGTAATAGGAATTAGAATTAATATTACTACTGTCGCAACTAATGTTCGCTTTGGAAGTTTCCTATTTTCAGGTTTAACCTGTAAAATTTCTTCCGAAATCCGTCTCTTTTTGGTAATAGACACTGCAAGAACAAGCAAAGCTGCCATAAAAAGTCCATAGGTTTTAATATAGTCACCGGTTAAGTCAGAAAGTCCTTTTGCACTTATTATCAAAGAAAGATCTGTAATGCCGATGGCACTGATAAATGCCCAAATCACCACTATTCCCGAAGCCACAGCTAAAAGTTTTCTCCAAAGAGGAAGTTTTTCTTCATTTTGCTGTTTTTCTTTTGGAGTATCCGGTATATCCTCTTCTTCGGAAAGACTAATAGCAGGTAAAACTTTTCCCCCTAAGCACCAAACTATATCCGCTGCCGTAACTGCCTGCGGAATAAACTGTCGAGCCATTCTATTTCCCGAAGTTGTATAAAAGTTGTTTCCTGAGAAAAAAGTCCTCGGCGTCCCCTCTGTTACTATATTTCCGTCAAAGAAAAGTGCGCACCTATCTGTGTATTCCGCGCAAAATTCAACATCATGGCTTACCATCAATATTGTTACTCCTTTTCTTTGGAGCCTTTTCATTATTTCTGCGAAAATCTGCTTAAAATTTGCGTCAAGACCCTTGGTTGCTTCATCTAAAATCAGAATTTCCGGTTCCAGCAACAGCACTTTAGCTAATGCCGCTCTTTGCATTTCTCCGCCTGAAAGGTCATAGGGATGTCTGTCCAAAAGCTCTTCTAAACGACAAAGATTTATAATCTTTGTGAGCTTTTGATTTTTTTCTTCTTTTGAAAGGTTCTTTCCTTTTAAGATTTCACTAATATCTTCTCTAACGGTTTTCTTTACAAGCAAAGTTTGCGGATTTTGAGGTAAAATGCCAATACTTCCTTTTGTTTTTACTTCTCCGCGGTAATGCTTATTTATTTTTCCAATAATGGAAAGTGCAGTGGTTTTCCCTGTTCCGTTACCACCAAGCAGAGACATAAACTGCCCCTTTTCAACTTCCAAAGAAAGACCCTTTATTATATCGGGACCATCTTTCTCATATTTAAACCAAACGTCTTTTAGAGATATAACGCTTTCTTTCTTTGAAAAACATTTCTCCTTTTCTTCACTTGCTAAAGCTTCTCCAAGATTTACAGTTTTTTTAGCAGCGCTGCTAACAGCTTCTGTTTTATCCTTATTTTTTATATTTTGAAACTTCCAAATTCTCTCCGGCTCAAGTTCTTTCACCTCATTAACTGATGTAAATTTCTCTAACCATTCTCTTCCCTCTCTTACAGTTAGAGGACATTCAAAATCATTTGAAACGGCTGCCCAAGCCCTCATGGCAGTAGGCATTGCTAAAAACATGGAATGATCTCTATCCTTTAATTTAAGCCCCACCTCTTTTGGCGAACCCTCTGCAATCACCTTTCCATCGTCCATTACTATTACACGATTTGACATGGTAAACACCTCTTCAAGACGGTGCTCTGTTATGATGATTGTAGTTCCCAGCTCCCTGTTAATTTTCCCTACTGTTGCTAAAAAATCCGAAGCGGCAATGGGGTCCAGCTGGCTGGTTGGCTCATCTAAAATAAGCACGCTGGGCTGAAGCGTCATAACAGCTGCCAAATTTAAAAGTTGCTTTTGTCCCCCTGAAAGCTCAAAAACTTTTTTATAAAACCAGCCTTGTATTCCAAAGTATGAAGCCATTTCTGCAACTCTTCTTCTAATAGTTTGAGTGTCAAAGCCTAAAGACTCCAATCCAAATGCCAGTTCATGCCACACTTTATCGGTAACTATTTGAGTTTCAGGATTTTGCTGGACAAAACCAATTCTTGCAGCCTGCTGTCTTTGTTCAACAGCTTCTAAGGGTTTACCCTCAAAGAAAATTTCTCCGCTTCTTATTCCACAAGGTGACAGAGCCGTCTTTAACTGTCTTAGGAAAGTAGATTTTCCACATCCCGAGGGACCAACAAGGGTTACAAATTCTCCCTGTTTTATATCTATGCTTAAAGAATCAAGAGCCGGTTTTTTCTGTTCCGGATAGTAGTAGGTAAGACTTTTTATTGCAAACGTTTCCATTCTCTATCCCCTTTCACATTTAAAATTACGGGAGTCAGACAAAGTAGCAAATATACCAGCATAAAGCTTAGGTTAAATGCCGTTGCTTCTGCACCTTTTATACTTGGGTAGTATCTGAATTTAAAAACCCCAAAAATCCAACCCGAAAACAAATAAATTCCGCAAAACAAAAGCCAAATTAAAGCTGTCTTGTCTCTTTCATCAAAACGATAATTGGAAAATGCTGTTCTTCCCGGTAAACCGTAGCCCCTACTCTTCATGGAATCTGCCGTTTCAATGGCGTCCTCCAAACTCCATGTTATCATAATGGATATTATGGTTATTCCCACTTTTGCTCTGGAAAACAGACTACCTAAAGAAATATCTCTTCCTATGCAGCGCTGAGCCTCTACCACTTTCTTTGTCTGTTCAGTAAACTTTGGAATGAATCGCAAGGTCATTGAAAGAATGAGGGAAAGTGCCGGTGCCAGCTTGCCGAAAAGGTAGACGAACTTGTCGGAGGTAATAATCTCATTAAAGCAGGTAAACCATATGATAACGGAAACAAGCATTATTGCCGAGGCTCCACCATATACTATGCTCTCCAGAGTAAGCGGATTTCCCGATGGAAGATATGTAAGCATTGTAATACCCTCATGATTAAAAGCTGGGTTTAGTAAAAGAATCATTATCACCATCGGCAACATATAGTAAAGAGAAAACCGTATCGCCTTTTTCCCTCCCAAATAAAAACTGTACAGCATTGCCGAAATTAAGGTTATTCCTAAGCAAATCGGATGCATAAAGCTCATAGTAAAGGTGAGCACCAGAAAAAAGTATAGGAAATTTATAATTGGATGGTAAGAAGAAAAACTATCTCTGTTTATCATCATCTTTCCTACTTTCCTACTGCCCAGCCACCGCCAACGTCATAACCCAAATCGCAAGTATATACCCACTTTATTACTTCTCCGTCCTTTAGCTGATAGCGGGAACAGCCATAATTAGGAAACCATCCGTCAACGGAGTACATCCATCCGGACAGCTCCCCACAGTCAAATTCGTAGAGATTGTGGATTCCCTCAATATATGCGGAATTGTAGATAGGAGTATCTCTATATTCCATATGAATTTTTTTCTGTTTGCAAGTACGGAGCAATACGTTGAAAACGCTTTCTCCCTCGTAAAAGGTAACCTTAACCGGCTTTAATATCCAGCCGTCTTCAGGAACCAACTCCTCCTTTTCAGGATCCAGCCACTTTTTATTATCCAAAATAGTCCCGCAGGAAATGGAGATTGTGCAAGAATAGGCAGTGTTCCCTATTTGAACATCCTGCGGTTCCACAGGAATGGGCTTTCCCTCAGGAACGGGATCAGTCAAATACTTATCCTTTCCTGTCTTTGAATCAAATTCCATTCCCTTACTTTTGGAATAATCTGCGTTTCCCGCTTCAACAGTCTGTCCCGTAAGACCTTTCTTCTTTGCCAATTCTGCTGCCAATTCTTCTTTTTCTGTGGCAGACAGGTGTTCCTTTTTTTCTGTAGCTTTAATTTGCTCTTCTTTTTCCGTAGCAACTACAGCTTTTTCAGGCAACTTTTCTTCAATGGCAGAATCCGAAACAATTTCGCCGGTACTTTCCACTTGATTTTTAATATTTTCATTTACTATAAAACCTCTGGTTCCCGGAGCCTTTCCTCCGTACCAGAAAGTAAATACCAGCAGAGCTATTATTATTAAGCCTGCAATTATTTTACCCTTATTCTTTCTTATCTTTTCCATATTTCTCCTTTTACTATTACACCTGTATTTAACCTCGGCTATTTGAAAGCTTTTACAAACTTTCTAAAATATGTTCCAAATATTTCTCTTTTGTTTTCGCAAATTTTAAGTACTCAAATTTTTAAATATGAAAGCTTTAATGAATAATACAGCTTTTTCAAATAAAAAAGCCATCGCAATAAATGCGATAGCCGATTTTCTATCATTTACACGTAGCATAAGCTCACGCCTCCCCAAGCGGTACGTCATTCCTCAAATATAACCATATCTTCTTCGGGTAATGCGTGTTTGTATTATCGTAGGTCTTCTGACTCACACTTATGGATTATTCCTCGTAGTTTCTACAACCTTCTCAGTTTCCCAATGGCCGACTTTCGTCCTAGGCAGAGGCTACTTCAGTGCATACAGCGCCGGTAACGTTCTTTTAGATTCCCTTGTTCAGCTAGCCGTGTACTCTTTCAAGCCCCCACGGTAGCCACAATAATTTCATATTAAATTGTATTATGCCTCTTCTTTCTCTCTTACTCTTTCTTTATCTTAACATTTTCTTTCCTTTGGTGTGCCTGATGGGAGTCACGCTGCTTCGCAGCTGAAATCTCTTGAAAGGCTCTTTCAGCCTTTCTGCGAACACTCACTATTCGAAGCTTCACTGGAGCTTCTCATCACGTTCGTGCCCTCTCGGGTTCGACTCCTGCCTCCTTTTTTTATCTCTTGCTCTTTACTTATCTTAACATTTTCTTTCCTTTGGTGTGCCTGATGGGAGTCGAACCCACG